>CAZRKY010000056.1:0-14467 GCA_964600375.1 uncultured Caulobacteraceae bacterium | reverse complement strand
GGTGCTGGAAGCCATGAAGATGGAACACGCCCTCACCGCGCCCTTCGACGGCGTGGTCGCGGAACTGCCGGTCAAGGCGGGCGACCAGGTCACCGAGGGCACGCTGCTGGCCAAGGTCGAGGCGGCCTAGGCCGCTCACGCCTCAGGTTCCCGAAGCGCGGCCTTCCGGCTCGTCATCAAGCGCGGGTTCGGGCTTGCCGTCCGGCTCAAGCGCGCTGGCGCCGCCCTTTTCAGTGCGCGCCTCGCTGCGGCGTGCGATCTCGGCCTTGTCACGGCCATAGGTGCCGCCGGCGACATCGCCGGGATTGACGGGGCGGTCGCGAGGGGCGTCGGGTTTGTCCTGGGTCATTGGGTTCTCCTCCCGCTCATAGGGCCTTCGCCCCCGAGAGGTTCCCGGCCCCGAACGGCGGCGCCCGGAATCAAAAACGCCGCGGAGCGTGAGCCCCGCGGCGCATTCGGTAGAGCTGTGTAACTCAGGCCTTAGGTGGCCTTGAGGTTCACGGCGCTTTCCTTGCCCGAACGCGAGTCGCGTTCGACTTCATACGTGATGACCTGGCCTTCGTTCAGGGACTTGAGGTCCGAGTTTTCGACAGCCGTGGCGTGCACGAACACGTCGCGCCCGCCTTCATCGGGTTGGATGAAGCCGTAGCCTTTGGTGGTGTTGAACCACTTCACAGTGCCTTGAGCCATTTGAGTAGCCTCCATTGGCGTGAGATCACCGGAACGCCCAGCGATCTATCGAGTCCGGTTTGGCCAGGGAGGTGCGGTGTGACCCGCCTCGTCATAGCAAAAGAGCAGAAGTCGAATGACCCAACATGGGGTATTTCCAGACCTGTGGACAGTCATATCCGGAATTTCGCCCGAAAAAGCTTCACAGGAGCCCAATTCTGCCGTGCGAAAATTTAGATAATACCGCACGAAAACAAGGCTTGCGCTGAATTCGCGTCAGTAAAACCCGCGCCGCTTGCAGGGGCGAACGCGCCCCTCGCATTCAGGGTCGAAACCCCGCTAAACAGGCCTCATGGCCGCCCTTCATCTGATCAAGCTATGCGTCGGCGTCGACCGCATCGAGCAGCTCACCGCCTGGGGGCGCGAGGAGCGGGGGAAGGGGCGCACGCCGGTGGTTCACACCCGCTCCACGCCCAAGCGCGCCGCAGAGCTGCTGGACGGCGGCTCCCTCTACTGGGTCATCAAGGGGGTGGTGCAGTGCCGCCAGCGCATCCTGGCCATCGACACGCTTGAGGAGGGGCAGCGCGCCCGCTGCGAAATCACCCTGGACGACGCTGTGATCAAGGTCGCGCCCCAGCGCCGGTCCGCCTTCCAGGGCTGGCGCTACTATGAGGGCCGCGACGTGACGACGGACCTCTCTGGCTTCGACGCAGGCGACATGCCCGAGGGGCTCGCCGAGGAACTGCGCGAACTGGGCGCCTGGTAGGGCCCTCAGATCGGCAAGTTGTCGATCAGTCGCGTCTGCCCCAACCAGGCCGCCGCCAGGACCCGGGCTTCACCCGCGCCGGTGAAGGGGCCCAGATTCGCCGCGGCGCGCAGGGCGACGTAGTCGACGCGCTCAAATCCGGATTGCAGCAGGGCCTCGGTCGCCTCGGCTTCGATCGCTTCGGGACGGTCACCGGCGCGCGCGCGCCCGGCCGCCTGCGCCAGGATGCGATTGAGGCTCGCGGCGGTCGCGCGCTCGGCCGCGGTCAGGTAGGCGTTGCGGGAACTCATCGCGAGACCGTCCGGCTCGCGCACCGTGGGGCAACCCACGACCTCGACCGGGATGTCGAGGTCCAGCGCCATGCGCCGGATGACCAGCAACTGCTGGAAATCCTTCTCGCCGAACAGCGCCACATGCGGCTGGACCATGTTGAATAGCTTGGCGACGACCAGGGCGACGCCGCCGAACATCTGCGGCCGGAACCGGCCCTCCAGGTCATCCGAGACCCCAGCGACCGTCACGCTGGTCGCGAAACCGGAAGGGTAGATTTCCGGCGGGGCGGGGGCGAACAGGATGTCGCACCCGGCGGAGGCCAGCAGCTGGGCGTCCTTGGCCTCCTGCCGCGGATAGCGGTCGAGGTCTTCGGTGGGCGCGAACTGGGTCGGATTGACGAAGACGCTGGCCACTACGCGATCGGCCTGGGCCTTCCCCTGACGCACAAGGGAGAGATGGCCTTCGTGCAAGGCGCCCATGGTCGGCACGAAGCCGACCCGCAGGCCGCTCGCGCGCCATCCGGCCACAACGGCGCGCAGCTCCGCGACGGTGCGGACGATGGGCAAGGGGGCGGAAGTCTCGGACATGGTTACGAAAATCGCGTCAGTCGTTAAGGACGTTTGAGAACCGGGCCGAAAGGCGCGCTCGCTATGGTCGCGGTATGGACCGCAGAAGCGTTGTCAGTCTAGCCGCCGTCGTCGCCAGCGGTCTGTCCGTCTCGGCCTGCATGGAGCCGCCCCGCAACGACGGGCGCATGTTCCAGCGCTGGGCCCAGGCGGTTTCCGAGATTCCGACATCCGACGAAGAGGCGGTCGCCCGTGACCAGCGGCGCGCCCAGCAGACCCTTGCCCGCGCCGACGGTCCCGCGGCGCCGGCGCCGACGGTGGTCCTGAGGTCGGAGGCCTCCGGCCTGCGACCGGCCATGTCCATAGCCGTGGTCGATCCCCTCGAACTGCCCAACGCCCGCGACATGGGATTGCGCGCCGCCATGACCGTGGCGGACGCCGTCATGACGGAACGGCCCGCGCGGATGCAGCCCGCGTCGATGACTGCAAGCCGCCCGGCCGCCGCCGCGTCCGGCGCCTGGTTTGCGCAGATCGCCGCCTTCCGCAGCCGCGCGGAAGCCGAGGCCGCCTGGGCCAAGCTGAAGTCGGCCAACGGGGCGGTCTTTGCCAACCTGTCTCCGCGTTTCCAGACCGTCGACCTCGGCGCCAAGGGGACCTGGGTTCGCCTGCAGACCAGCGTACTACCGACCCAGACCGCCGCGGCCCAGGTCTGCCGCGCCGCCGGCGTCACGGATCGCTGGTGCGCCAAGGGCGGACCCTCGGCCTGAAGGCTTGCCTTCAAAGACTGTGAATAGATCACCTCGCCGCGTTGACGCAGGCGCGGCCCCGGTATGACCTCGCTGGGCTCGGCACGTGAGTCGGGTGGGGGCGAGAAACCATGTCGAACGCGCGGGTTGTCGTTGTGGGCAACGAAAAGGGCGGGGCCGGAAAGTCCACCATCGCCATCCACCTGACCACGGCCCTGGCCTGGCAGGACGCCAAGGTCGCGGTCATCGACCTGGACCTGCGACAGCAGTCGCTGGGCCACTTCCTGGCCAGTCGCCGGGCCTGGCTCGCGGCGTCCGACGCCTCGGCGCCGCTGCCCGAGGAGTTTCGTCTGGCCGACAAGCCGGCCGCCTTCGCCGCGGCCGAGGCCGACGCCGGCGTGGCGCGCTTCGCTGAGATTCTGGCCGAGGCCCGTGCGAGCGCCGACTACATCGTCATCGACACGCCGGGCGGCGACACCGCCCTGTCGCGCGCGGCCCACGCCGCCGCAGACCTCATTGTCACCCCCATGAACGACAGCTTCGTGGACTTCGATCTGCTGGGCTCGGTCGATCCCGTCACCCTCGAACTGGGCAAGCCCTCCATCTACGCCGAGACCGTCTGGGAGGCCCGCAAGCAGCGCGCCATGACAGACGGCCGCAAGATCGACTGGGTGGTGCTGCGCAACCGCCTGGCGGTCACGGAGGCCCGCAATCGTCGCCGCCTGGACGAACGCATCGAGGCGCTGAGCCGCCGGGTCGGGTTCCGCGTTGGCCCGGGCCTCCGGGACCGGGTGATCTATCGGGAGCTCTTCCCGTTCGGCCTGACCGTCGCCGACCTGTCGCCCCAGATCCGGCCGGTGGCCGTTTCGCTGGCCCATGTGGCCGCGCGCCAGGAGCTTCGCTCGCTGATGCAGGCCCTGGACCTGGGTGTTGACGCCTCGCAGCCGTTGACCGCGACCGCCGCCTGACCCAAAGGCTGGCCGGGTGACCTGGATCTTCCTGGCCGTCGCTGTCTTCGCCGCCCTCGTGTGGCTGGGCCGCCGAGGCCCCAAGAAACCCAACGAGTGGCGGTCCGCCGCCGGCATCGTCGGCATCGCCTGCGTCGTGGCGGGCGTAGCCGTGATGGTGCGCGGCCTGATGTTCGCCGGCGGCGCCACCGTGCTGGTCGGCATTGCCCTGTCGCTGGTGGCGCGCCGCGTGCCCATTCCCTTCGGCCCCATGACCGAGGACGAGGCGCGGCGCGTGCTGGGCGTGGAGGACATCGCCACGGTCGACGACATCCAGGCGGCCTATCGCGCGCGGATGCGCATGGCCCATCCCGACCAGGGCGGTGATCCGGCGGTGGCGGCGCGGCTCAACACGGCGCGCGACAAGCTGCTGAAGAAGCGCTGAGCGGTTACGAAAAAGCCCTCCGCGAGGGAGGGCTTGATCGGCGCGGGGCGGGCGTTCGCCCTAGTTGCCCTTGATCACCATGCAGGCCAGGCGCTTGGCCTTCAGGGCCTCGCAGGCCTTCTTGGCGGCGGCCTGGGTCATGCCGTTGTAGCGGACCCGGTACCAGCCGCTGGCCGACATGATCTGGCTTTCGGCGCGGGCGAAGTGCTGGTTGAAGCGCTTGCCCACCTGCTTCAGCCACGAGTTGGCTTCGGAGCGTTGGCGGAACGAGCCGACCTGAACGACCCACACGGCGTCGGGATCGCGCTTCTTGGGCTTGGCGGCGGGGGCCCGGGCGGGAGTCGACCGGGCAGGGGCCGGCGCGGCGCGCGTCGGGGCGGCCTCGACCGGCGCAATGGCGGCCAGCACCACCGTCTGGGCCGGAGCCTCCGGGGGATTCTCGACCGGCCGCATGGCGCCGCGGCCGGTGGCCGGCTGGCTGCCGCGAAGGGCGCCGGCGTTCAGTTCGCCAGTGACGTCGCGGGTGCGGGCGGGCGTGGCGGCGGCCAGGGTCTGGGTCCGGGCAGGCGCGGCGGCCGGCGAGGCGGGCGCGGTCCCGTTTGCCGCGTACTGGATCGGGGCGGACGGGATCTGCGGCTCGAACAGGGCCTGGGCGACGGTGATGACCTCACCGCGGTCGCGGCGGCGCATGACGTCGAAGCCGATGTTGAGCAGATCGGCCACGTGGTTGTCGCGCACGGCCGTGGTCGGGCCGCCCAGCACAACGGTGATCAGGCGGTGGCCATCGCGGACGCCCGAGGCGGCCAGGTTGAAGCCCGAGGCGTTGGTGAAGCCGGTCTTCAGTCCGTCGATGCCCGGCATGCGCAGCAGCAGGCCGTTGTGATTGCGCATCTCCTGGCCCCGGAAGGTCCAGTACTTCTGGCTGAAGTAGGGATAGTACTGCGGATAGTCGCGCATCACCGCGCGCGACAGGATGGCGATATCGCGGGCGGTGGTCAGCTGCCGGCTGTCGGGCAGGCCGTTGGCGTTGACGAACCGCGAGCTGTTCATGCCCAGTTCCTGGGCCTTCAGCGTCATCATGGCCGCGAAGCGGGCCTCGGTGCCGCCGACCTTCTCTGCCAAGGCCACGGCCACGTCGTTGGCGGACTTGACCGCCAGGGCGCGGATCGCCTCGTCGACGGTCAGGCTGTCGCCGACCGCGAGGCCGAGCTTGGAGGGCGGTTGGGCGGCGGCGCGGGGCGACATGACCACCCGGTCATTGGGGCTGAGGCGGCCGGACTCCAGCGCCTCGAACACCAGGTAGAGCGTCATCACCTTGGTGATCGACGCGGGGTAGCGGGGACTGTCGGCGCGGCGGGCGTAGAGCACTTCGCCGGTCGTCGCATCAACCACGATCGCCGCGTACTTGGGCGAATCCACGATTGCGGCGAACACAGGCGCCGGCGCGGCCGTGATGGACGACACCAGGGTGGCGAAGGTGACGAGAAGCGCGAAAGCGATCCGGCGGGCGGTTGGGAACATGACAGCGTCCGTCGCAAAACTGGATAGGGCGCCCCCCGAAGACACCCCAGAAGCCTTTATGATCGCTTCACAGCCCTTTCTCTAGGGTAAACAGCCACGGCGCGAGTTTTTGCCGCGCTTGTGAACGCGCGGCCGCGGGGCCGAGTCGGGCCGCCAGATTCGCTGGACAACCCCGGATGGACCGGTTCAGCGGGGCCGGGGAGCGGCGCGGGCGCCCGTCCGCGTCGCTGAACGGCCTGTCGTGGCAGGGATATTCGACGGATTGTTGCAGTGCACCATTTCCGATTGACATCTGTTCGCAGATGCGAGATAAGGTCGCCATCGAACAACGCGGGCAACCGCCACCGGCCCTTGCGGGCTGTCAGATATCGAGGACCAAGACCATGACCAAGAACGCTGACTCCATCAAGAACACCGCCGAACGCTTCACCGCCGCCGGCGACCAGGCTTTCCGTGACGGCGTCGAGAAGTCGCTGGCCGGCCTGAACGAAGTCAACGCCGCCTCCAAGCGCAACCTGGAAGCCGTCGTCGAGTCGGTCACCGCCGCCACCAAGGGCGCCGAGACCCTGGGCGCCAACACCCTGGCCTTCTCGAAGAAGTCCTGGGAAGACGCCCAGTCGGCCGCCCAGGCCCTGACCTCGGCCAAGGCGATCCAGGAAGTCATCGAAGTCCAGACGACCTGGGCCAAGAGCGCCATGGAGGCCTACCTGGCCGAAGTGACCCGCGCCACCGACATCGTGTCGGCCTCGGTCAAGGACAGCTTCAAGCCGATCAACGAGCGCGCCACGGCCGCCGTCGAGCGCTTCCAGTCGGCTCGCTAAGCTCCCCCAGTAAGCGTACCAGTACAAGCGTACCCGAAGGCCCGGAGCGGAAACGCTCCGGGCTTTTGCGTGTCCGGGGCAAAATATTGCGCCGCGTGCCGCAACGCTCCCCGGCGGCTGGCAGCCTGTTATTCCCCTGATCCTTCCCTGATCCGTCCCTGTTCCTTCCCTGTTATTGAAAACAGGTGCGACGCGCCGGGCAGGGGCAAATTATTGCGCGGCGCCTCCCGCCATCCCTTCGATGTCAAAAACCGTTTCGGAGATGGTCCGTTGATCCGGCGCGGGCGGTCAAGCGCGGCAGGGTCGGGCGCCATTCAGCTCGGCGTCGGCATCGCGCAGGGGCCTGTGGGCGGGGGGCCGTTCAGCGACGCCAGCCCGGTGTCGGCCAATCCGACGCTCGCGGCGGCCGCGTTCGCCGCGTCCACGGTCTGAGGATCGAATACGAAGCCCTTCTCGATCAGGGCTGAAGCGCGCTGGCGCAAGGCCGCGGCGTCGGAACGCGTAATCTCCACCGCATCGCTCTCTGCGTAGATCGCGGCCAGGCGGGCCAGGGCCGCGTCCAGTCGCTCGCGCGGCAGCCAGAAGCCGCGAACCATCACGCCGGCGTTGGCGGCGTAGACGGTCGGATCCTCCAACGGGTTGCGATCCAGCAGGACGAGGTCAGCGCGCATGCCACGTCTCACCGCGCCAAAGGTCTCCGGCTGGCGCATGGCCCTGGCCGGCTCGGCGGTCGCCGATCTCAGGACTTCGACTGGCGTCAGGCCCGCCGAGCGCAACAGGCGTAACTCCTCGATCAGGGCATAGCCCATGACGGAGAAGGGGTAGCCGGCCGCGTCCGTGCCCGCGAGCCAGCGCGGCCTGAGCGGGACCAGCCGCGCCATCACGATCGACTGGGTCCTGCGGAACCGCTCGCCGAGCGCTAACTGCTCTGCGTCAGGCGATGCCAGCATGGCGGCCCACTCCTGACGACGCCGGAGCGGGACATAGGCGGCGGTGGGGCCCGCCATGACGCCTTTGGCCCACTCGCCCCGGTCGTAGTTGAGGCCCGTGAACAGGGTCGGCGTCAGCCAGACGTCGGCGTCCTTGAGGGCGGCCGAGTAATCCTCGTCGTCGTTGGGGAGCAGGGTCGCGTCGTAGAGGAACCCTTTGAGGTGTTCGGAGGTGCGCATCCGACCGGGCGCCAGAGCGTGGGCCAGGGTGATGTCGTGGGGCACGTGTCCGACAAGGTCGATTCCGAGAGAACCAGCCTGCTCGGTCACCGCATCGAAGACCGGCTTGGACAGGAGGTTGTGAATCTTGATGAAATCGTAGCCGCACGCGGCTTGCTGCCGAACAAGCCGCCGCGCGTCAAGCGGGCTGTCAGGGACCACCGCATAGCCGTCGAGCGGCTGGTCGTTGAGGATTGTTCCCGCGACCGTGAGTGTCGGAGCCAGGACACGCCCGTCAGCGACGCTCTGGCGGAGGCGGAGCAACCATGGGAACCCATCCATCTCACGCACCGTCGTCACACCCACCGCCAGGTTCAGCAGCCAACCGGACGCGGGTCCTGAGTGGATGTGCATGTCCACCAGGCCCGGGGATAGGAACCGACCCCGCCCTTCGATCAACGTCACCCGGTCCACGGCGGGTTCCTTGTCGCGCGGCCCCACCCAGGCGATCCGCCCGCCTCCGACCAGAACCGACTGGCCCGGCGTGACGGCGCCGGCGTCGGGATCGACCACCTGCACGTCGCGGATGATTAGTCGGCGCTCGGGAGCGGAGGCCTTCAACTCGGCCAGGACGGCGGCGATGGCCACGTCCTGCTGAAGGCTGTGGAACGCAATCTGATCGGCGGTGGCGCCGGGCTCCGCGGGAGCGGTCGCCGCGAGACCCGGACGCGCCGGGGTCGTCAGGATCGCCAGCACCAGGCTCGCAGTCAGGATTTTTCGTTGAGCCATTTCACCACCACCTCGATGCCCCGACGCCAGTGCTGTTCGAGCACGGCCGCGGCCTCGTCCAACCTTCCCGCCTCGATCGCCGCGATCACCAGATCGTGCTCCGCGCAGGATCCCGCCTGATCGGCAGTCCCGCGCTCGAAGGCGCCGTCAAACCGGCGCGCCCGCGTCCACTCGGCCTGCAGCAGCGTCAGCAGCCGCGGGTTGCCGCAGTCGCGGGTCAACCGGTCGTGAAAGGCCCGGTCCAGTTCGTGCTGTCGGGCTCGACTCCGCTCTCCGGCCAGACGGCGATTGATGTCGCGCAGGTCGGGAAGGGCGGCCTGCAGGTGCTCGGCGCTCAGCTTGAGCGCCGCGGATTCAAGGGCGGCCAGCACCGGATAGGTTTCGCGTACCTGGGCTGCGTCCAGGGGCAGCACAACAAAGCCGCGATTGGGCCGCGACCGGACAAGGCCTTCGGATTCCAGAGCGATCAGCGCTTCGCGGACGGGGGTGCGGCTGACGCCGAGCCGTGTGGAAAGCTCGATCTCCTCGACCCGGCCGTCGGGGGGAACGTCGCCGGACAGGATCATGCCGCGAAGCGCGTCACGCACTTCGTCACGGGCGCGGCTGAGCAGGATGGGGCGGTCAGTTTGCATCATGTATACATAATTCATCCGAATCCGGCGAAGTCAACCAAACTGGGAATGCCCCTGTGCCGATGAACAGATCCTGCGCTCGCGGTTAACCGTATCGAAGCTTGCAAGGTGGCAAGCTCCGGCCGTTGGGGACTGATTGTCTCGGCCCCTTCCAAAGCGTCGGAGTTGGCATATCTAATCTGTGAGTTCGGGCCTCTTGGCCCATTTCAGTCGAGGACGAGTTCGTTGGCCGAGCGCAAGCAAGGTGATCAGGGTCAGGGCGGCGTCGGAACCGGCGTCGTCACCGAGACGAAGCCGAAGGTCGCCAAGCCTTCGCTTTATCGCGTGCTGATCCTGAACGACGACTACACCCCGATGGAGTTCGTGGTTTACGTCCTCGAGCGGTTTTTCAACAAAAGCCGCGAGGATGCGACCCGCATCATGCTGCACGTGCACCAGCACGGCGTCGGCGTCTGCGGGGTGTTCACGTACGAAGTGGCCGAGACAAAGGTGGCGCAGGTGACCGACACCGCGCGCCGTCATCAGCACCCGCTCCAGTGCACAATGGAAAAAGACTAGGAGCAGCACAGTGCCATCCTTTTCACGGCATCTCGAAGAGACCCTCCACCGGGCGGTGACCTTCGCCAACGAGCGAAGCCACGAGTACGCCACGCTGGAGCACCTGCTGCTCGCCCTCGCGGACGATCCCGAGGCCGCGACGGTGTTGCGCGCCTGCAGCGTCGACCTGACGGTCCTGAAGGCGGGACTGACCAACTATGTCGACAACGAGCTGACGGCCCTGGTGGTCGAGGACGGCGAGGACGCCAAGCCGACCGCAGGCTTCCAGCGCGTGATCCAGCGCGCCGTCATCCACGTGCAGAGCTCCGGCCGTGACGAGGTCACCGGCGCCAATGTCCTGGTCGCCGTGTTCTCGGAGCGCGAGAGCCACGCCGCCTACTTCCTGCAGGAGCAGGAGATGACCCGCTATGACGCGGTCAACTTCATCGCCCACGGCATCGCCAAGAAGGCGGGCGCTTCGGAGCCCCGCTCGGTCAAGGGCGCAACCGCCGACGACGTCGAGGAACGCGCCGCGCCGCGGCAGAACGGCGAGGCGCTTGAGGCCTACTGCGTCGACCTCAACGAGAAGGCCCGCGAGGGCAAGGTGGACCCGCTGATCGGCCGCATGGCCGAGGTCGAGCGCGCCATCCAGATCCTGTGCCGTCGCACCAAGAACAACCCGCTGCTGGTCGGCGACCCGGGCGTCGGCAAGACCGCCATCGCCGAGGGCCTGGCCCGCAAGATCGTCACCGGCGACGTGCCCGACGTGCTGGCGGAAGCCACCATCTTCTCGATGGACATGGGCGCGCTGCTGGCCGGCACGCGCTACCGCGGCGATTTCGAAGAGCGCGTGAAGCAGGTGGTCAAGGAACTGGAGGCGCACCCCAACGCCATCCTGTTCATCGACGAGATCCACACCGTGATCGGCGCCGGGGCCACCTCCGGCGGCGCCATGGACGCCTCGAACCTGCTCAAGCCGGCGCTCGCGTCGGGCGCTCTTCGCTGCATGGGTTCAACGACTTACAAGGAATACCGTCAGCACTTCGAGAAGGACCGCGCCCTGGTGCGGCGCTTCCAGAAGATCGACGTCAACGAGCCGACGGTCGAGGACACGATCAAGATCCTCAAGGGTCTGAAATCCTACTATGAGACCTTCCACCGGCTTCGCTACACCGACGCCGCCATCAAGTCGGCGGTCGAGCTGTCGGCCAAGTACATCACCGACCGCAAGCTGCCGGACAAGGCGATCGACGTGATCGACGAGGCGGGCGCCGGCCAGATGCTGCTGCCCGAACGCAAGCGCAAGAAGGTCATCGGCCAGAAGGAGGTCGAGGCCGTCGTCGCCAAGATCGCCCGCATCCCGCCGAAGTCGGTCTCCAAGTCCGACACGGAGTCGCTGCGCATGCTGGAGGCCGACCTGCACCGCACGGTGTTTGGCCAGGACAACGCCATCGAGCAGCTCTCCGCCTCGATGAAGCTGGCCCGCGCCGGTCTGCGCGATCCGCAGAAGCCCATCGGCTCGTACCTGTTCTCGGGCCCGACCGGCGTCGGCAAGACCGAGGTGGCCAAGCAACTGGCCGCCACCCTCGGCATCGAGCTGCTGCGCTTCGACATGTCTGAATACATGGAACGGCACACGGTCAGCCGCCTGATCGGCGCCCCTCCGGGCTATGTCGGGCATGACCAGGGCGGCCTCTTGACCGACGCCGTCGACCAGCACCCCCACGCGGTCGTGCTGCTGGACGAGATCGAGAAGGCCCACCAGGACGTCTACAACATCCTGCTGCAGGTCATGGACCATGGCGTGCTCACCGACGCGGTCGGCAAGAAGGTCGATTTCAGGAACGTCATCCTGATCATGACCACCAACGCCGGCGCGGCCGACAACGCCAAGGCCTCCATCGGCTTCGGTCGCGGCAAGGTCGAGGGCGAGGACGACAAGGCCATCCAGCGCCTGTTCTCGCCGGAGTTCCGCAACCGCCTCGACATGATCGTGGCCTTCAATCCGCTGCCGCCGGAAGTCATCCGCCAGGTCGTTCAGAAGTTCGTGCTCGAGCTGGAGGCCCAACTGGCCGACCGCAACGTCACGGTCGACCTGTCCGACGACGCGGCCGACTGGCTGGCCAAGAACGGCTTCGACGAACTGTACGGCGCGCGTCCGCTGGCCCGCGTCATCCAGGAGCACGTCAAGAAGCCGCTGGCCGACGAGATCCTGTTCGGCAAGCTGGTGCGCGGCGGCCATGTCCGCATCGTGCTGAAGGACGGCAAGCTGGCCTTCGACATCGAATCCGGCGGCGCCCCCAGCGCCCCCAGCCTGGACGAGGCCGCTGAACTGGCGGAGTGATCCTGGCGGACAATTGAAACGCGTGAAGAGGCCGTCGGGAAACCGGCGGTCTTTTCATTTGTCGCCCTGGCTTGGGCGTTGGCGGAACGTCCGTCCCGCTCGCCCATTCCTCACCCACGGAGCCGCCGCTCCGATGTGAGGTTTCGACATGAAGACGGGTGCCTGCGCCATGATTGGCGCCGCTGGAGCGGTCCTGCTGCTGGCCGCGTGCGGCGGGGGCGCCGACCGCAAGGCGCCCTCGGCGACGGCGGCCTTGCGCCCAACCCAGACGAGTCCTTCCGGCGCGAGCTTCATCGTGCCTGACGCCGGACCCGCGGCGGGCAAGGCTGCTCCGGCCGCGCCCGCTCCGCCCTTCAGCGCCCTTACGGCCAACACCGTCGCCTATGCGCCGCCGCACCCGGACGCGACGGTGCAGAGCGCCGTGCTGCTGCGCGCCCAGGTGCTGCTGGATCGCGCCGGGTTCTCCCCCGGCGTCATCGACGCACGCCACGGCGAGAACGTGCGCCAGGCCCTGGCGGCGTTCCAGGAGGCGAGGGGGTTGCCGCGCGACGGGACCCTCAATCCGGCGGCCTGGCAGGCGCTGCAGAGCGTGGGGGGGCCCTCGGTGGTCGCGCGCTATGTCATCACCCAGGCCGACCTGGCCGGGCCCTTCATCTCCGGCGTGCCCGACAGCCTGGTCGAACAGTCGAACCTGACGGCGCTCAGCTACACCAGCGCCGCGGAGCTCATCGCCGAGCGCTTCCACATGGACGAGGACCTGCTGCGCGCGATGAACCCGGGGGTCAATTTCGACGGCGCCGGCCAGGAGATCCTCGTCGCCAATCCCGCGCGCCCGGCCCTGACCGCCAACGTCGCGCGCATCGAGGTCGACGCCGGCGAGAAGGCCATTCGCGCCTATGACGCGGCGGGTCTGCTGCTGGCCTTCTATCCGGCTTCCATCGGTTCGACGGAGCAACCGTCGCCGACGGGCGCCATGACCGTCAACGGCGTCGCGCGGCATCCGACCTACACCTATGACCCGCGCAAGCTGGACTACGCGCGCGGCAAGATCACCCGCAAGCTGGTGGTCGCCGCGGGGCCGAACAATCCCGTCGGGGTCACCTGGATCGACCTCTCCAAGCCGACCTATGGCATCCACGGCACGCCCAATCCGGACGTCATCGGCAAGACCCAGTCGAACGGCTGCGTTCGCCTGACGAACTGGGACGTGCTGGCCCTGGCGCGGGGCGTGAAGCCGGGCGTGAAGGTGAAGTTCGTCTAGCGGACCTCGGCCGCGATCCTCGCCGCCAGCGCCTTCAGCTCGTCCATGTCCGCCATGCCGCCGCCGTGACGCGCCAGGCCGGCGCCGGCGTGGCGCGGAATGACGTGGAAGTGCAGGTGGAAGACAGTTTGGCCGCCGGCCTCGCCGTTGAACTGCATGATGGTCAGGCCGTCGGGCTTCAGCGCCGCCTCGACCGCGCACGCGGTCTTCTGCACGGCGGCGGTCAGGGTCGCCAGATCGGCCGGGTCGATGTCCAGCAGATTGCGGGCGGTCGAGCGCTTGTGGATCACCAGCACATGGCCGGGCGCCTGGGGGAAAACGTCCATGAATGCGAGCACGTCGTCGTCCTGCCAGACCGTGACGTTTGGGACCTCGCCGCGCAGGATCTTGGCGAAGATGTTGTCGGGGTCGTAGGCGCCCGTGAGGCTCATCGGTCTTCCTTCGCGTAACAGCGGCTTTGTCGTATCAAATCGCGCGCGCAGGACAATCGCAGGATCGGCCATGGATAACCTCACGCCCCGCCAGCAGAAGTGGTTCGCGACCGTGAAGGCCAACTTCGAGGCCAAGACCGGCAAGCCCATGGCCGAGTGGGTGCAGATCGCCAGGGGCTGCCCCGAGACGGCCTACCGCAAGCGCCAGCAGTGGCTGAAGGACCAGCACGGCCTTGGCTCCAATCACGCCGCCTTCGTACTGTCGGAGGCGTTTCCCAATGGCGGCCCCGTTGGCGAGGACCCGGCGGCGTTGCGGGCCGAGCTCTGGAAGGACCCGGCCTCGCTGCAGATCCTCGAGGCCATCGAGGCGTGCGCGAAGGGGTTGCCGGACATCGTCAGCGGCCAGCGCAAGGCGTTCACCGCCTTCTCCCGCGAATTCCAGTTCGCCGCCGCCCGGCCCTTGAAGGGTGGGGGCGCGTTGCTGGGCCTGAAACTCGACCCGGCCGTGTCGTCGCGCTTGACGCCATCGGTGCGCAAGGAGAGCTGGGCGGAGAAGCTGGTCTCGGTCGTG
>CAZRKY010000055.1:0-14771 GCA_964600375.1 uncultured Caulobacteraceae bacterium | reverse complement strand
ATTTCCGTCAAATCCTACTTAGTCAATAGAATATGGTCCTTGTCGATCGCAGCGCGCTCGATCGTCCAGTTCTCCAGGACCTCGGCGATCGCGTCCCGGCCGGCCAGAAGGGCCGCCCGGATCGGGCAATACTCGACCGGAAAACAGTCGGCGCACTGTTTGTAGGCAGTGACTGAGGCGCAGGGGGCCAGAGCCAGGGGGCCCTCCACGGCTCGGATCACGGCGGCAAAGCTGATCGAGGCCGCAGGCTTGGCCAAGGCGTAACCGCCGAAACGCCCACGCCGACTTTCAACGAAGCCGGCCAGTTTCAGTTCCAGCAAGATGGCTTCAAGGAATTTGCGTGGGGCCTTGGCTCCGACGGCCACCTCGGCGATCGAGGCCGACGAGGGTTCGGTCAGCGACGCAAGGTAGGCGAGGGCGCGAAGGGCGTACTTGGTCTTCTGCGAAAGCATGGGTTCGCGGTTAGCACGCCGTTGCGTACTGACGAAACATTCCGATCCCGGCGGTGGAATATTTCGCGGTTTCCCCCTAGAGCCGGGGACCGAGTTTCAGGAGTTTGCCCGCCTTGCGTCTGCCCCAGGCCCGTCTCGACCAGGTTCTCGACCGCTTCCACGAGGTGGAATCCCGCATGGGGTCCGCCTCCGACGGGCCGGAGATCGTGCGCCTGGCCAAGGAGCATTCGGAACTGAAGCCCGTGGCTGACGCGGTCATGGCCCTGGGCAAGCTGCGCGCTGAACAGGCCGAGCTGGAGGAAATGTCCGCGGCCGGGGACGCCGAAATGGCGGCGCTCGCCCGCGATGAGCTCGAGGCCCTCAAGGAGCGCCTGCCGGAGCTGGAGCGCGAAGTCGCTCTGCTGCTGGCGCCCAAGGACGCCGACGAACACGCCTCGGCCATCCTGGAGGTCCGCGCCGGCACCGGCGGCGACGAGGCGGCCCTGTTCGCGGGCGACCTGTTCCGGATGTACCAGCGCTACGCCCAGAGCCGCGGCTGGAAGGTCGAGGTCGACTCCATCTCCGAAGGCGAGGCGGGCGGCTACAAGGAAATCGTCGCTTCGGTCACCGGCGACGGGGTGTTCGGGCGGCTGAAGTTCGAAAGCGGCGTGCACCGGGTCCAGCGCGTCCCGGCTACTGAGGCCGGCGGCCGAATCCACACCTCGGCCGCCACCGTCGCGGTGTTGCCCGAGGTCGAGGACGTCGAGATCGACATCCGCCCCGAGGACATCCGCATCGACACCTTCCGCGCCTCCGGCTCGGGCGGCCAGCACGTCAACAAGACCGACTCCGCCGTGCGCATCACCCACCTGCCCACCGGCACGGTCGCGACCTCGTCCGAGAAGTCGCAGCACGTGAACCGCGACAAGGCGATGAAGAACCTCAAGGCGCGCCTCTACGACATGCAGCGCCGCGAGAAGGACGAGGCCTACGCCGCCGCCCGCAAGAGCCAGGTCGGTTCGGGCGACCGGTCCGAGCGCATCCGCACCTACAACTTCCCACAGGGCCGCGTGACCGACCACCGCATCGGCCTGACCCTGCACAGCCTGCCCGCCATCCTCGAAGGCGACATCGACCCGCTGCTCAACGCCCTGATCGCCGAGGACCAGGCCGAGCGCCTGTCGATGCTGGAGGAGGAGTTCTCCTGATGCTGACGCTGGAGCCCCGCACCACCGCGGCGGTCATCATCGACCTCCAGTCCGCCATCGTGGCCATGAGCGGGCCCCATGGCCCGCCGGCGGTGAAGAACTGCCAGGCCATCGCCGACGCCCTGCGCCTCGCCGGAGGCCTGGTGGTGTGGGTGCGGGTCGGCTTCCAGCCCGACTTCGCCGACGCCCTGTCCCAGCCCGCCGACCAGCCCGCCGCGCGGCCTGAAGGCGGCCTGCCGGCGGAGTGGATGGCCTTCGATCCGATCCTGACCATCGACCCCGCCGATCACCACGTCACCAAGCACCAGTGGGGCGCCGTCTACGGCACCGACCTCGAGCTGCAGCTGCGCCGGCGCGGGATCAGGACGGTGATCATGGGCGGCATCTCCACCAACTTCGGCGTGGAGTCGACGGCGCGGGACCTGTGGGAGCTGAACTACGGCCTGGTCTTCGCCGAGGACGCCATGGCCAGCCGTACGCCCGAGATGCACCGTTTCCCGGTCGAGAACGTCTTCCCGCGCATGGGCCTGGTGCGCTCGACCGCCGAGGTGCTGGGAGCGCTGGAAACGGCGCCCTGGTCGCCCGTGCACTGAGGCGCGGCGGCGCCTGACTCAAACTTAATCCGCGTCTTCGCATCCGATCCGGCCCGCGCCGGCCTCTTCCTCCGAAGCTGGAGGAGAAGACCCCATGTTCGCCCGTATCTGCCGCGTCGCCCTGATGATCGGCCTGACCGCCGCCTTCGTGATGTCCTGGTTGCCGCTCGTGCGCAGCCTGCTGGACGGCCCGACCTATGAGTGGGGCCTAACCCTGTTCGGCCGTCAATTCTCGGGCGCGGGCCTCTCCGGCGACTACTGGTTCGTCAGCCTGGAGGCGACGTTCGGGGTGATCCTGCTGTTCCTCGGCTGGCGCGCGCCCGGAGCCCTGTTCAAGATCCTGTCGCTGTTCTTCACCGGGGCGATGTTCGCCGACACCCTCAACTCGGCCTTCGTGCTGGGCGAGGGCCAGACCTTCGAGGGCGCGACCCTGGGGGTGGCGGTGTCGGTGGGGACCATCTTCATGGCCATCTACGGCCTGATGTTCGCCCTGGCGCTGGTCTGGGCGGCGTTCGGCCGGCCGGGGCGTCCGCCGCGCTGGTCGATCGCCAACAGCGCGCTCCTGACCCTCGCGATCCTGCTGCTGCCGGTCCAGTACCTGCTGCTCTCGACCGGCGAGGGGCGCGAGATCTCCGACCAGTTCGGCGTGCTGATCACCATGGGCCAGTGGCTGCTGGTCAGCCTCTCGTTTGCGCCCTGGTCGCGCGGTCCGGCCATGCGCCTCGGCGCGGCCTGAGGCGCACCGGCGAATCCCCCTAGGCTGCCGGGTCTGGAAACCCGAAGGCGGCTGACGATGCTCAATATCCGGACCCTTGCGGGACCCGCCGCGATCTTCGCCGTCGTGGCCGTGCTGGCGATCGCCCTGACCAGCTGCGGCAAGACCGTCGAGCCCGGCAACGCCGGCGTGCGCATCCGCACCCTGGGACCCACGGCCGGCGTCGATCCCGTGCCGCTGAACTCGGGCTGGCACTTCAAGGGCGTCGGCGAGCACATCGTCGAATACCCCGTCATCCAGCGCACCTACTCCTACACCAAGGAGGTCGACGAGCGCGGGACCGAGAACGAGGAGATCGCCTTCGCCGACAACACCGGCCTGCCTATGACCGCCGACGTGGCCATCACCCTGCAGGTCAACCCGGCCTCGGCGCCCAATCTCTACAAGACCTACCGGCTCTCCTTCGACCAGTTGCTGGACGGGCCGATCCGCAACGATGTCCGCTCGGCGATCGCGGCGGAGACCGAGCGGGTCAACGTCGACCAACTCTACTCCGGCGGTCGCCAGCAGGTGATCCAGCGCGCCATGGCCCGGGTCATCCGCAAGTGGGCGCGCTTCGGCGTGACCATCTCCCAGCTCGAATGGATCGGCACCATCCGCTACCCCGAGGTCATCCTGAACGCGATCCAGGCCAAGACCCGCACCGAGCAGGAGACGCTCACCGCCCGCGCCCAGGTGGCCAAGGCCCAGGCCCAGGCCGAAGCCCAGATCGCCGCCGCCCGCGGCCAGGCGGAATCCATCCGCATCATCAACGAGGCGCTCGCCGCCAATCCCCGCTACGTCGAACTGAAGGCGGTCGAGAAATGGGATGGCCGTCTGCCGACGGTGACGGGCGGGGCCATGCCCTTCGTCAACATCCCGACCAGCCAGTAGGGCGGGCTACTCGCCGAACTTGCCGCCCCGGCCGGCGCCGCTGGCGAACTTGGCCGCGCCGGCCAGCCCCTCGCGCCGCAGGGGGCCGGCGCCGCCGACGGCTTCCTCGCGCAGGGCGGCGGCCATGCTTGAGGCGTTCCACTGGGTGTTGGCCGACAGCCGGTCGGCGCGCAGGCACATCTGCGACATGGCCGAGATCTCGGCCGCCAGCTGTTCGGCCTTCTCCCGCGCCGTCCCCGCCGGATAAAGCCGGTCGATCAGGCCGAACACCAGGGCCTCCTCGGCCTCGACCGCGCGGCCGGTCAGGATCATGTCCATGGCCCGCCCGTGACCGATGATGCGCGGCAGCCGGATCGTCCCCCCGTCGATCAGCGGCACGCCCCAGCGGCGGCAGAAGACGCCGAACACCGCGCTGCGCGAGGCCACGCGCATGTCGCACCAGAGCGCCAGTTCCAGTCCGCCCGCCACCGCGTGCCCCTCGATCGCGGCGATCACCGGCTTGCCCAGCATCCGCCGTGTGGGGCCCATGGGGCCGTCCTCGGCATAGGGGTCGTAGTCGACCTCGCCGGCGCGGCGCAGGTCGAAGCCCGAACAAAAGGTCCCGCCCGCGCCGGTCAGCACCGCCACGAAGGCCGACGGCTCCTTCTCGAAGGCGCGGAACGCCTCCAGCAGCGCCGCGGAGGTTTCCGGGTCGACGGCGTTCCTCGCCTCGGGCCGGTTGATGATGACGGTCCAGACCGGGCCGTTGATTTCGATCAGCACCTTGTCGGCGGGAGCAGTCATGGGGAGGTCTTTCTCGGACGCCCGGGCTCAGACGCGCTTGGCGCGGCCTTCCCAGAAGGGTTCGCGCAGGGCCCGGCGCAGCGGCTTGCCGACCGGGCTCTTGGGGATTTCATCGACGAAGCGCACGGCCCGCGGCGACTTGTAGTCGGCCAGGCGCTCGCGGGCGAAGGCGATCAGCGCCGCTTCCTCGACCGGCTCGCGCACGGCCACGAAGGCGGTCACCACCTCGCCCCAGCGGTCGTCGGGCAGGCCAACCACGGCGCACTCGCGCACACAGGCGTGGGCGCACAGGATGTCCTCGACCTCGCGCGGATAGACGTTGTAGCCGCCGGTCACGATCATGTCCGACGTGCGGTCGATGAGGTGCAGGTAGCCCTCATCGTCCCAGCGGCCGATGTCGCGCGTCCGCAGCCAGTCGCCCGGCAGGATGGTCTCGGCGTTCAGCGCGTCGGCCTCCAGGTAGCCCTTCATCCGGAAGGGCGCCCGCAGGGCCACCTCGCCCGGCTCGCCTGGCTTCACGTCCTTGCCGGCCTCGTCGATCAGGCGGATCTCGCAGTCGGTCGCGGGCCGGCCGCAGGCGCCCCAGCGGGCCTCGGCGCCCTCGCCGACATGGGCCTGCTTGTCGAGCACGCAGATGGCCAGCGGGGCCTCCGTCTGGCCGTAGTACTGGACGAAACGCGGGCCCCACAGCGCCAGGGCGCGCTCGATCACCGGCCTCGGCATCGGCGAGGCGCCGTAGAGGATGGTCTCGACGCTGGAGAGGTCCGCCTCCGGCGCTGCCGGATGGTCCAGCAACATGGCCACCATGGTCGGCACCAGGTTCAGGGCCGTGGGCCGCCACCGCTCGATGGCCGCGAAGTAGCCGCCCGGGTCGAAGCCCGGCAGCACCGCCGACGCCGCCCCGCGGATCCAGAACGGCAGCACGAAGGTCCCCGAGGCATGGATCAGCGGCGCCGCGTGCAGCATGATCCCGTTCGGCTCTGGATCGATCAGGTTGGCCAGGACGTTGGCGGCGATCGCCGAATAGGTCCGGTGGGTATGGCTGACCGCCTTGAGCTTGCCGGTAGTCCCCGAGGTGAACAGGTTGATGAGCACGTCGTCCGGCTCGGCCCGGATGGCGGGCGCGGTCTCGGAACGGCCGCGGGCGAGAGCCAGCATGTCCGGCCCGAGCTCGGCGTCGCCCAGGCCGAACAGCTTCAGCCCCCAGACGCTGGCGGAAAGCTCCCGCGCCCGCTCGCCCAGTCCTTCGCCGTAGACCAGCACCTTGATGCCGGCGTGGATCAGCATTTCCGCGTGCTCGCGGGCCGACAGGCGGGGGTTCAGGGGCGTGCGCTGCAGGCCCGCCCGAATGCAGGCGAACTCGAAGGGCAGGCCGTTCAGGGTGTTGCCGTACAACAGGGCGATGCGGTCGCCCGGCTTCAGGCCGGTCTTCTCCAGCAGAGCGTGGGCCAGGCGGCTGGCGGCGGCCCCCACCTCGCCGAAAGTGAGGACGTCCTCGCCGAACAGGAAGGCGGGCCGGTCGCGATGCCAGCGCTCGCCGCGGCTGATGATCTCGGTGACCAGCACCTAAGGCCTGCCTTCGATGGCCGCGCGCGCCGCACGGGCGCGCTCGGTCAGCGGATTGTCGGGATGGCGGCGGATGAACAGGTCCCAGGCGGCCGCCGTGTTGGCCTTCGCGGCGGCGTCGAACTCCTCCTGCACCGCGACCTGGCCGTCGCGCGGCGCGGGCATCGGCGGGCTGTGACCCGGCGAATTGTCGCTCAACGGAGCCTCCATCGCGGCGCAGGCGCTCGTGGCGAGCGCCAGGCCGATCAGCACGGTGCGGACCATGCGACCTTCCTAGCCAATAGGCGGGCGCTTGTCGCGCGCCGCGCCAATGGACTAAAGCCCGCCCATGATCACCCTCGTACAAGCCTGGAAGGACGCCCAGCTGAGGCTGAAGGCGGCCGGCGTCGACAGCCCCGCCATCGATGCCCGGCTCCTGCTCGAGGCCGCGGCCGGCGTCACCCGCCTCGAGGTCGTCACCAATCCCCACCGGGAGGTCGCCGCCGCCGATGCCGCGACCTTGAACGACTACGTCGAACGCCGGGCCCGCCGGGAGCCGGTGTCGCGCATCCTGGGCCGCAAGGGTTTCTGGAAGCTGATCCTGGCGGTCACGCCTGACGTGCTGACCCCGCGCCCGGACACCGAAGTGATCGTCGACCTGGCGCTCAAGAGCTTCCCGGAGGGCATGGCGTTCAACCTGCTCGATATCGGTACGGGTTCGGGCGCGATCCTGCTGGCCATCCTGGCCGAGCGCCCTGCCGCCAAGGGCCTGGGCACCGACATCTCGGAAGAGGCCCTGGCGGTGGCGAAGGACAACGCCGCCAACCTCGACCTCGACAATCGCGCCGCCTTCCTGCGCACCTCCTGGGCCGACGGCCTGGGCGATGGGAGCTTCGACCTGGTGGTCTCCAACCCGCCCTACATCCGCTCCGCCGAAATCGAGACCCTCGATCCCGAGGTGCGCGACCATGAGCCGCGCCTGGCGCTGGATGGCGGCCCGGATGGGCTTGAGGCCTACCGCGTCCTGGCGCCCGAAGTGCTGCGGCTGCTCAAGCCGGGCGGCCTGTTCGCCATTGAGACCGGCTGGGACCAGGGACCCCAGGTGAAGGCGCTGTTCGAAGCCGCCGGGGGCCAGCAGGTCGAGATCGTCAGGGACCTGTCCGACCGCGAGCGGGTGGTGACGGGAATCAAGAATCCCCTTGGAAATACGACCGCGACTCGCTAAGGGTTGTGAGGTCTCCACCACATCGTTGATCTCCGCGCCACGGGGGCGCGCGCGTTCAGACGATTGGTAACGGCGGGCGCGCAGGGTGCGCGGAACGCCGGGCGGACAGAAACTTCGCGGTTCAGATCGGCAGACCGGGGCGAGGGCCCTGATCCCCTTCACCGCAGGCCCTGGGACGTTCCCGGGCCGCAACCTTTAAAATCAGAAACGGTCTTCGCGTAATGAGAGACTTCAAGAGCATGAAGCGCCAGCGTGGGCGCAACCGCAAGCCGGGCGGCGGCAGCGGCGGCGGCCAGGGGCATGGCAACAACCCCAATCGCGCCTTCGACTCCAATGGCCCCGAGGGCCTCAAGGTCCGCGGCAACGCCCAGCACGTCTACGAGCGCTACCAGCAGCTGGCGCGAGACGCCGCCGCGGCCGGCGATCGCGTCCTGGCCGAGAACTTCCTGCAGCACGCCGAGCACTACTTCCGCCTGATCCGCGCCATGCAGCCCCAGCGTCCGGTGTCCGACATCGCCGCGCGCGACGCCTTCGCCTCCGGTTTCGACATCGATTTCGAGGACGAGAGCGGCATCCCGCAGGTCGCCGAGGGCTTCGAGAACGAGACCCAGCCGCAGAGCGGCGAGGGCGGCGAGCAGCGCAACGAAGGCGGCCAGAACCGCGAGGGCCAGCACCGCGACGGCGAGTACCGCCGCGACAACAACGGCAACCGTGACTTCAACCGCGGCGACCGTGACAACTACCGCGACCGCGACGGCAATCGCGACCGCGACAACAACCGTTCGCGCGACGACCGCCCGCGGGATGATCGCCCCCGCGATGACCGCTCCCGTGACGACCGTCCCCGCAACGACCGCAACCGCGATGACCGGCCCCGCGAGGACCGCTCGCGTGATGACCGTCCGCGGGATGATCGCCCCCGTGACGACCGCCCCCGTGAAGACCGTCCGCGCGACGATCGCCCGGCCGCCGAAGGCGAGGGCCGTCGCGAGACGCGCCGCGAGCGCTTCGAGCGCCAGCGCGGCGACCGCGCCCCGCGCTACGGCGACGAGGATCGGTCGAACGAGGCGTCGGCCGACCCCCTGGCGGTCGTCCAGCCCCAGGCCACGCCGCTGGTCGAACGGCCGGCCAAGGCGTCGCCGCGCCTGCGCGCCGAGGACGGCGGCGAAAGCCACATGCCGGCCTTCCTGGGCCGGGCGGCCACGCCCGTCGCGGCCGACGCGCCAGAAGCGGCCGAAAAGCCGAAGCGGGCGCCCCGCAAGAAGAAGGCGGCTGAAGAGCCCGCCGGCGAGGACGCCTAGGCCGCGGCGCCCAAATGCCGCCTTGCTTGGCGGTATGTAGAATTCTCCACGCCCGGCGGGAACGGCTCAGCTTGTCGTCCGTTTGAGCGTGCATGCGCGCTCAGGGCTTGGGCGCCGCACAGGGGAATAGACATGCGCTGGAAGATTTCCGCAGTGGCCGTTGCGGCCTCGGTCCTGATGGCGGGTTGCGCCACCTCGACCATGCCGCCGCCGCCGCCGCCGCCCCCGCCGCCCTCAGGGCAGGTGCAGCTGGATTGGCAGGCAGCCATCCAGGAGCCCGACCGCGACCGGCTGATGCGGCTGGATGATGCCTGGCAACGGGCGCTGGGCCAGGCCCTGCGCGATGGCCACGAGCCGGAACTGCGTGACCTGGGCAACCTGCCGGACCCCGACACGGCGATGCGCGACCCCCTGCCTCCGGTGGGCAATTACCGCTGCCGCACCATCAAGCTGGGCGCTCGCGACAACGGCCCGGGCCTGACCTACGTCGCCTACGGCTGGTTCAACTGCAAGGTGGAGCGGACCCCTCGCGGGGCCCTGAAACTCTCCAAGACCTCCGGCTCGCAACGCCAGACCGGGCTGATGTTCCCTGACTCCGAGCGGCGGGGCGTCTTCCTGGGCGCCATGGCGCTCGGGGACGAGCCGCCGGCGCGCGCCTACGGCCTGAATGCCGACCGCGACGTCGTGGGTGTGGTCGAACGGATCGGCGCCGCGCGGTGGCGTCTGGTTCAGCCGTGGCCTCGCTACGAGAGCAACCTCGACCTGTTGGAGATCGTGCCGGCGGGCTAGACCGGGCGGCAAGGGAGACCCAGGTCGCCATCAGGCGCCGGACCCCTTGTGTGGCTGATCCGCCACACTACATCGAGGTCATCCCGGTCGGGGCCGCTTCTTGCAAGGGCCCTTCCGCCGGCTTCCGCTTGCTCCAAGGGAAACCATGAACCTCGAGATCTACTCCGACCGCGCCAAACAGGCGATCCAGTCGGCCCAGAGCCTGGCGCTCGCCCGCCGCCACCAGCACCTCGCGCCCGAACACCTTCTGAAGGTGCTTCTGGAAGAGCGCGACGGCCTGTCGCGCACCCTGATCAAGGAAGCCGGCGGCAAGCCCGATGTGGCCGTGCGCGAGACCGACACGGCGCTGGGCAAGCTGCCCTCGGTGCAGGGCGGCTCGGGCCAGCTCTATCTGAAGCCCGAGACCGCTTCTGTCTTCGCGGCCGCCGAGGCTGACGCCAAGAAGGCCGGCGACGCCTTCGTCACCACCGAGCGCCTGCTCACCGCCATTGCCGACGCCGGCGGCTCGGCCGCCGAACTGCTGAAGAAGGCCGGCGTCACCGTCGCCGGTCTGGAGGAGGCCGCCCGCACCCTGCGCAAGGGCCAGACCGCCGATTCCGCCTCCGCCGAGAACGCCTACGATGCGCTCAAGCGCTATGCCCGCGACCTGACCCAGGCCGCCCGCGACGGCAAGATCGACCCGGTCATCGGCCGCGACGAAGAGATCCGCCGCACCATCCAGGTCCTGGCACGCCGCACCAAGAACAACCCGGTCCTCATCGGCGAACCCGGCGTCGGCAAGACCGCCATCGTCGAGGGCCTCGCGCGCCGCATCATCGAAGGCGACGTGCCCGAAAGCCTCAAGGACAAGCAGCTCATGGCGCTGGACATGGGCTCGCTCATCGCCGGCGCGAAATACCGCGGCGAGTTCGAGGAGCGGCTGAAGGCCGTGCTCAACGAGGTCACCGCCGCCGAAGGCGGGATCATCCTGTTTATCGACGAGATGCACACCCTGGTGGGCGCCGGAAAGGCGGATGGGGCGATGGATGCCTCGAACCTGCTGAAACCCGCGCTGGCGCGCGGCGAACTGCACTGCGTCGGCGCCACGACCCTGGATGAGTACCGCAAGCACGTCGAAAAGGATGCGGCCCTGGCCCGTCGCTTCCAGCCGGTCTTCGTGTCCGAGCCGACGGTCGAGGACACCGTCTCGATCCTGCGCGGCCTGAAGGAGAAGTACGAACTGCACCACGGGGTGCGGATCTCGGACTCCGCCATCGTGGCGGCCGCCACCCTGTCGAACCGCTACATCACCGACCGCTTCCTGCCCGACAAGGCCATCGACCTGATCGACGAGGCCGGCAGCCGCGTGCGCATGGCGGTGGATTCCAAGCCCGAGGCGCTGGACGAGATCGACCGCCGCCTGGTGCAGCTGAAGATCGAGCGCGAGGCCCTGCTCAAGGAGTCCGACGCGGCCTCGAAGAAGCGGCTCGAGAAGCTCGACGAGGAGATCGCCGAGCTGCAGGCCGAGAGCGACGAGATGAGCGTCCGCTGGCGTGCGGAGAAGGACAAGGTGTCCTCCTCGGCCCAGCTGCGCGAGACCCTGGACCGCCTGCGCGTCGAGCTGGCGGACGCCCAGCGCCGGGGCGACTTCGCCCGGGCCGGCGAGATCCAGTACGGCCAGATTCCAGAACTGGAACGCCAACTGGCCGCCGCCGACGGCGCCGCCGAGGACGCGCCCCTGACCCCCGAGGTGGTCGACGCCGAGCAGATCGCCGCGGTGGTCTCGCGCTGGACCGGCGTGCCTGTCGAGAAGATGCTCGAAGGCGAGCGCGACAAGCTGCTGAAGATGGAAGACGCCCTGGGCGCCCGCGTGGTGGGCCAGGACGAGGCCCTGGTCGCCGTATCCGACGCCGTGCGCCGGGCCCGCGCGGGGTTGAACGACCCCAACCGTCCGATCGGCTCGTTCCTGTTCCTTGGCCCCACGGGGGTCGGCAAGACCGAACTGACCAAGGCCCTGGCCGAGTTCCTGTTCGACGACGAGGCGGCGATCACCCGTATCGACATGAGCGAGTACATGGAGAAGCACTCGGTCAGCCGCATGATCGGCGCGCCTCCCGGCTATGTCGGCTACGACGAGGGCGGGGCGCTGACCGAGGCGGTGCGCCGCCGGCCCTATCAGGTGGTCCTGCTCGACGAGGTCGAGAAGGCGCACCCGGACGTCTTCAACGTCCTGCTGCAGGTGCTCGACGACGGCCGCCTGACCGACGGACAGGGACGCACGGTCGACTTCCGCAATGTGCTGATCGTCATGACCTCGAACCTGGGGTCGGACCACCTGGCCAACCTTTCGGAAGACCAGGACGTCGAGCTGGTGCGGCCCCATGTCATGGACGCGGTGCGCGCCCACTTCCGGCCCGAGTTCCTGAACCGGATCGACGAGGTGATCCTGTTCCACCGCCTCAACCGCTCCAACATGGGCTCGATCGTGAAGATCCAGCTGGCGCGGCTGGAGAAGCTGCTCGCCGACCGGCGCATCACCATCTCGCTGGATGCGTCCGCGGAGGCCTGGCTCGCCGACAAGGGATACGATCCGGTCTACGGCGCACGGCCGCTGAAGCGCGTGATCCAGAAGGACCTGGTCGACCCCATCGCCAAACGGCTGCTGGCCGGCGAATTCGCCGACGGCGACGTGATCGCGGTGTCGGGCGGCGAGGGCGCGCTACAGATCGGGAAGGCCAAGGTTCACTGACATCGTCACCCTCGGGCTCGTCCCGAGGGTCGGCAAGGCCAAGGTTCACTGACCCCGGCTGGGAGGAAGGTCTTCCGGCCGCGACCTTACCGGGCGTTACCGCCTCGCCTTAAGGCCAAGCTTGAGCGGACAAGGGAAAGCGCCGGTATGGCTAACCGTCGTTTCCCATAATCCTTAGGGATTCGGCAAAGGACCGGGCGCACCCTGATTGCATGTGAGTAGCAATCGGGAGGCCGCGTCATGGGGATCGCCCTCGCTCTGGCTCTGTTCGGCGTCCTGTGCGGCGCCATGGTGCGCAATCGCGCCGCCGCTGTGCTCGGCGCCTTCATCGCCGGCGTCGCCGTCTGGTACCTCATTCCCATGATGCAGGAGATGATGGCCGGCTCGATCACCGGGCGTCAATGGTCGGCGACCCTGTCGCAGTGGGGCGCGGGCTCGGTCTCCCTGCCGATCTGCCTGGGCGTCACGGTGCTCGGCGTCGTGGTCGCCTGGGTGCTGTTCCGCAGCCATGAGCACCGCCCCGACTGGGAGTGGGACCCCGACCATCCCAGGGCCCGCGGGCGCCGGCGGCGCAGGCTCGCGCACGGCTGAACCGTGGGGGACAACAGGGTGTTGTCAGGGGCGGATCGGCAGATAACCAAGTAATATCAATAAATTGTCTCGCCGCTTCGGAACGGTCCCGGACCGTAACCGTAACCTAACCGGTGGCGTGGATAATGCCCCCAAGGCCTGAACGGAGCTGCACCTGCTCCGATCTGGCACACCGGGGCGGACCGTCATGGCCGAGAATCTCAAACCGCTGACCTCGCTGCGCTTCTTCGCGGCGCTGTGGGTGGTGCTCTTCACCTGGTGGCCCAAGCTGGCCATCGAGGGTCAGCCGGCCGTCTTCCAGAAGGGCTACCTCGGCGTTGACCTGTTCTTCGTCCTCTCCGGCTTCATCCTCTGCCACGTCTATCTGAAGCAGGCGGGCGACCGACGCTTCAGGTACGGCTCGTTCCTGTGGAACCGTTTGGCGCGGATCTATCCGCTGCACGTGGCGACCCTTGTCGGCCTGGCGGCCCTGGGCCTTGGCGCCGGGGCCCTTGGCCTCAGCATCGATCCCAACGTGCTGTCGTGGAAGACCCTTTGGGCCCAGCTGACCCTGACCCACGCCTGGGGATTCATCGATGTGGCGGGGTGGAACCACCCCTCCTGGTCGATTTCGGCGGAGTGGTTCGCCTACCTGACCTTCCCGATCTTCGCCGCCTGCGCCTGGAGCCTGCACAAGCGTCCGCGCATCGCGCTGGGCCTGGCCCTGGCGGCCCTGTTCGGCGCCTTCGCGGGCTATCGCGCCCTGACGGGCGAGGAACTGACCGAAGGCACCTTCGTCGGCGGCGCGATCCGCATCGTGCCCAGTTTCGCCTACGGCTGCGCCCTGTTCCTGGTCTGGCGCGCCGACCTGCTGAGCAATCTCAAGCTGGCCTGGGGCGGTCTGGCGATCTCGCTGACGGCGATCGTGGCGGCGACCACCCTCTGGGCGCCGGACGTGGTGACGATCGCCCTGTTCGGGCCCCTGGTGCTGTCGCTGGCGGCCCTGTCGCGGTCCGACAACAACCCGCTTGCGCTGCCCGGCTTCGTCTACCTCGGAGAGATCAGCTACTCGGTCTATATGCTGTGCATTCCCTGGCAGCTGCTGTCGGTGAATCTGGCGTCCAGGCTGCTGGGACTCGAATCAGAACAGCTGCCGCTGTGGGCCTGGCTGCCCCTCATAGCGCTGCTGCCGGTATTCGCGGCCGCCAGCTATCAGTTCATTGAGAAGCCCGCTCGCCTTGCCATGAAAGGCATTGCAGCTCGCCATCCGCGGGAAAGATCAACCCCACAGGTCGCCTGAAAGGGTTGCTCAACCATTGTCAGACATGCTTTATCGCCCCGGTTCGAGGCTGAAGCGAGTTCCACGTCATGATGAAACGACTGACTGCCGCGGCGGTTGCCGCGACGATCGTCTTTTTCTCATCGACCGCCCCGGCACAGGCTGCTGAGCCCTACTGGCAATGCGTGACCTTCGCCCGGATGTTCTCGGGCATTCAGATCTTCGGCGACGCCTGGACCTGGTGGGAGCAAGCCACCGGCAAGTACGCCAAGGGCTCCACCCCTGAAACCGGCGCCGTTCTGGTCTTCCGTCCCAATGGAAAAATGACCCGCGGCCACGTCGCGGTGATCAGCCAGGTGCTCACCGACCGCGTCGTCCAGATCACCCACGCCAACTGGGGCGGCAGCCGCGGCAAGGTCGAGGAGAACGTCACCCTGGTGGACGTTTCCCCCAACGGCGACTGGAGCCTGGTGCGGGTCTGGCATGCGCCTTCGGGAACCCTGGGCGTGACCACCTACCCGACCTACGGGTTCATCTATAACGCGGCGCGCAACGTCGCCCGCGGCGCAGCCTCACCGCAGTAATTGCAGGCCGGGCCGGTCGGGGATAACACCCTTGGCGGCGGCGGACTCACCAGGCGACCGCTGATAACCCTTCGGCGGAGACTGCTC
>CAZRKY010000054.1:0-14860 GCA_964600375.1 uncultured Caulobacteraceae bacterium | reverse complement strand
GTCATCCTCGGGCGGACCCCGGCCTCAGCCGGGGGGAGACCCGAGGATGACGGTGGCGGACGCCCCGCCAACCATTAACACAAGTGACCGCTTCTCTCAGTTCTCGTCACTTGTGAATACTGTTTGCGCCACTTCTGTAACTCCACAAGTTGTGTCTACCGCGATACCATTGCTGACTATCTGAACACATCCACTCCTGCAGTATTGAAGCATCATAATACTGACGCCTACCGTGAGCCGACGTGGGGGTTGGGCCGATGTTCGGCCGGGGCCCGCGTACGAACTTCTCAGGAGGGACTATCTTGAAAATCCAGACCGCACGTCAGCGCCTGTTGGCGTCGACGATCATCGGCGGCGCGGCGCTGCTTGCCCTGCAGGCCGCGCCGGCGTTCGCCCAGGACGCCACCGAGGTCGAGGGCGTCGTCGTCACCGGCTCGCGCATCGTCCGCCAGGACTTCGAAGCCATCAGCCCGGTCACGACCGTCGGGTCCGAGCAGCTGGAGCTGACGGCCACGCTCACCGTCGACACGCTGCTGAACGAACTGCCCCAGATCGTGCCGGGCAACACCCGCACGTCGAACAACGCGGGCGGCGAGGACTTCTCGACCATCGACCTTCGCGGCCTCGGAGCCAACCGCACCCTGGTGCTGGTCAACGGCGAGCGCGTGCCCGCCTCCTCGACCACCGGCGTCGTCGACCTGAACACCATCCCTGCCTCGCTGATCGACCGCATCGAGGTGGTCACCGGCGGCGCCTCGGCCGTCTACGGCTCGGACGCCATCGCCGGGGTGGTCAACTTCATCCTCAAGGATGACTTCGAAGGCGCCGAGGTCACCGCCACCTACAGCTCGTCCTTCGAGGGCCACGCCCCCGAGCTCGAGATCAACGCCCTGCTGGGCGGCAACTTCGCCAACGGCCGCGGCAACCTCACCGCCTACGCCGCCTACTACAACCGCGAGAAGGTCCTGACCTCGGAGTTCGACTACGGACGCACCTCGGCGGCGGCCTGCTACAACACCACCTTCACCAGCGTGTTCGTCTGTGACACGGCGGCGGAAGCAAACGCCTCGGGCGGCGTGTTCGCGGTCGGCGGTTCGGGCACCCCGGCCTGGGGCTGGATCGCCAACAGCGGCGCCAACCCCTTCAACCCCGGGATCATCAACGGCGCCCTGCCCGCGCAGTTCGCCTCCTATGACCATGACTGTAACCCGGCCACGCCGAACGTCGCCTACGGCGCGGTCAGCCGCAACCTGTCGTTCAACGACGCCGGCCAGCTGACGCCGCGCTACACCAACGGCGGCTGTGGCGTGCCGGACCGGGCCGCGGGGTCGTCGCGCTACAACTTCGCGCCGGACAACTGGCTGGTCATCCCGGCTGAACGCTTCAACATGACCACCACGGCCAACTACGACATCACCGACGACATCCGCGCCAAGGTGATGCTCAGCTACGTGAACTCCAAGCAGGAGGTCCAGCTGGCGCCGACCCCGGTCGCCAACCCCTCCATCCCGCCGCTGCAGGTCACCCTCACCCCGGCCATGCAGGCCCTGATCCAGGCCAACGCCCCGGATCTGTGGATCGCCCTGCAATCACGGCCGTTGCCCCTGGCGCCGTTCCTCATGGACCGCCGCACCAATGAGATCGGGACCCGCAACGCGTTCAACGAGAACAACGCCTTCACCCTGCTGACCACCGTCGACGGCGACTTCAACGACAACTGGAACTGGTCGGTCACGGCCAGCTACGGCCAGAACCGCTTCGACACGCGCCAGACCAACTCGACGAACAAGACGGCCTGGCTGCAGGGCCTGGCCGGGTGTCAGACCGCCGCCGGAGCGCCGCTCGGCAGCGCCGCCCTTCCGGGCTGTGTGCCGCTCGACATCTTCGGGCCCAACACCCTGACGCCGGCGATGGTCAACTTCCTGCAGGTGGACACCTTCTCGACCACCCAGATCGAGGAAACCCGCATCGCCGGCTTCGTCCGCGGCGACCTGTTCGAGCTGCCCGCCGGCCCGATCGCGGCGGTGTTCGGCTTCGAATACCGGGACACCTCGATCGACTTCAACGTCGACAACGAGCAGCGCACCGGCAACATCCTGGGCTTCAACGCCATCCAGCCCATCTCGGGCGCCGTCCAGGTCTCCGAGCTCTACGCCGAGCTTTCCGTGCCGATCATCAAGGACCAGCCCTTCTTCCACTACCTCGGGCTGGAAGGCGGCTACCGCGTGTCGGACTACTCGACCGTCGGCAACGTCACGACCTTCAAGATCGGGGCGGAGTGGGCCCCGGTGGAATGGCTGCGGTTCCGCGGCGTCTATAACGAGGCGACCCGCGCGCCGTCGGTCATCGAGCTGTTCCAGGCGGGCGACAACGGCTTCCCGGCCTACGTCGAACCCTGCCGCGCGGCGGCCACGGCGGGCAACATCCCGCTGCAGAACTTCTGTGTCGCCCAGGGCGTGCCGCTGGCGTTGATCCCGACGTTCGCGGCCAACAACGCCCAGGTCCAGGTCTTCTCGTTCGGCAACCCGAACCTGACCCCGGAGACGGCGCAAACCACGACGCTGGGCTTTGTGCTGCAACCGGACTGGTTCCCGGTCGGCGACTTCCGCGCCACGGTCGATTACTACCATATCGAGATCGAGGACGCGATCATCCCGCTGGGCGCCAACTACTGGCTGGCCCAGTGCTACGGCGGGCCTCCCTACGGCGGCAACCCCGCGGCCTGCGCCCGGATCACCCGCGATCCGGTCACCGGCCAGATCGGCGGCATCAACGTCACGGTCGCCAACCAGGGCGTCTTCGCCACCGACGGCGTGGACTTCCAGTTCGAGTGGACGGTCAATCTCGAGGACACCTTCCTGCCCATCCCGGGCCGGCTGCGGGTCAACGAGCTGTTCAGCCTGATCCACGACAACTCGCTGAACGGCGTCAACTTCATCAACACGACCGGCGGCTTCATCGGCAGCGGCATCTTCGACTGGAAGTCGACGCTGTCGGTCTACTACTCGCTGGGCGACTGGACGCTGTTCGGCCGCTGGAGCTACGTCCCGGCGCTGTGTGACACGGCGTTCTCGGCCCGGGCCACCGACGAAGCCTGCAACCTGCCGTTCGGCTTCCCCGCCGCCAATGCCGACTGGGGCGTCGAGGACCCGGCGGTCAGCTACGTCGACATCTCGGCGCGCTGGAACGTCTCGGACAACTTCCAGGTCACGGGCTTCATCGGCAACCTGTTCGACGAACTGCCGCCGCAGACCGTTGGCGGGACGTTCGGCGGCGGCCAGGCCAACACCGACCCGGCGGTCTACAGCCGCGTGCTGGGGCGGACCTTCTCGGTCTCGGCCAAGCTGCGCTTCTAGACGGGAGCAACCTGAGCAAACGACTGGGGCGGCGGAGGCAACTCCGCCGCCCTTTTCTTGTGCGCGCTCAATCGCGACGCGTCGCCGGACGCGGGCCTAGACCTCTGTCTCCACCGCCCGGATCGAGGTGATGTCGGACTGCTTCAGGCGGGCCTTCAGGTCGGCGAGGTAGGAGCGGCCGATGGGCGCCTCCTCGCCGGTGCGCAGGGTCACGGCGCAGAGGCTCCAGGCGCGGCGGCGCAGCGCGCGGATGGCCTGCAGGTTGACGATGGCCGAGCGGTGGATGCGCTGGAACATCGCCGGGTCCAGCTTGCTCTCCAGGTCGGCCAGGGTGCCGCGCTGGATGTAGGTCTCGGCGCCGGCGTGGATCTTCACGTAGTCGCGCTGGGCCTCGAACCAGTCGACCGAGGCCAGGGGCACACGCATGCGGCCTCGCCGTTCGGAGATCCACAGCGAACGGCCCGCGCCGCTCTCCAGCTCGCCGGCGGCCGAGGCGCGGAAACTCTCGATCACCCGCTGCATCTCGGCGACCCGCTGCAGTGCCGTGTCGGCCGCCAGCCGGTCCAGGGCGCGCTTGATGGCGGCGCGCAACCTGGGCAGGGTCACCGGCTTCATCAGGTAGTCGACCGCGGCCAGTTCGAAGGCCTCGATGGCGTACTGGCCGTAGGCGGTGACGAAGATCACCACCGGCCCGTCCGGGGTGGCCAGCGACTCCGCCAGGGCCAGGCCGTCCATGCGCGGCATCAGGATGTCGAGCAGCACGATGTCGGGCTTCTCGCGCGCGATCACCGCCTGCGCCTCGACCCCGTCGCGGGCCTCGCCCACCAACTCGACGCCGGGCACGCGGCCCAGCGAGATGCGCAGGCCGCGAATGGCCAGGGGCTCGTCATCGACGACGACCACGCGGGCGAGGGCCTGGCCGCTCATGACGCCGCCCGCGGCAGGGTGAGGCGGGCGCGGTAGCCGCGCGGCGCGACCGGGCCGTGCTCGAAGCGGGCGCGGGCGCCGTAGATCAGGGCCAGGCGCCGCGCGATGTTGTCGAGGCCGACGCCGAGGCCAGGCTGGGTCGGGGCGTTCTCACCGTCGTCGCGCACCTCGATGATAAGTCCGTCGCCCTCCGGCCAGGCCGACAGCCAGATGGAAACGGCGTCGGAGGCCGGGCCGACCGCGTACTTCACCGCGTTCTCGATCAGCGGCTGCAGGATCAGCGACGGCACCAGCACGCCCTCCAGCGCCGGGTCGATCCGGCGGTGGAAGCTGAGGCGATCGGAAAAGCGCACCTCCTCGATGGCGAGATAGGCCCGCTGGGCCTCGACCTCCTCGCGCAGGGTGACCATCTCGTCGGGCTTGCGGGCGAGCGAGTAGCGCAGGAACTCGGCCAGCTTCTCCACGACGCCCCGCGCCTGGGCCGTCCGCCGTTCCAGCAACAGGGTCTGCAAGGCGTTCAGGGTGTTGAACAGGAAGTGCGGATTGATCTGGTAACGCAGCATGCGGTTCTGGGCGTCGGCGGCCAGGGCCTGGGCCTCGACCAGCTCCAGCTGGTTGCGCCGCGCCGTCTCCGAATAAGTCACCGCCAGGAAGGCGAAGCACCAGCCCATGAAGACGAACATGTTGAACTGGGCGCGTCCGGCGACCAGCAGGAAGAACGGGCTTGAGTCGTCCGACGGCGACGGCGACATGGCCTGGAACACCAGCTCGGCCAGAACGGAGAAGACGACGGCGCCGATGAACGCCAGTCCCATGCTGATGGCCAGCTGGGTCGCGAGCTTGAACCGGCGGGCGGGCCGGCTCGCCCAGGCCAGTCCCAGGCACAGGAACACGCCCATAACGCAGGTGATCAGGCGCGGCGGGACCGTGTGCCAGAAACTGTGCGGGATCAGCAGGCCCCGGAAGGTCAGGATGACGAAGACCGCCACCCAGAAGGCGTAGGTCATCTTCGCCACGGGCGACCAGAGTTCAGTACGCACAGCCCCTCCCCAGATCGCGGGAAACCCCTGACCGGTCATCGGACTATACCGGGTCGTCCGTCGCGCCGCTTGACGTTCGTTGCCAAAACTCGACGGCCGGTCGAAAGACGAATGCGTAGGGCCGCCGGTATTGGCAACCTGCCTGCAATTAATTGGTGCGCCGTTGCAGGAGATCCCATGACCATTTCGCTGCGAGCCCAGGTCATCATTGACCTCAAGGCCAACGACTTCGCCAGCGCCGCGGACCACCAGCGCAGCATCGAGGACCTGATGACCGCCATCCGGGCGCGCTATCCGGAGGCGGCGCTGGAGTTCCGCGAGCGCCGGCCGCGGCCGCCCCGGGCGCTGCCGATGAAGGGCCCGATGCGGCACTACACCGGCGCGGTGCTCGACTACGGCGACCAGTGATGGCGCGACGCCGCAACAGCTTCCTGCAGCTGCTCGAGACGTTCCGCGAGCTGCACCCGGGCCTGGTGGTCGCCGACCTGATCGCCTTCCTCTACATCTGCGAGAACGAGGGCCTGAACATCACCGAGCTGGCCCAGCTGGGCCGCTTCACCGGCGCCACGGCCTCGCGCCGGGCCCGGGCGCTGGCGGGGCCCAACGCCCCCAGCCCGCGGCCGCCGTCCCTGGACCTGGTCGAGATCTTCGAGGGCGGCGACGACGCCCGCGCCCGCCAGATATTCCTCACCGCCAAGGGCCGCGCCATGCGCGACGCCATCGCCGAGATGATCGGCGCCGCCATCCCCCTGGCCCAGCCCGCCTGGCGCGGCGACAACCCGGGTCAATTGCGGGCCTGACTCCGCTCCCGCGGGACGGGCCGCCAAGGCCTCGGCGCCGACGCGGTGAAGATTTTCCCGTAAGACCCTCCCCGACCCTTCGACTACCTTCTCCATGCAGGCGGCGTGGAGCGACATTGCGGTGGGGGACGACACCCGGACAGACGCCCGGCGCGATGGTCTCTACCGCGAGGCCGTCGAGGCCCATGGCGCGGCGCTGGAGCGTCTGGCGCGGGCCTATGAGGCCGACGCCGAGCGCAGGCGCGATCTGGTGCAGGACATCCACCTGGAGGTCTGGCGCAGCTTTGGCGGCTTTGACGGGCGCTGTTCCATGCGCACCTGGGTCTATCGCGTGGCCCACAACGTCGGGGCCAGCCATGTCGCCAAGGACAAGCGCCGCATCCGCACCTGGGTGGGGCTGGAGGACCTGGCCGAGTCGCCCGATGCCGACAACCCCGAGGAGACCGCCGGCGAGCGCCACGCCCTGGCCCGCCTGACCACCCTGATCGCGGGCCTGAAGCCGATCGATCGCCAGGTCATGCTGCTCTACCTCGAAGACCTCGAGGCCGCCGCCATCGCCGAGATCAGCGGCCTCAGCCCCGGCGCCGTCGCCGTCAAGATCCACCGTATCAAGGGGGTGCTGGCCCGCCGCTTCGCCCCGCCCGCATCCGGGAGCGCGTCCCATGGCGAATGACCCGAAATCCCTCTGGAAGGAGCAACCCGTGAGCGTCTCGACCTATTCCCCCGACGACCTGCGCGCCCGGCTGAAGAAGCAACAGGCCACGTTCCGCCTGCGCAACCTGGTCGAATACATCGCCGGCGGCTTCGTCATGCTCGGCTTCGGCTCGTACCTGTTCCTGCCCATGAGCCTGACCATCAAGACGGGCAGCGTCCTGCTGATCCTCGGCACGGCCTATGTGATGTGGCAACTGCACCGCCGCGCCTCGGCCGCGCCGCCGCCCGCCCAGGGCGACCTGGCGGGGTTCCAGCGCGAGCAGCTGGTTCGCCAGCACGAGGCGCTCCGGACCGTCTGGCGCTGGTACCTTGCCCCGTTCCTCCCCGGCATGCTGGTGCTGTTCGTCGGCCGGGCCCAGGTGCTTCCCTTCGACCAGTGGGCCTATGGCGCGGCCTGCGTCGGGCTGATGCTCACCGTCTTCGGCCTCATCTGGGTGCTGAACCACTATGCCGCCCGCAAGATCGCACGGCAGATCGAGGAGCTGGACGCCGGATCAGACGTCCCCTGACCCGGCCCGCGCCTTCAGCAACCACCCGAACACAGCCCAGGCCACGACCGCGCCCACGATCTGCGCCCCGATGAAGGCCGGGGCTGACGAGGGGGCGATCCCGGCGAAGGTGTCGCTGAGCGACCGGGCCACCGTGACCGCCGGGTTGGCGAAGGAGGTGGACGCCGTGAACCAGTAGGCGGCGGTGATGTAGAGGCCGACGATCACCGGCGTGGCGTCGGGCCGGAAGCGCACCGACCCGAGGATGGCGGCGATCAGGCCAAAGGTCGCGACCGCCTCGCTGAAGGCCTGGGCGGGGCCGTCGCGCAGGTGGGTGGAGACCTGCCAGATCGGTTCCTCGAACATGGCGTGGGCGGCCCAGACGCCGAGGATCGCGCCGATGAGCTGGGCGGCCAGGTAGGCGGCGGCGTCGAGCCAGCCCAGCTCGCGGCGCAGGGCGAAGACCAGGCTGACCGCCGGGTTGAAATGGGCGCCGGAGATCGGCCCGAAGACGGTGATCAGCACCACCAGCGCCGCCCCCGTCGCGAGCGTATTGCCCAACAGCGCGATGGCCACGTTCCCGCCCGCCAGCCGCTCGCCCATGATGCCTGAACCGATGACCACGGCCAGCAACAGGGCCGTGCCCAGCACTTCGGCGAAGAGGCGCCGGGTCAGGGTGAAGCTCGGCGGGCTCACGCGCGCTTCAGCAGCAGGCGGCGCGCTGGGCGACGTCGGCCAGCGGGGCGCAGACCTCGGCCCGGCCCTGGCAGCAGTCCTCGACGAGGTAGACCAGCAGGTCGCTCATGGCGTCGAAGTCGGCGGTGTAAATAATCGAGCGCCCTTCACGCCGGCTGGTCACCAGCCCGGCGTGGGCCAGGACGGAGAACTGGGCCGACAGGGTGTTGGCCGGGATATCCAGCGCGCGCGCCACCTCGCCCGCCGCCATCCCGCCCCGCCCGGCCTTCACCAGCAGGCGGAACACGGCCAGGCGGCTGTCCTGGGCCAGGGCGGAGAGGCGGGCCCCGGCGGTTGTTGCTTCCATATTTCTACGATTGTGGAAGCCTCGGACAGAGTCAAGAGCGCCGTCTGTCCCCACCTTCCCCGCAACCCCCAAGTCGACCGCCCCGGTGGGGTTTGGTATTCCCTGCCCCGTGTCACCGTCCCAGTTGAGTCTTGGCCTGGAAGCCGCGCCGTCGCTGACGCGCGAGGCCTTTGTGGTGTCGGCGTCCAACCAGGCGGCGGTGAGCGCGCTCGACGGCTTCCCCGACGCCGTGGGGGGCGTGCTGGCGGTGGTGGGGCCGCGGGGGTCGGGCAAGACGCACCTGTTGACCGCCTGGGCGGTGTCCGCGTCCAGCGCCGAAGACATCGGGGCGGCGCGGACCGGCGCGGTGCTGCTGTCGGGCGAGATGGCGGCGCTGGCGGATCTGGGGGCGCTGCAGGGGCGGCTGGTGGCCCTGGACGATGCGGCGAAGGCCGACGACGAGACCCTGTTTCACCTGTTCAACATGGCCGGCGAGGCGGGCGCCGGGCTGGTGCTGGCGGCGCGCCAGCCGCCGGGGGTGTGGGAGATCGAGCTGCCCGACCTGCGCTCGCGGCTGAACGCCGTGCGCGTGGCGCTGATCAGCGAGCCGGACGACGCGGTTTTGCGCGGCGTCTTGCTGCGCTTCTTCGCCGAGGTCAGCGTCAAGCCGTCGCCGGACCTGCTGGAATACCTGATCCGCCGCATCGAACGCTCGGTGCCGGACGCGCGCGAAACCGTCCGTAGACTGATCGAAGCCGCCGCCCCCACCCACCGTCCGGTCACCCGGGCCCTGGCGCGCGAGGTTCTCGAAACCGAAACCAAGTCCGGCGATCTTCCCTTCTGAAGGCTTGCCGTGACCCGATTGGCGGGTCACAAGCCGGGCCGTGGATGACGTTCGCAAGACCATGACCGACGCCGCCCCCAAGGACCTCGCGGTCCCGGACCCGCAGGGCGTGCCGTCGTCGCGCGCGCCCCGCCTGAAGCTGGACGAGGCGGCGCTGGCCTCGCCCGAGCGCTTCTTCAACCGTGAAATGTCGTGGCTGGCCTTCAACCGGCGGGTGCTGGAGGAGGCGGAGAACGCCAACCATCCCCTGCTGGAGCGGCTGCGCTTCCTGTCGATCTCGGCCTCGAACCTGGACGAGTTCTTCATGGTCCGGGTCGCCGGCCTGAAGGGCCAGGTGCGCGAGGGCGTGCGCACGGTCAGCCAGGACGGCCTGACGCCCAGGGAGGTGCTGGCCAAGGTCTCGGCCAAGGCCAACACCCTGATGCAGGAGCAGCAGAAGGAGTGGCAGGTGCTGCGCAAGCTGCTGGCGGCGGAGGGCGTCGAGGTGGTCGACACCGCCGACGTCGCGCGACCTGAGCGCACCCGGATGGAGGCCGAGTTCCTCTCCCAGCTGTTCCCGGTCCTGACGCCCCTGGCCATCGACCCGGCCCACCCCTTCCCGTTCATTCCGAACCTGGGCTTCTCCCTGGCCCTGAAGTTGAAGCAGCGGGTGGACGGCCACGAGCTCTACGCCCTGATCCCGGTGCCCAGCCAGGTGAAGCGGTTCTGGGAACTGCCGGCCGCCGCGCCCTCGGGCCGCAAGGGGCCGCCGCGGCGCCGGTTCCTGACCCTGGAAGCCTTCCTGCTGCTGTTCGTCGACCACCTGTTCCCCGGCTGTGACCTGCTGGCCCACGGGGTGTTCCGGGTGATCCGCGATAGCGACATCGAGATCGAGGAAGAGGCCGAGGACCTGGTGCGCGAGTTCGAGGCGCTGTTGAAGCAGCGGCGCCTGGGCGAGGTGGTGCGGGTCAAAATCGAGGCGGCCATGCCCGCCGACCTGCGCGAATTCATCGTCGAGCAACTTAAGGCCGAGCCGCAGGACATCGTGCTGGTCGACGGGGTGCTGGGCCTGGCCCAGATGAGCCAGCTGATCCCGCCCGACCGCGCCGACCTGAAGTTCCCCAAGTTCGAGGCCCGCTTCCCCGAGCGCATCCGCGACCACGGCGGCGACTGCTTCGCGGCCATCAAGGAAAAGGACATCCTGGTCCACCACCCGTTCGAGAGCTTCGACGTGGTGGTCCAGTTCCTCAGGCAGGCCGCGCGCGACCCCAACGTCATCGCCATCAAGCAGACGCTCTACCGCACCTCCAACGACAGCCCGATCGTCGCGGCCCTGATCGAGGCGGCGGAGCTGGGCAAGAACGTCACCGCCCTGGTGGAGATCAAGGCGCGCTTCGACGAGGAGGCCAACCTGCGCTGGGCCCGGGCGCTCGAGCGGGCGGGCGTGCACGTCGTCTTCGGCTTCGTCGAGTACAAGACCCACGCCAAGCTGAGCGTCGTCGTGCGCCGCGAAGGCGAGCAGCTGCGCACCTATTCCCACTTCGGCACCGGCAACTATCACCCGGTAACGGCCAAGGTTTACACCGACCTGTCGCTGTTCTCCTGCGACCCGGCCCTGACGCGCGATTCCGTGAGGATCTTCAACTACATCACCGGCTACGCCCGGCCCGAGAGCATGGAGAAGGTGGCGTTCTCGCCGCTGACCATGCGCACCCGCCTGACCCAGCTGATCGACGGCGAGATCAAGAACGCCAAGGCCGGCAAGCCCGCCGCCATCTGGGCCAAGCTCAACTCCCTGGTCGACGCCCAGGTCATCGACGCCCTTTACCGCGCCAGCCAGGCCGGGGTGCGGATCGAACTGGTGGTGCGCGGCGTTTGTTGCCTGCGGCCCGGGGTGAAGGGGCTGAGCGAGAACATCCGGGTGAAGTCGATCGTGGGGCGCTTCCTGGAACACAGCCGCATCGTGTGCTTCGCCAATGGCGCACCCCTGCCCTCGGACAAGTCGCTGGTGTTCTTCACCTCCGCCGACTGGATGAGCCGCAACCTCGACCGCCGGGTCGAGACCCTGGTGCCGGTCGAGAACCCCACCGTGCACCGCCAGGTGCTGGACCAGATCATGGTCGCCAACCTGAAGGACGAGGCCCAGAGCTGGAAGCTGAAGCCGGACGGCCGCTATCGCCGCGTCGTGTCGGAGGCCGAGAAGCCCTTCTCGGCCCACGAATACTTCATGACCAACCCCTCGCTGTCCGGCCGCGGCAGCCATGTGACGGTCATGCCGCACGCGATCGAATATGTCGGCGCCTCAAGCTGATCCCATCCGAGATGTGGCCGTGGTGGACGTGGGGTCGAACTCCGTCCGCCTGGTGACCTATCGCCTGGAGGGCCGGGCGATCTGGACCGTCTACAACGAGAAGGTGCTGGCCGGGCTGGGGCGCGACCTTGCGTCCACCGGCAAGCTGTCGGTCGACGGCGTCGAGCAGGCGGTCAGCGCGCTGCGCCGCTTCAGGGCGGTGATCGACGGCGCGGCGCCGGACGAGGTGCTGGTCGCCGCCACCGCCGCCGTGCGCGAGGCCGGCGACGGCCAGGCCTTCGTCGAGCGCATCCGCAAGGAGGCCGGGCTCGAGATCCGGGTGCTGAGCGGGCGTGAGGAAGCGCACTACTCGGCCTATGGCGTCATCGCCGGCTGTCCCCAGGCGCGCGGCGTGGTCGGCGACCTGGGCGGATCCAGCCTCGAGCTGGTCAGCCTGGAGGGCGGCATCCCCGGCGACGGCGTCACCCTGCCGCTGGGGCCCTTCGCCATGGGCGCGCCCGGCGCCTTCGATGTCGACGCCATGCGGACCCGCGTCCTGAAGCGGCTGAAGGGGGCCGAGCGCTTCGCCTCGCCGGAGTTCCACGCCGTGGGCGGGGCGTGGCGGACCATGGCGCTGATCCACATGGCCATGTCGGACTACCCGCTGAAGATCGTGCACCAGTACGAGCTGCCGGCGCGCGAGGTGCTGGACGTGGTGCGCTTCGTGGCGCGCCAGTCGAAGGGCTCGCTGGAGCGCATCCCGGGCGTGTCGAAGAAGCGCGCAGACGTCCTGCCCTGGGCGGCGCTGGTGCTGGAGTGCCTGGTCGACACCCTGGCCCTGAAACGCATCGTGTTTTCGGCCTACGGCCTGCGCGAGGGGCTGCTGTTCCGCGCCCTGCCCGACCGCAAGCAGGCCAAGGACCCGCTGATCGAGGGCTGCGCGGCGCTGGGCCGCCGCCAGGGGGTCAGCCCCGAGCTGGGGGTGGCGCTCGCCGGCTTCCTGGCCCCCGCCTTCGCCGCCCTGCCGCCGGTGTTCGAGGCCGACGGCGACGCGCGCCTGCTGCAGGCCGCCTGCCGCCTGGCCGACATCGGCGCGCGCCTGCACCCCGAACACCGCGCCGAGCTGGCCTTCATCCAGGTGCTGCACGCCCCCATCGCCGGCCAGGCCCACGCCGAACGCGCCTTCCTGGCCGCGGCCGTCTACGCCCGCTACGGCGGGTCAGCCGCGAACATGCCCGAACAGGAGACGGTGGCCCGCATCCTCGACCCCGACTGCGCCGCCCGCGCGCGGGTGCTGGGCCTGGCCATGCGCCTGGGCTGCGACCTCGCCGGCCGCGCCCCCGCGCCGCTGCAGGACTCGACGCTGGAGTTCAAGAAAACCAGACTGGTGGTCACCGCCCCCCCGGCCCGCGCCGACATCCTGCTGGGCGAACAGACCGCCAAACGCGCCAATGCGTTGGCGCAGGCGCTTGGGTTGGAGCTTGAGGTGGGGGTGGGCGGCTGACGCCGTCTTTCTTCCCCCCTTGAGGGGGAAGACTATCCGCGCACGATCAGCGCCCGGCGCTGATCGTCCTTCGCGCGGCAAGAAGGGGGGGTACCCCCCATCCCCCCACGCAAGAACGGCCCCGCTTGCGCGAGGCCGTGCGTGGGTTCCCGCCTTCCCCCTCAAGGGGGGAAGAAGGCCTAATCCTCCGGCTCGAGCTCCACGACCCGCACCCGCGCGCCTTCCAGCACCAGCGCCAGTTCGCCGCGCTTGAGCTTGAGCGCGTCCTCGCCGAACACCTTGCGGCGCCAGCCGTTCAGTGCTTCGACGTCAGCCTTGTCGTCCACCGCGATGGCTTCCAGGTCAGCGACCGTGGCGATCAGCTTGGGGGCGACCTTGGCGTCCTCGCTGCGGGCCTTGAGCAGGACCTTCAGCAGTTCGACCACGGCGCCGGGGGCCTGCTGGGCCTGGGCGGGCTTTTCGATCTTCGGCGCGTAGGCCTCCGGATCGGCCAGGGCCTCCTTCAGGGCATTGATCAGGTCGGCGCCGTACTTGGAATTGCCGAAGCCGCGGGGGGCCGAGCGCAGGCGCGAGAAGCCTTCCGCGTCGGTCGGGGCCTGGGTGGCGATCTCGTCGATGGCGTCATCCTTGAGGATGCGGCCGCGGGGCTGATCGCGGTCCTGGGCGGTGCGTTCGCGCCAGGCGGCGGTGGCCTTGAAGGCGGCAAGGTACTTGGCCGAGAAGCGGCGGGGCTTCAGCCGCCGCCAGGCCTTGTCCGGGTCGGTGTCGTAAAGCGCGGGATTGGCCAGCGCGGCCATTTCCTCGGAAACCCAGACGATGCGCCCGTCCTTCTCCAGCCGGTCGTGGAGCTTGGGATAGAGGGCCGCCAGGTGGATCACGTCGCCGAGCGCATAGTGCAGCTGGGCGTCCGACAGCGGCCGGCGCGACCAGTCGGTGAAGCGGCTGCCCTTGTCGATGTCCTTCTTGAGTATCTGCCGGACCAGCGAGTCGTAGCTGACCTGGTCGCCGAAGCCGGCGGCCATGGCGGCGATCTGGGTGTCGAACATCGGCTGGGGGATGGCCCCCAGGTTATGGAAGATCTCGATGTCCTGGCGCGCGGCGTGGAAGACCTTGGTCACCGCCGTATTGGCCAGCACCCGCAGGAACGGCTCCAGGTCGAGACCTTCGGCCAGGGGATCGATGCAGTGGGCCTCGTCCGGCGTCGCCGCCTGGATCAGGCACAGCATGGGCCAGTAGGTGGTCTCGCGCATGAACTCGGTGTCCACGGCGATATATTCGGCGGCGGAGAGGCGCTCGCAAAATGCGACGAGGTCCTCGTTGTTCGTGATCGGCTGCATTCGCATGCTATAGCCCCGCCGCGCGCGGTTCGCGCAAGACCGAATCCGAATTTCCTGCAGAGACGACATGACCGATCGACCGAACGGCCTGACCTATATGGACGCGGGCGTGGACATTGACGCCGGCGAAGCCCTGGTCGACGCCATCAAGCCGCTGGCCAAATCCACCCGCCGGCCGGGCGCGGAGGCCGCGCTGGGGGGATTCGGCGCCCTGTTCGATCTGAAGGCCGCCGGTTACGAGGACCCGCTGATCGTCACCACCACGGACGGGGTCGGCACCAAGCTGAAGATCGCCATCGAGACCGGCCGCCACGACACCGTCGGCATCGACCTGGTGGCCATGTGCGTCAACGACCTGCTGGCCCAAGGCGCCGAGCCCCTGATGTTCCTGGACTATTTCGCGACCTCGAAGCTGAAGGTGGACGTGGCGCGCCGCGTCGTTTCCGGCATCGCCGACGAAGGCGATCGACTGGCTTGTCGCGCCCAGGTTGAGCAAACGATCGTCGCCCAGGCCGCCATCGACGGTCCATTCGAGCGCCGCGACGCCGTTGTTGGTCGCG
>CAZRKY010000053.1:0-15210 GCA_964600375.1 uncultured Caulobacteraceae bacterium | reverse complement strand
CCCGCGTGGTCGGCGAGGGCGTGGTCACCCAGGAACAGGTCGACGGCTGGGTCGCCGAATTCGAGGCTTTCCTCGACGAGCAGATGGAAGCCGGCAAGACCTACGAGGCGGACAAGGCCGACTGGCTGGACGGCGCCTGGTCGGGCCTGGGCCTGCCGGACGGCGACGAGCGCAAGGGCGAGACCGGCGTGCCCGAGGCCCTGCTGCGCGAGATCGGGACCAAGCTGACCACGGTCCCCGAGGGCGTCGACGCCCACAAGACCCTGCGCCGGGTCATGGAGGGCCGCCGCGCCGCCATCGACGCGGGCAAGGACATCGACTGGGCCACGGCCGAGAGCCTGGCCTTCGGCAGCCTGCTCTACGAAGGCTTCCCGGTGCGCCTGTCCGGCCAGGACTCGGTGCGCGGCACCTTCAGCCAGCGTCACTCGGGGATCATCGACCAGACCACCGAGGCCAAGTACGTCCCGCTCGATCACCTGAGGGACGGCCAGCCGGCCTTCGAGGCCATCGACTCGGCGCTTTCGGAAGAGGCGGTGCTGGGCTTCGAGTACGGCTATTCCCTGACCGACCCCAACACGCTGACCCTGTGGGAAGCCCAGTTCGGGGACTTCGTGAACGGCGCCCAGGTGGTCATCGACCAGTTCATCTCGTCGGGCGAACGCAAGTGGCTGCGCATGTGCGGCCTGACCATGCTGCTGCCCCACGGCTACGAGGGGCAGGGGCCGGAACACTCCTCGGCCCGCCTCGAGCGCTTTCTTCAGTCCTGCGCCGAGGACAACATGCAGGTGGCCAACTGCTCGACCCCGGCCAACTACTTCCACATCCTGCGCCGCCAGATCCACCGGCCGTTCCGCAAGCCGCTGATCCTGATGACGCCCAAGTCGCTGCTGCGTCACAAGAAGGCCGTCTCCAACCTGTCGGACATGACCGAGGGCACCGCCTTCCGCCGTGTCATGTGGGACGGGGCCGAGGCCGGCTGCGACGTGGGCGGCATCACGCTCAAGCCCGACGATCAGATCACCCGGGTGATCTGCTGCACCGGCAAGGTCTACTTCGACCTGGTCGACGCGCGCGCCAAGGCGGGCCGCACGGACGTCTATCTGATGCGCGTCGAGCAGCTCTATCCCTGGCCCATCAAGTCGATGATGAAGGAGCTCGGCCGCTTCAAGAACGCCGAGGTCGTCTGGTGTCAGGAAGAGCCCAAGAACATGGGCGCCTGGACCTTCATCGACCCGTGGATCGAACTGACGCTCGAGAAGCTCGACATCGCGGCCAATCGCGCCCGCTACGTCGGCCGCCCGGCCTCGGCCTCGACCGCCGCGGGCCTGATGAGCCGACACCTGAAGGAACTCGAGACCTTCCTCGCCGAGGCCTTCGCCTAGTCTTCTGCAACCGGCGGGGGTAAGACCCCGCGATCCGCCCACCTCCCCGACTTGCCTTCCGGAGCCTTCCCAATGGCCGACATCCTCACCCCCACCCTCGGCGAATCCGTAACCGAGGCGACCATCGCCAAGTGGTCCAAGAAGGCCGGCGATGCGGTGAAGAAGGACGAGGTCCTCGTCGAACTCGAGACCGACAAGGTCTCGCTCGAAGTCGCCTCGCCCGCCGACGGCGTGCTCTCCGAGGTGCTGACGCCGGAAGGCGTGACGGTGGTTCCCGGAACCGTGCTGGGCAAGGTGTCCGAAGGCGCCGCGGCCGCGGCGCCCGCGACCAAGGCCGAAGCCAAGCCTGAGCCCAAGGCCGACGCCGCGCCGACTCCGGCGCCCGCCGCGGCAGAGGCGCCGGCGGCGTCCAGCCAGAAGCTCGGCGGCAACAACCTGCCCTCATCGCCGGCCGTGCGCCGTATCGTTGAAGAGAACAACCTCGACACCACCGGAATCGCCGGCACCGGCAAGGACGGCCGCATCACCAAGGGCGACGCCCTCGCCGCCCTGTCCGGCGAGGCGCCCGCCGCCGCGCCCGCGCCCGGCGCGGAAGCACCCGCGGCCCCGGCTGCTCCGGTCCCCACGGCTCCTGCCGCCCCGCCCGCCGCCCCGCGTGCGGTCGGCGCCCGTGAAGAGCGCGTGCGGATGACGCGCCTGCGCCAGACCATCGCGCGCCGGCTCAAGGAGTCCCAGGACACCGCCGCCATGCTGACCACCTTCAACGAGGTGGACATGTCGGCCGTGATGGCGCTGCGCACCGCTTACAAGGACGCCTTCGAAAAACGCCACGGCGTGAAGCTGGGCTTCATGGGCTTCTTCGTGAAGGCCGTGGTCGCGGCGCTCAAGGACATCCCGGCGGTCAACGCCGAGATCGACGGCACGGACCTGATCTACAAGAACCACTACGACATCGGGGTCGCCGTCGGCACCGAGAAGGGCCTCGTGGTCCCGGTGCTGCGTGACGCCGACCAGCTGACCCTCGCCGGGGTCGAGAAGGGCATCGGCGACCTGGGCAAGCAGGCCCGCGACGGCGCGCTGACCCTCGAACAGCTCCAGGGCGGCACCTTCACCATCTCCAACGGCGGGGTCTACGGCTCGCTGATGTCGACGCCGATCCTGAACATGCCGCAGTCCGGCATCCTGGGCATGCACAAGATCCAGGATCGCCCGGTGGTCGTGAACGGCCAGATCGTCATCCGCCCGATGATGTACCTGGCGCTCAGCTACGACCACCGCATCGTCGACGGCAAGGAAGCCGTTACCTTCCTGGTGCGGGTCAAGGAGCACATCGAAGACCCGCAGCGGTTCCTGCTGGACGTCTAGGGCCGCGCTACATGGAGTGGGTCGCCCGCGCGCTCGGCGCCTTCCATCTGCTGGGCGGCCTCTACGCGTTGAAGGCGGCGCGCGAGAACAACTTCTACGACAAGGTCCTGGCGGCCATCGACCTGACCCCGACGCCGGCGCGGGAAAAGGTTCGCGCCGCGACGCTGTGGGGCGGCGCGTTCCTGACCGCCGCGGGCGGGCTGGCGCTGCTCCTGCTCAGCCGCTGGAGCGTCTGGATCTTCGCGCTGAACCTGGTCCTGCAACTGGCCTACCTGCTGTGGGCGGCCCGCTGGCTCAAGCCCGAGGACGAGGCCGACGCCATCGGCCGCAAACGCACCCAGAACGCCGCCATCATCTGGGGCGCCGCCACCCTGGCCGTCATCTGGTGGACCCGCGAGGGCCTGCTGGGATAGCGCCGACGGCCTGTTCCAGGTCCGAAGCCTTAAAGTCAGCGCAACTGTGGTTCGAGAACAAACGCGATCCTCACGTCTGCGGATCCTGGACCGGCGCCCGCTGTGTCGGCGGCCCGAAGAAAAGGAAGGGGAGGAAGGCCGCGAGGCCGGTCCAGACCAGGGTGTCACGCACGAAATAGCCGGCCGGGTCCAAGGCGTAGAGGCCCCTCGGGTAGAGGAAGATGTTGATCGTGAAAAAGAAGGCGCCGAGCACCAGAAGGTGCCCGCCGCGGTATCTGTAACGTCGCACGCGTCCGGCAGGCCGGTCGACGAGCTTGACGACCGCCTCGTCGAAAATGGCGCTGAGCAGCATGGCGGCCGGAAACGCCAGGACGCCGACCCAGACCGGGAACTGAAGGTTCAGGTTCCAGGCCACGGCGGCTGCGCCGTAGGCGACGGCGCAGAATGCCGCGACGTCAGCCAGGTAGTGTGCCGCGAGGCTCCAGCCTTGGCTGGCCGAGCCGCCGCCCACCGGCCTTCTGGTCACATCAGGCGTGACGTCTTCGCGCATGCGCATCAGGGGTCGTGCCAGCAGCGCGGGAATGAAGGAAAAGATCCCGGTCACCACCAGGCAGATCGCCAGCAGCGCGTAGACGAGCTCAACGGCGTCGCGGAAGACACCTCCAGCAAGCCAGAAATAAAGCGGGAAGTAGATGGCTGCCAGCAGGACGGCCTGGACCAGATAATAGCTCCAGGGCCGCACGATCCCCTGCCGCTCGTCCTGGGGCTGGGTCCAATAACTGTGAAGCCGATTGCCCAGCAGCAGCGCCGCGAGGAACATCGGACCAGCCTGCCAGCGGTAGGCCACGTCATCGTAGGACCGCGCCAACAGGACCAGGGTCGCAGCGACGCCGAAGAACCCCACCGCCGAACTCAGATACTCTCGAACAACGCTGCCGCCGGGCGCTTTCATCGATTTTGCTCTCGGTCAAAGTTGGGGTTGTAGCGATACCGCGAGTAGGGAATTGACCCGTCGCGGGCCTCCGCCCCCAGGTCATGCTCCTGCGCCCAGTTGAACAGCACCTGATGCGCCCAGACAGGTAGGGCCGCGGCGGGTGGCAGCGCCTTTCCGCCAGCCACGCGCCTGGCGAATTCCTGCAAGATGCGCCAGCCGGCGGTCTCGGAAATCGACTCGACAGGCTGTCGAGGATCCACCGGAAGCAGGTCGATGAGACTCTCGCGAGCGATCCGGCCGCCCTCCTGGGTTTCCCGTCGCCCCTTGCGCTTCCGCATCTCGGCCAACTCCCGCAGAAACCGGGCGTCCCGTTCGGCCGGCGTCTCGTAGGCCGGCCCGCCCCGGACCTGCCAGTTTCGGCGGGCCATCCAACCCTCGATATCGTCGATCCCGCTACCAGACAAACCCCTCAACCGTTCCATATCATTTCCCGTGTACAAACCAAGAACAAAAGTGTCCGTTGGTTCGACCGCCGCAGTCAACCGCCCCGTGCCCGCGGCGGGCCGCCGGCGCCTATCCAAAGTTCGGGATCGGTGGTTTGTGGGCGCCATGCCCCTCACTGTCATCGAACAGTTCACGTCCATGCCCGAGGCCCAGATCGCCGCCTCGGTGCTGGAGTCCGCCGGAATCGTCGCCGTGGTGATGGACGGGCCCAGCATCGCGCTCAACCCGCTGGCCCAGCTGCGCGGCGGCTATCGCCTCGCGGTCAGCGAGGACGATCTCTACACGGCGCTGGAGATCCTGAAGGCGGCCAGGGGCGCGGGCGACGAAGCCTAGCGGTCCGCCGGCATCGTCCCTGCGATTATTGCGATCCGACCCTAGGCTTCCGCCCAGGGCGGAGGTGCGCGCGGGTCCTTGTCGATGTCCGGATCGGTCGCCAACTGCCAGCCGACCGGCCAGTCCTCGCGGATTGCCCGGTCCTCGTCCGCCACCAGCAGCAGGAACGCTCCCAGCGAGGAGCCGGCGGTGTACTCCGGTTTGCTGAAGTCACGTTCGTGATTGAAGAAATAGACCGGCGGATGCGCCCGTCCGGAGGCGAGATCGAGTCCCCACAGATTGCCGCATCCGTCGCCGAGCAACGGGACCGATCCGGCGTGCTGGAGCCGGGTCAGCTCACGGCCCTGATCGCGCCACCCGACCCTGGCGTTCCATTTGGGGCTGTAGGCGTCGAACCCGGAGACCGAGCCTATTCGAGACCGGTAGAAGTCCTTCAAGTCGTTGGGCAGCGAAATCCCGAAGAGGGCAGCTACGAACTCAATCGTTTGGTCTGGATGATCGTGCTTGTGATGTTTCAGCAGGCCACGCTCTTCCAGTGTGGCGACGGCTTTAGGAACCGGGATGTGCAAGGCGGTTCTCCTGTCCCTCGATGGCCCCAATGGCCTCACGCTCAGCGCGGACGCCATCTACCCGGGGCCGGAGACATCGAAAGCGGCGAAGGGCGCGGGCCACGGGAGGCCTAACCTGCGAGCCAGATCGGCGGCGCCCGCGAGCAATTGACGAGGTCGGGATCCACCGAGAGCTCCCAGCCCTTCGGCCGGCCTTCCTCTACCGCCCGATCATGCTCGGCCAGTAGCCGCAGGAAGGTCGCGATCGAAGATCCGGCAGCCCACCTTGGACGGGCAAACCCATCATCGTGGTCGAAGAAATAAACGGCGCAGCCTCCGCCGTCCGACAGGTCGGCGCCGTAGAAGCTGCCCGCGCCATCGAGAAAGATGGGCACGGCGTCTACATGCAGAAGCGCCGTCACATCGGCGTACCGGCTTCGCCATCCGCCGCCGATAGTCCACTCCGGCAGGATCGCCAGGAAGTCCGCAAGTTGAGCGACGCTCTCACCGTAGAACTCGGCAAGGTCCGGAGGGCACAAACGACCAATCGCACCGCTCACGTATGCCGCACGCTCATCGGATCGCTCCGTGCTTCCCCGGCGAAGCAGAGCAGCCCCGTCCAGGGAGGCGATGACGGCGGTGACCGATTGTCCCATGAGCCAAGCCTCGTCAGATCGTGGGGCCCCGGACTCGACCTGCGCGTTCCAGGGCTGTCGGAATTGTGCGGGATGCTCGACAGCAGAGCAAGCACAAAACAGGAACATCCATGCTTCGCGCGGAAGGCGGCTACCGGTCCGCCGGCATCGTCCCGGCGTTGATGGCGATCCGCCCCAGCAGGCCCTTGACGATCAGGTCCAGCGCCGAGCCCTCGGTGTAGTCGCCGGCGGCGACGAAGTTCACCCTGTCTTCGGAGATCAGGCGGTGGATCTTGGTGTGGTCGCCGGGCTCGTTCCTGGGGTCATAGACCGCGATAGAGAAGCCGCCCTTGGTGTGCATCATCTTCATGGTCGGCACGTCGGTGTCGCCGTCGCCCAGGAAGATCATCCGCTCGAACGGGATCGGCCGGTCGTCGTCGGGCATGAAGCGGTTGATCGCCTCGTGCTCCCAATTGTTGTGCACGCCCTTGTTGATGCGGAACAGATACTGGGTCTTGGTGGTGTAGTTGATGCCTACCGCCGGCCACACGGCGGCGCCGTCCTCGTCGTAGACGAAGGCCGAGGCGAAGACGTGCTCGAACTGCGGACAGATCGGGCAGCCCTCGATCATCTCCTTGATGCCCGAGGAGATGATGTAGTGGTCGATGTCGAGATTGTACTGGGCGCCGAAGGCGTTGATCCGGTCGAACCAGTTCTCGTCGCCAAGCAATCCGTCGAACAGCAGGACGTCGCGGCCATGCTCGGCGAAGGCCTTGCGCGTGACCGCCAGGCCCTTGTCCTTGGCGGTTTTCAGCATCAGCTGCATGTACATCAGGATGTCGTCGCCATCGGCCTTGATGGTCTCGGGCTTGACCGTCTCGGCCCAGAACTGCGTCGGCGTCATGCCCAGGGCCGGAATGAACGACGTCTCCTGCATGTTGCCGCGCGCGAGCGTGCCGTCGAAGTCGTAGATGAGGGCGGTCTTGAGGGGCTTTGAGGTCATGCCGTTGCAGCGCCGGGTTGGAGGTCAAGCTCGGGAGGCGCCGCCCCCGTAGCCGCCCTCTCCGGCAGGTGCAATGTAAACGTGGCGCCGGCGCCCGGCTCGGACTTCAGCTCGACCCAGCCGCCGTGCAGTTCGGTCAGGGCCTTGACCAGGGCCAGGCCCAGACCCGGGCCGCCGCGGTCGCGGGCCACGAAGCGGTCGAAGACGTTGGCCTGCTGGTGGTAGGGGATCCCCCGCCCGGTGTCGGAGACCTCGACGCGGATCTCGCCCTGGCCGCGGGTGGCCTTCAGGGTCACCTGGCCGCCCTCGGGCGTGGCGCGGGCGGCGTTTTCCATCAGGTGGTCCAGCGCCTGGGCCAGGCGGCGCTCGTCGGCGCGGATGACGCCGACGTCGGCGGCGCACTCTATGATGGCGCTGGCGTTCTTGCCCTTGAGAAGGAAGTGGGCGCGCTCGGCGGCGGCCTCCAGGGCGTCGCAGATGCGGGTGTCGCCGAGGCTCAGCGCCATTTCGCCGGCGTCGATCTGGGCCATGTCCAGCACGTCATCGATCGACCGCGCCAGCTGGGTGGCGGCGGTGCGCACGGCGGCCACGTGGCTCTGGGCGCGCTCGGGAATGCCGGGCGTGGCCTGCAGCAGTTCGGCGTAGCCCAGGATGGTCGTCAGCGGGGTTCGCAGCTCGTAGGAGACATTGCCGACGAACTCGCGCTTCAGGGTCTCGGCCTCGCTCAGCGCCGCGGAGCGCTGCACCAGGGCGCGTTCCAGTTCGCGCCGGGCGGTGACGTCGCCGAAGCCGATCAGGGTGGCGCCGTCGGGCAGGGGGCGGGACTGCCACGAGAAGGTGCGCCCGTCGGCGGTGCGCGCCTCGCCGGTGACGGCCACGCGCGACTGGGGATCGGGGTCGGTGACCCGGCCCTTCAGTTCGTTCCACAGCTGGGGGTCGTGGATCAGGGGGGTGCAGAGCTGGCTGACGCCCGCGAAATCGCCCGCATCGGCCAACTGGGCGGCGGTCGCCCCCCACAGCCGCTCGAAGGCCTCGTTGTGCAGGCGCAGGCGGCCGTCCGAGGCGAACACCGCGATGGCGTCGTTCAGCTTGTCGAGCGTGGTCTGCTGCACCTGGATCAGGGCGTTGTACTGGGCGCGCAGGCGCAGCTCGCCGGTGATGTCCGAGAAGAGCAGCAGGATGCCGCCCATGGGGTGGGGCTGGCGCACCACGCGCAGGGTGCGGCCGTCGGGCAGGGTCCACAGGTCGTCGGGGGCGATCTCGGTGGAGCCGTAGAAGTCCAGCTCCTTGGCCTTCCACTTGGCGTATTCGCCGCTCTCGGGCAGGCGGCGGCGCTGGCGCAGGCGATCCAGCCACTCCCCGTGGGTGGGCCGCTCGGCCAGCCAGGCGGGGTCCAGCCCCCACAGTTCCTCGAAGGCCTTGTTGTTGTAGACCAGCCGCTTGGACGGCCCGAAGATGGCGACCGCGTCGGCCAGGTGGTTCAGCGTTTCGTCGTGGGCGGTGACGTGACGCGACAGGTGCTCGCGGGTCTCCTCGGCCTCGGTGACGTCGATGGCGATGGCCCCGGCCTCGTCGCCGTCGCCCACCGGCTCGGCCGTGACGCGATAGGCCCGGCGTTTGCCCTTGACCGTCACCCAGCGGAAGGCCTCTCGACGCCCGCCCGCGGCGATGGCTTCGGCGGCGACGGCCTCGGCGTTGCGGTCAAAGGACAGGTCGCGCTCGATGGCGTCCTCGACGGAGGTCGCCTCGGCGGCTTCAAGCCAGGCCTTGTTGGCCCAGACGATCTTGCCGTCGCGGCCTGCGACCCACGACGGAGCCGGCAGGCGGTCGGCCATCTCGGCGAAGCGGCCCCCGACCGGGGCGGCGACGACCGGGGCGATGCGGATCCAGGCCACGGCGCCGGACGAGCGTCCCTCCACGCTGACCGGTCCGCCCTCGCCCTTCACCGTCATCTGGAACGGCTCGCCCTTGTCGATCAGGGCCTTCAGCCGCACGGCGTGCTCGGGCGCGGTGGCGGCCAGCGCCTGCAGCAGGGCGGCGGGGTCAGAGGGATCGGTCTTCAGGGCGCGGGCGGCCTCGGCCAGGGCGTCCTCGCCGGCCAGCAGGCGCACCTCGTCCCCCTCGACCGCGATCAGGGCGCCTTCGAAGGCCGAGGCGGCGGCTTCCGCTTCGCCGATGGCGCTTTGAGCGTCAGCCAGCTGGATCTCGAGCTCGCGGGTGCGGCCCTGGACCTGCTTGCGGAACCGCCAGGTCCAGACCAGCGTCGAGAGCGCGAGGGCGATCGCGCCCGCCGAGGCGGTGTATGCCAGAGCGGTTGGGCCCATTACGCCGCGCGCCGCCGGGGCGCGCCCTCCGTCCGAATCACAAAGCAGGATAGCCTCAACCGTCCGGCTTGTCGGCGATCGCGCCCGCACCGATGTGAGACCCTGCCTGAGACCCATGACCGCAGTTCGCTATCCCATCGCCGAAAACGCCGAGGCCGCGCTCGGCGCGCCGCTCGGGCGGGCGGCGCGGGAGCGCGAGGCGCGCGACATCGCCGGCGACGAGGTGGTGTTCACCACCGATCAGACCGGTCCCGGCTTCGCCTCCGAGGAAGCCGCCGCCCGGGCCTGGCGCGGCCGGGTGGAGAGCGAGGCGGGGGCGGTGGCGCCCGAGGACCGGTTCTGCACCCTGCGCGAAGTGATGGCCGAGGGGGCGGGGCGCCCCCCGCGGCCGCAGAAGCCCCTGTTGCGCGGCGGCCGGCGCTCGCCCCAGCCGCGCACCGCCCCGCCCGCCGTGGTCTGGCGGCTGTCGGTCAGCTACTGGCGTCTCGCCACCGCCCAGGAGATTCGGCTGGACCAGGCCCGCCAGGCCCGCCGCGACAAGGCCGCCGCCGCCCTGACGCCGGACCGCCTGCGGGTCCTGGCCCACCACCCCCTGCGCCCGTTCAAGCCGCAGCAGCCGCTGGACATCGGCCTGTTCGAGGTCCGCGCCCCGGAAAACCCCGCCGAGATCCTGCCGGACGAATGACGCGGGCGCCGGTCGTCCCTATCTAGGGGCCATGCACCGCTACACCGCGCTCGCCGCGCCCGACATCGACACCTTCACCGCGCTCGCCGAGGCCGCCTTTGAGCGCCTGCCGGCCGAGTTCCGCGCGGCGGTCGGGACCGTGGTCTTCCGCGTCCAGGACTTCGCCGACGAGGAAACCCTGCGCGAACTCGGCATCGAGGACCCCTTCGACCTGTCGGGCCTCTACCACGGGGTGGACCTGTCGCGCCGCTCGGTGCTGGACCCGGTCCCGGCGCCGTCCGAAATCTTCGTCTACCGCCGCCCCATCCTCGACGAATGGGCCGAGCGCGGCGACGTCGAACTGGGCCGCTTGATCGAACACGTCCTGATCCACGAGATCGCCCACCACCTGGGCCTGAGCGACGACGACATCCACGCCATCGAGGACGCCGCGGACTAGCTCAAGAGCCGTTCCACCCACGCCGGCACGGTCTCGGTCGCGGGGCCGTAGAGGCCCTCGTCGAAGACCTTCGCGGTCTCTGACGGCTCGAGGTTGATCTCCACCGTCGGAATGCCGCGCCGCCTGGCTTCGGCGACGAAGCCGGCGGCGGGGTAGACGGTGCCGGAGGTGCCGATGGCGGCGAACAGGTCGGCGCGGGCCAGTTCCTGCTGAATGCGGGTCAGGAACATGGGGGTCTCGCCGAACCAGACGACGTGCGGGCGAAGGCCGCCGGCCTGATCGCACGCGGCGCATGCCAGGGCGACGGACAGTTCGCCGGTGAAGCGCTCGACGTGGCCGCAGTGGCTGCAGCGCACCTTCAGCGCCTCGCCGTGCATGTGGATGACGTCGCGCGCCCCGCCCAGCTCGTGCAGCTCGTCGACGTTCTGAGTCACCAGGGTCAGGGCCCCGCCGCGGTGGGGCAGTTCGCGCTCCAGCCGGGCCAGCGCCTCGTGGGCGGCGTTGGGCCGGGCGTCGCGATGGACCTGGCGGCGCAAGTTGTAGAAGGCGTGCACCTTGGCCGGGTCGCGGGCGAAGCCTTCCGGGGTCGCGACCTCCATCAGGTCGTACATCGACCAGATGCCGCCCTTGTCGCGAAAGGTGCCCAGGCCGCTTTCGGCCGAGACCCCCGCGCCGGTGAGCACGAACACGCGCATGCGATTGGCCGCTCCCCATCCTGCCCGCTAGGATTGCGCCGGACTCTAGCCCAAGGTGCCGCTCATGCGCACGCCCTCCGCCGTCCTGGGCCTCGGCCTGGCCCTTTCGCTCGCCTTCACCGTCCAGGCTGCGGCCCCGGCGCCGAAGAAGCCCATCAAGTTCGAGCGCCTGATGGGGCGCTGGTACGAGGTTGCGCGCACCGCCAACGATCGCCAGCGCGGCTGCCACGGCGCCTACGCCGACTGGACCCGCGCGGCCGACGGCGAGGTTACGGTGGTCAACCACTGCCGCAAGGGTTCGCCCACCGGCCCTGACGCCGTCTTCCGGGCCACCGCCCGTTTGGTGGACGCCGGCAAGGCCAGGATCCGGATGGCCTTCTTCCTGGGGGCGGTGAACCAGGAGTACTGGATTCTCGATCGCGCCGATGACTACAGCTGGACCATCATGGCCACGCCCGGGGGCAACTACGTCTGGATCTTCAGCCGCCAGAAGAACCTGCCCGCCGCCCAGCGCGACGCGCTGATCCGCCGGGTCCGGGCGCTGGGCTATCCCACCGGCAAGCTCGAGATCGAAGGCCAGCTCGGCGAGCGCCAGACGCCGCTGGTCCCTTGACGGACCGAACATAACCGGAACAGGGTGACGCCATGTCGCTCAGCGCCGCCGCCGTCGTGCTCACATTCTCGCGCCCGGAGACCACGCTCACCGTCACGCGCGGCGTGGGGCGGCTGTTCCAGGCCCTGGGCTACGCGCCGCTGCTGGAGGTCGGCCTGCCCAACGGGCGGCGCGCCGATGTCATGGCGATTGGTCCGCGCGGCGAAATCGCCATCGCCGAGGTGAAGTCCTCGCTGGAGGACTACCGGGTGGATCGCAAATGGGGCGACTACCTCGACTACTGCGACGCCTTCTACTTCGCCGTGGCCCCGGAATTCCCGCGCGAAATCCTGGCCGAGGGGCCAGGCCTGATCGTCGCTGACGGTTTCGGCGGGGCCGTTCTGACCGAGGCGCCCGCGAGTCCACTGTCCGGCCCCCGCCGCAAGGCGCTCACCCTGGCCTTCGCGAGGCTTGCGGCGTCGCGGGTGGGCGTGGGGTAGACGCTCCGATTTGGCGCCTGCCGCCGGGACGCGTAATCATCCGGGTCGTGACCGGGTTGCCCCGGGGGAGGCGGCAGCGATGTACATGCTCTTCATGGCGGCGATCACCGCCATTCACGTGCTGGCCGGCGGGGCCGAGCCGCAGCGCTGCAGTTCGGACAACTACGGCAACACCACCTGCGAGACGGCGCGCGGGACCATCCGATGCGATCGCGACAACTACGGCCACGAGACCTGTCGCGGGCCCGACGGGACGACGCGGGCGGATTCCGACAACTACGGCAACACCACCATCTCGGGACCCGCCGGCACCGCCCGGTGCAGCGCCGACAACTACGGCAACACCACCTGTTCGACGCCGGCCGGGTCGATCCGCTGCATCGCGGACAACTACGGCAACACGACCTGTTCAGGCCCGGCGGGAACCCTGCGCTGCAGCGCCGACAACTACGGCAACACGACCTGCAGCTGACCTAGTCAGCGTTGCTCTCGCGCGAGCGGCTGCGGCTGTTCGACCGGGCGCCGGATTCGCGCGCCTTCTGCTTTTCCCAGTAGGCCATGCCGTCGCGCGGCTTGAACATGGTGCGGGGCGAGCCCTTGCGGTCGGCGACCACGAAGGTGTTGCCGGCGGGATCGTAGAACAGCCGGTCCCCATTGCGCCGCGTCAGCTTCAGCGTCCCGCGCGGCGGGTGGTCGATGAAGGCGTGGGCCTGGCGGACATAGTCGTCGACCGTGCGGGCGCCGAAGTCGCGGCCGTCGCGCTTGAAGTGATAGTCGGCGTTCTGGGCGGCGGAATATTTGCGGTTCGACGACCACATCGCCCGCTCGGCGCCCTGGTTCCGGTCGCCGCGCGCCTCGCGTCCGATATCGCGGGCCTCGCGCCCGGGGGCGTAGGCGCTGTCGCGGGATCCGGAATCGTAGGCCGCCTGTTCGAAGTCGGCCTCGCCGGCGCCGCGGGCGCGGGTCTCGACCGCCGAGGGTCCGTTGTCACAGCTGGCGGCCAGGCCAAGGGCGGCGACGGCCGCGACGGTCAGGATTTTCGACGTCCACGCGTTCATGGTGCTTCCTCCACCTCTTGGAGAGCACCGATAGCGCAACACCGATGTTCTTGCAATGTTCCAATTTCACGAATCTGTCCGCACGCGCTAAACCCGTTGAAATTTCTTGGGCCCAGCCTTGGAGCCAGACGTGTCCGACAAGCGCATTCTGTTGATCGTCGGCGGCGGCATCGCCGCCTACAAGGCGCTGGAGCTGACCCGCCTCCTGAAGAAGGCGGGCATCGGCGTGCGCGCGATCCTGACCCGCTCGGGCGAGAAGTTCGTCACCCCCATGTCGCTGGCCGCCCTGACCGGCGAGCCGGTGCGCACCGACCTCTTCGACCTCGGCGCCGAGGCCGAGATGGGCCACATCGAGCTCTCCCGCTGGGCCGACCTTGTCGTCGTCGCGCCGGCCACCGCCGACCTGCTGGGCAAGGCGGCCAACGGCCTGGCCGATGACCTGGCCTCCACCACCCTCTTGGCCACCGACAAGGCGGTGCTGGCGGCCCCGGCCATGAACGTGCGGATGTGGAGCCACCCCGCCGTGGCGCGCAACGTCCAGCGCCTGGCCGCCGACGGCTGGCGTTTCGTGGGTCCCGATGAGGGCGAGATGGCCTGCGGCGAGTTCGGGCCGGGCCGCCTGGCGGAACCGGAGGCCATCTTCCAGGCGATCACCGCGGCGCTGGGCGGCAAGCCCGCCTCGGTCCCGCCCGCGCGCCTGCCCGGTCCCGGTCCGCTGAAGGGGCGGCACGTCCTGGTTACGGCCGGACCCACCTTCGAGCCGATCGATCCGGTGCGCGGCCTGACCAACCGCTCTTCGGGCAAGCAGGGCTACGCCATCGCCGAGGCCGCCGCGCAGCTGGGGGCGACGGTGACGCTGGTCTCCGGCCCCACCGCCCTGCCGGTCCCGCCCGGCGTTGACCGCGTCGATGTCGAGACCGCGCTGCAGATGGAGGCCGCCTGCAAGGCGGCCCTGCCCGCCGACGCCGCGGTCATGGTCGCCGCCGTCGCCGACTGGCGCCCCGAGACCGCCGCCGAGATGAAGGTGAAGAAGTCCGGCGGCGGCGCCACCGTGCGCCTGGTCGAGAACCCCGACATCCTGGCCGGGCTGTCGAAGAAGGGCCCGAACCGGCCCCGGCTGGTCGTGGGCTTCGCCGCCGAGACCCACGACGTCGCGCGCTACGCGGCCGAGAAGCTGATGGCCAAGGGCTGCGACTGGATCGTGGCCAACGACGTCAGCGCCCGCGAGGGCGCCGATCCCCTGGCCGGGGCCGTGTTCGGGGCCGACGACAACCACGTCACCCTCGTCACCCGCAAGGGCGCTGAACCCTGGGAGGCGGCGTCCAAGCGCGACGTCGCCCGCAAGCTCGTCCAACGCATCGCCGAGGCGCTCAAGTGACCCTGCAGATCCGCATCGCCCGCCTGCCCCATTCCGAAGGCATCGAGCTGCCCGCCTACGGCACCGCCGGCGCCGCGGGCATGGACCTGCGCGCCGCCGTGCCCGAGGGCGAGGACCTGGTCATCCAGCCCGGCGCCCGCGCCCTGGTGCCGACCGGCCTGACCATCGCGGTGCCCGCCGGCTACGAGGCGCAGGTGCGCCCCCGCTCGGGCCTGGCGCTGAAGCACGGCGTCACCTGCCTGAATTCCCCCGGCACCATCGACAGCGATTACCGGGGCGAGGTGGGGGTCATCCTGGCCAATCTGGGGCCCGATGCATTTACCATTCGCCGGGGGGACCGGATCGCCCAGATGGTCGTCGCCGCCTATGCGACGGTGGCCTGGGAAGAAGCCAATTCCCTAGACGAAACAACGCGTGGGGCG
>CAZRKY010000052.1:0-15288 GCA_964600375.1 uncultured Caulobacteraceae bacterium | reverse complement strand
ACCGCCCGACCGCTTCGAGCCGCAGACGCCCGAGGCCTTGCTGAGGCGCGCCGCGGCCGTGGCAGACCGCCGCCGACGCTGGCGCGCCACGCCCGGCGGCCGGCTGGCGGCCGCCCTGGCCCAGGCCGAAGCCAATGCCGAGGCGGTGCAGGCCGCGCTTGAGGAGGCTCGCGCGGCGGTGGACCGCGACGACGGGTCGGCGCCGGATCGCACCGCCCAGGCGGCGGCAGCCGCCCTGCGCCTGCAGGCCAGTGCGTTGGGCCTGCAGGCCGCCGCCCGCGAAGCGAGCGGACCTTCGGAGGGGCCGGCGGAACGGCCGGAGGGGCTCTGGCGTTTCACCCGGGAGATCTGCGCCCCGATGGCGCACCCGGCCCGCTCCCCGGACCGGCTTCACGAGGGTCGAGACCCATGGCCACCAGCATCCTGAACACCGGCGAGGCTTTCCTGTCCGCCAACGACAAGCGGTTCGCCCGCATCGGGGCCCCCGCACCCGTCATCCACCGTGACCGCGCCGTGGAGGCCTCGCCGATCCTGACCAGCGCGGTGCTTCTCCTGGCCATCGTCTGCGTCGCCGTGGCGGCCCTCATCGGCTGACGCCGGCGGCGCGCGGCCGCCCCGGGCCCTAGTGCGCCTGCTGCTGGCGGTGCTCGGCCCGCGCCGCGCGAATGGCCTCGGCCAAGGCGTCGATCCGGTAGGGCTTGGTCAACAGCCGTAGACCCTCGGCCGTGGCCACCGCGGCGGCCTCTGAGTAGCCCGTGGTCAGGAGCACCGGCAGCTGTGGGTGGCGGCGTTGGATCTCGCGCACCAGCGAGCGGCCGTCCATCTCGCCGGGCATCACCATGTCGGAGAAGACGAGATCGAACCGGGCGTCGCTCTCGAGCGTGCGCAGCGCGCTATCGGCATCCGGGGCCCGCGCCACCCGATAACCCAGAGAGCCAAGCATCTGGTCGACCATGGCGGCCACGGCGTCGTCGTCCTCGACCATCAGGACGCGGCCGCGCGCCTTGCCGCTGACGGGCGCCGCGCCGGCGTCATCCACGGCGACCGGCTGCTTGTACGACCGCGGCAGGGTGAGCACGACCGTGGCCCCCACGCCCTCGCCGCCCAGGATGCGCACCTCGCCGCCCGAGGAGCGGGCGAAGCCGTAGACCTGGCTCAGCCCCAGGCCGGTGCCCTTGCCGACCGCCTTGGTGGTGAAGAAGGGCTCGAAAACCCGTTCGGCCACCTCCGGGCTCATCCCTGTTCCGGTGTCGGTGACCGCCAGACGGACGTAGTCGCCGTCCGGCAGATCGCTGTCTTCGCCGGCGCTGTTGCTGGCGGTGATGGTGATGACGCCGCCGTCCGGCATGGCGTCGCGGGCGTTGACGGCGATGTTCAGCAGGGCCAGCTCGAATTCGTTGTCGTCGATCTCCACCGGCCACAGGTCCTCGGCCACCTCGACCGCGACGGTGATGTCCTCGCGTAACGACCGTTCCAGCAGCAGACGCATCGATTCCAGCCGGGCGCCTAGGTCGATGACACGGGGCTTGAGGGCGGACCGCCGCGAGAACGCCAGCAGCTGGCTGGTCAGGGCCGCGCCGCGCTCCATGGCCTGGCGGATTCCGGCCTTGAGCTTTTCGCGCTTGTCCGGATCCTCGGTGCGGTCCAGCAGGTCCAGCCCGGAGGAAGCCACCATCAACAGGTTGTTGAAGTCGTGGGCGACGCCGCCCGTCAGGCGTCCCATGGCCTCCAGCCTCTGGGCCTGACGCAGGGCTTCCTCTGCCCGGGTGCGTTCCTCGATCTGCTCCTGAAGCTGGCGGTTGGTCTCCGCCAGGTCCCTGGCCCGGTCGTGCAGCGCCTTGTTGGCCCGAGACAGCGCGCCCTGGGACACCCCCAGCACCGCCAGCACCACCGCCGCCATGCCGATCAGCAGGGCGACGCCGGCGTACCGTCCCAGCCTTCGCGAGGTGGGCTCCACCAGCAGGCGCAGGTGGACGGCGCCCAGGCTCGCGCCGGACTTGTCGCGCACGGGGGCGGTCAGGCTCAGGCGGCCGTGCGAGAAGGTCGGCGCCCGCAACTGGGGTCGGGCCGGCAGGGCCTCGCCCGGTTGACCCAGCCGCGCCACCAGCCGCCCCCGCTCGTCATAGACGCCGACGGCGGCGACCTCGGGGTTGGCCTTCAGGGCGTTGACCGCTTCCTGGGCCGCGGTGTCGTCGTCGAAGATCAGGGCGGCCGAGACGGTGTCGGACAGGATGGCCGCCTGCACCGCCGCCTCATTGGCTTTCTGCTGGGCGTAGAGGCGCTCGTTGAAGGCGGCCATGAGCACGCCGGCCACCAGCAGCACGACCACGCTGGCCAGGGCGATCATGGGGAACATCGGCCGGGGCGGCGGGGGATCAGGACGGGGCGCGGACATCAGGCCGATCCTCTCGCCCGCACCGAAAGTGCAAGGTTCAGCAGGCGGGAGCTGATCGACAGGCCAGCGCGGGCGGCCCGCCGGTCGTCGATGTGAAAGCGGACCCGGTGGCCGGAAACCGCGAAATGGATGATGCCGCGGTCCACGCCCCGTGCGGAATCGGTGACCGTCAGAACCGGCGCTCCGGCGAGGGCGGCCAACGCCTGGCCGGTGGTCTGCTCGGGCGAGGCGCCCAGGTAGACCAGCTGGCAACCCGACCGGGCGTCGACCCGGTCAAGCCGGCGCACCACCAGCCGGTGTCCGCCCACGGTCTCGGCTCCGGCGGCGCGGTCCAGGACGGACCCGAACGGGTCCGCGCCCAGGATGCACACCATGACCGGCGAACCGGGCTCCAGGCTTTCGGCCGGCCACTGCACGAAGCTGGCGAACTTGACGAGGTAGTTGGCCTTCACCGGGTATTCGAGCGAGGCGTCGGCCGCCGCCTGAGCGCCGAGGGCCCCGGTCGGGGTCGACAGCGTCAGGGCCGACAGGAGCAGCGCCGTCAGTCCCAATCTGGTTTGGACGAGCGCCGTCCAACCGCGCGCCAAAGCGTTTCCGACGCCCAGCGTGGGCCGGCCGATGATGCACCGGGGGGTGGCCATCAGCTCAGGGTCTCCACCGGACCCGCAGCATCGCGCTGCGGCCGATCTCGCGACGGCGCCCGGCGTCATCGGACTCGACATGGCGATCGTCGAACAGGTTGAGGCCGGCCAGCGACAGCTCGATCTCGTCGGTGACCTGCCAGCCCAGGCGCGCGTCGACCGCCACGTAGCCCGGCACGCCGCTCAGGCCCAACTCGTCGACCGCGCGCACCGCGACGTCGAACTCGAGGCGGTCGCTGATGTCGAACTGGGAGCGGATCTGGGCCTGCCAGTCCGGATCGTCGCCCTGGGACGCGACGCCAGTGATATCGAGACTGCCGGGCTTTGCCTCGATGTCCTTGTGCAGGGCCGAGACGCCGGCGTTGAGCCGCCAACGGTCGGTGACGTCCCAGCTGCCCCAGGCTTCGACGCCATAGACCTGGCCGCGCCCGCTGTTTGCGAAATGGACCGGCAGGAAGGTCACCGGCGTCAGGTCGACGGTGCGCAGGTCGTCATAGTCGTTGAAATAGGCTGAGATGGTGAGCGACGTGTTGGCCGTCGGTCGGCCGCGATAGCCTACCTCGTAGGCCCACAGCGTCTCGGAGCGGAAGCCCTCGTTGCCTTCGAGGAAGCCGGGCAGGGTGAGGTCGCGGTCGATGCGCGACGGGGTGCGAACCGCCCGCGACACCCGCGCCCACAGGAGGGTGCGTTCGTCCGCCTGCCATCCCAACCGCACGCTGGGCAGCCACTCCAGGCCCGACAGGCTGGAGTCCTCGGCCTTCAGCGCCAGCGACAGCGAGAGCCGGTCGCTCAGGGCGATGCGGTCCAGCAAGAAGGCGTTGGTCAGGGTGACCGTGCGGCTGGCGGGGTCGAGGAAGGCGGGGGAGGCCGGGTCGATGTCGTAGCGGCTGTCGATCAGCCGGTAGCCGCCGCCGACGATGAGGCTGTGCCGGCCCCAGTCGGCGAAGGCATGCTGGACCGCCAGGTCCCAGGTGGTCTCGCTGCTGTAGAGCTGGGGTTCGGACCGTTCGTTGCGGTCATAGTAGGCCTGGACGCTGAGGTTGGCGCCGCCGTCGAAGGTCCGCGTCCATCGGCCCAGCAGGTTGCCTCCGTCCAGGTCGATGGGCTGGACGTCGCGGCTGAAGACGTTGCGGTGGTAGAGGTCGCCTTGCAGGGTGAAGGCGTTGACCCCCGCGCTCCAGTCGGCGCGGAAGCCGCCCTGGACGCCGGAAGCGTCGTCGCCCAGCTCCGCCCTCGAGGCGGTCAGCACGCTGTCGCGTCCGAAGGCGGTCAGGTAGGCGCGCACGGCGCCGGCGTCCCCGAGCGGCCGCCCAAGTCGGGCGGTGACCCGCATGTCGTCGGTGCCGACAATGACGCCGCCGCGCACGCCCAGGCTGTCCTGGGCGCGGCGGGTGATGATGTTGATCACGCCGTTGACGGCGTTGGCCCCGTAGAGCGCGCCGCCGGGCCCGGAGATCACCTCGATGCGCTCGATCTCGCCCAGAGGCAGGTCGTGGGTGTCCCAGGGGACGCCGGAATAGAGGCCGGTGTAGATGCTCCGGCCGTCGATCATCACCAGCAGCTTGTTCGAGGTTTCGCGCGAGTTAAAGCCGCGCGCGGTGATCGCGTAGGACACCGCGTCGACGCGGGCCACTTCCAGGTTGGGGGCCAGCCGCAGCACTTCGGGCAGGCTGGCGGCGCCGGAACGCCGGATGTCCTCGGCGGAGATCACGTAGATGGCGGCCGTGGCCTCGCTGAGCGGCTCCGGGGCCCTGGACACCGACGTGACCTCGACGTTGGCCAGTTCTTCCAGTGACAGCCGGGCCAGGTCGTCCGGACCGGCTGCGATAGGCGTGAGATCCAGATGGGCCGCCGGCTCCGCTGCAGCAGGCAAGGCGGTCGTGAGCGTGACGCCCAGGCAGGCGGCGGCTGTCCGCAGCACCATGCCCTTGAGTCCGCCGCCGCCGCGCCGGTCGCACAACCCCGTCATATGGAGCGCCCTCCGTCCCCACTGGCTGGAATTAAGCGTTCCAGCAGCTTGGCGGTTCCCGCTAGGGATTCACTTTTTCAGGGTCGCGGCGGCGGCCCGCCGCAGGCCGCGCCGGGCTAGCGGGGCGTCATGGAGCGGACCCGGGCCGCCCACAGGACCTCGACGTCCAGTATGGGCTCTTCGGTCTGGGAGAGCAGGTGATAGAGACCCGGCGTCTGGCTGGACTTGATCTTCTTGATCAGCACCCGCCCGTCGGCCACGCCCACCACGCACAGGCGGCCGATCAGGTCAGGCGTCACCGGCGCGCGGACGTCGTCGTAATAGACCAGCCACTCGTTGAAGAACGAGCCCAGGCTGTCGCCGCGGATCTCGACGGCGACCGTGCGATCGTTCGAGCCTTCGGGGGCGGGGACCTCGTCGAACGGGCCCTGGCCGTCGGCGAAGAAGTGGGCGCGCGAACCGGCGGAGACAAAGCCCACCAGCGGCGCGGCCTCCCGGCCCGAGGGTGCGCGGTCCAGGCTGTCCAGCTCCAGCCGGGCGACTGGCAGTTCGAGCGCCGCCGCGATGCGCCGCACGTCGTCGCGGGTCGGCTCGGTGCGGCCGCGCTCCCACGAGGACACGGTGGTCTGGGCCGCGCCGACAGCCCGGGCCAGCCTTTGCTGGGACCAGCCGGCCAGGCGGCGGGCCGCGGAAATGCGCTCGGCGATGGAGCTCGGGGTCATGGCCGCACCATCAACGACCAATTCTGTCGTGTCAACGACAAATTGCGCTTGTCGCGTCGCGCGGATGAGCGAACTATGTCGTGAAAGCAGCTGCTAAGGCTGCGACTTAGCACATGGTGGGTTGATTGATGGGCTTTTGCTGGAGTGACGAGGTTCTGCGCGCGGCGCGGCGGCTTTATGTGGAACAGGGCCTGAGCGCGAGTGAGAGCGCCCGACGGCTCGGTGTTTCCCGATCGGCGCTGATCGGCAAGGCGCACCGGATGGGGTGGGCGGCCGAGCGGGATCCGCGGTTGGCGATCGCCAACCAGCTGCGCGGCGGCCGCGCCGTGGCGCGGGCCCTGCGCCCGGCGCGGGCCGACGTCCCCCTGCCGCCGCAGCCGATGGTCGCCTGCGTTCCCAGGCCCTGGCTGGAGCGCGCGCCAGGCCAGTGCGCGTTTCCGGTGGCCGGCGACGGGGAGGCCGTCATGTCCTGCTGCGCGCCCAGCGGCCTGAGGAGCTATTGCCCCGCCCACGCCGCCGCCATGTACGTGCGCCGCTCCCCCGCCCAGATGCAGGCGCTGGACCGCATCGCCGACGGGGTCGAGCGGCTGGAGCAGCCGGCGCGCAAGACGGCGGAGGCGGGACGGTGAGCCGTACACGGATCAAACCGGCGCCGGCGCCGACCCGGGTCAACGGCCGGCCCGTCTCTTCCGCTCAGGCGCAGGCGCTGCGGGCGGCGGCGCGGGCCGAGGCCGCGGGGCGGCCCGCCGAGGCCCGGCGGCTGAGGCTGCGCCTGGAAGCCGAACTGGGGGCCGCCGCCGAGGCCGCCTGGCTGGCCGGCGCCCTGGCCGAGACGGCGGCGCTGGAGGCCGGGCGAGGCGGGACGGTCGAGCGCAGCCCGGGCCGGGTCCGGATCCGCAACCGCGACGGCCTGCTTACCCTGAGCGAATCCGGCGCCCTCGATCCCCGGCAGGTCGCCGCCGGCCTGCGCTACCGCGACCGCGTCGAGGCCGCCCACCCCCGCACCGGCTCGGCGCTCGCCATGCGCCCGGGCGGCCGAGGAGGCCTGCGCAACACGCCCGAGCGCCTTGCCGCACGCCAGGCCCAGGCCCGGCGCGAGCTCGACCGCATGGAGCGCGCCGTGGTCGCCCGGTACGGCGCTGAAGGCCGTCCAGCCTTGGCGGCGGACGCCCTGCTTGCCTTGCGCGAGGTTGCGGGGCTGGGGCGGGCGGTGCGCGAGCTTTCGGGCTCGGGTCGCCGCAGAACGGCCCTGACCGCGCGGCTGGGCGAGGCGCTCGCGACCCTGGCCGGGTAAGCGCCGGGCGAGAAGGCATCAAAGACTGGCTGGCGCTTGCGCCGCACGCCGCTAAGCTCCCCCCATGGCCGGCGACGACCGACTCTTTTCCCTGACCGACAATCCGTTCGCCCTGCTCGGGCTGACGCCGCGGGCGTCCCGTGAGCAGATCGAGGAGGTCGCGGCGCGTGGCGGCGCGCGCGGCGCGGCGGCCGTCGTGCTGGATCCGCACGCACGGCTCGCCGAGGAGCTGTCGTGGCTGCCGGGCGCCTCGTCCCTGGCGGCGCAGGAAACCGTGGCGGCGCTGGCCGCGCGGGATGCGGGCGCGGCGGCCGGCCGGCTGGTGCTGTTGCGCGGCCTCGCCAAGGCCAACCTGGCCGCCGACATGGCCCTGCGCTTCGCCGATCCGGACATGGTCGACCAGATGGTCCGGGCCTGGGACGGGGTCGAGTCCGTCGACGTGCTGAGCCAGGTCAACGCCGACCGCATGATTTCGGGCTACCCGCCGGCCAACGCCGCCCAGGTCGACTGGGCGCTGCAGACCGTGCGCGAGCGGCACGGGCGCAGCGCCGCGCGCCTGCTGGCCGAGGCCGGAGACGGCCGCGACCGGCTGATCCGCCTGATCGAGCGGCCCGCGCCCTCGGGCCACGACAACGACCTGAAGCTGATCGACGCGCTGGTGGGCGCCTATACCGACGCCCTGGCTCCGCTGCTGGACCAGCGCGAGGCCGCGATCCTGAACGAGGTCGACGCCATGACCCGCGGCGGCCGCGACGGGCTGGAGCGGCTGGAAGGTCACATGGCGGCCTGGGAGGCGGCGAACCGCCCGGCCCTGGTGATGGCGAAGCTGCGGGGCCGCGAGGACCCTCGCGCCCTGTCGCTGGTGGGGGCCATGCGCACCCTCTACCTCGATCCTTCCGCGGGCGCGGGGCGGATCGGACCGGCGGGGCGTATCGCCAACATGCTGCTGGGCTTCTTCCCCGATGCCCCGGCGATCCAGCGGATGGCGTCCGGCGACGTGACCCGGCTGGGAGCAATCGTGCAGGGACCACAAGCCGTCGCCGAGCGCCCCGACCTCAGCGCCGTGGCCCGCGCCGCCCAGAGCGAGCGGGGCGAATCCAAGAGCGTGCGCGACCGGCGCCAGGCCGCCGTGCGCTCCAAGGACGCCGCCCGCGCCGCCGCCCAGGCCCAGCAGGCCCAGGCCCAGCTGGAGCGCCAGACCCGCGAGCGCGCCGCCGCCGACTGGAACAACAAGGGCTCGATCCGCCCGCCCAAGCCGGTCAAGGCGCAGCCCGTGGCCAAGGCGAGCGGCCAGGCGGCCGAGGCGGCCCGCGAACAACTGATCGCCGCCGTCCGCGCCCGGGTCGCGGCGGCGGGCCAGACTCCGCCCGCGGTCCCCGGCAAGAAGAAGGGGGGATGCGGCTGGATCATCCCGTTCCTGATCGTGATGTTCTTCGTCATCAAGGCGATGCTCGAGCCCGACAGCAACAGCACGACCTCGACGACCACGACCCCCTCGCCGGAAATCTCCGCGCCCGTGCCCGTGTCACCGTCGGATTCGGCGCCGGCGCCGCAAGCCGCGCCGGGCGGGGGCGACTACACCGAACAGAACCGCCAGAGGCCCGGCGCGAGCAGCGACGACGGCCCGCCCACCGTCACGGGCGAAAGCGGCGGCGGCGGGCGGTAGCCCTCCTGAAGGGAAGGCCGTGGCGGGTCAGGCCGCGGTCAGGTCCACCTGGCGGATTTCGCGGGTCAGGCCTTCGATGCGTTCGGCCAGGGCGGTCAGGTCCGCTAGGGTCAGCTCCTGCATCTGGCCGGAACGATCGCGACAGCGCACGCGGGCGGGCTCGGCGCCGCTGGGGTCGGTCCAGGCCGACCAGAGGCCGTGGGCCAGGAGGTTGCGCAGGTCCGAGACCCCGTCCAGTTCGTCCAGCAGGGCCCGGTGGCGCGGGCTGTCGGCGTCGGGCCGGTCCTCCAGGGCGCTGCGCCAGAGCGACGTGGTCTTGCCGCCGCCATTGCGGCGGAGCGACTCCCGCACCGGTTCCGGCAAGGCCTCGTCCATGGCCGCCTCCAAATGACCCCAGAACAGCAGCGCCCGGCCGACGCCGGCCAGCAGGTCCTGCATATCGGGAATGGACTGGCCCTGGGTGGTCATGGCGTTCCGTGAGAACCGGGGGCTGACTTGAGCGATGATGGCTGCGCGGGTCAACCAGCGCCTTCCGGCGGGGCCTAGCGGAAGCGGACGTGGGTGACGCCTTCCATGCCGCGCACGGCCACGGCCAGTTCCAGCGCCCGGGCGGCGGCCATGCCCTCGGCGAGGGTGACGATCATCCGGCGCGCCCGGGCGCGGACAAGGTGAGGGCAGGTCATGCGCTGGCGGCCGCAGGCGCAGGGGAGGCCGTGGTTCTGAAGCATGCATTCGTCCGACGTGGGCATAAGTCCTCGCTTTCGGCTGCGAAGCTGGATTGAGTCTGCGACAGATTCGGTCGCAGGTTTCCGCGGCGGCCGGGAACGGCAACGCTGGAAGGGCGTTTCACTCCCATGCTCAAGCTCGCTGGTCTGTTTCTCGTCCTGATGATCGTCTTCGGCATTCTCGGCTTCGTCGTGAATGTCGCCGGCGCGCTCGCGAAGTTCGCCTTCTTCCTCTGCCTGCTCGCGTTCGCCGCCAGCTTGGCGGGCAAGTGGCTGCGGCGCGGCGCCTCCGCGCACTCCACCGCCGACGCGACCCCGACAACCCGGGACTGATCGGGCGGCCCTCTCCTTGCAGTGGCTCGTGGTTGCGTCCCTTTTCGGGGCGCGACTGGACGCCTGTGATGCACGACGAGACCGAACAGACCAACGCCCCCGAGGCCCATGCCGAAACCGCTTCGGCCGCTTCTCAGCCAGCCTGGCGAGAGCGCGGCATGGCCTGGTTCTTCACAGGACCGCACGGGATCCGGCTGCCGTGGGCGATCCTGATCTTCGTGCTGCTGGTCGGCGCGACCCAGATCGGCCTGGTGCTGCTGCTGAAGTCGCAGGGCCTGCACTCCAAGGACCTGGTCAGCGACCCTGACTCCGCGCTTGGGGTCATCCTACGGCTGGCCCCGGGGGTGATCTCGGTCCTGATCGCGACCGGCGTGATGGCGCTGATCGAGCGGCGCGGCCTCGCCAACTACGGCTTCGCCTTCTCCGGCATGCTGGTGCGCTTTTTCTACGGGATCCTGGTTGGGGTGGGCGTGCTGTCGGGCCTGGTCGGGGCCTTGTGGGGACTGGGCGCCCTGACCTTCGACGGCGTCGTCCTGCAGGGCGACGAGATCTGGCGCCAGGGCCTCATGTGGGCCGGGGCCTGCCTGATGGTGGGCGTACTGGAGGAGACCGTGATGCGCGGCTTCCTGCTGGCGCGCCTGACCCGCACCATGGGCTTCATCTGGGCGTCGCTGCTGACCTCGGCGCTGTTCCTGTCAGGCCACATCGCCAACCCCGGGGAGAGCCTGATCGGCCTCGCTTCGGCCGGCGTGGTGGCCCTGGTCTTCTGCTACAGCATCTGGAAGACCGGTTCGCTGTGGTGGGCCATCGGCTTCCATGCCGCCTGGAACTGGGCGCAGACCTTCCTCTTCGGGGTGGGCAACTCCGGCAGCCTTGGTTCGGGCGCCCTGATGGTCTCGCATCCCCAGGGCGAAGTCTGGCTCAGCGGCGGCTCCACGGGTCCGGAGGGCAGCGCCCTGGCCTTCGCGGCGATCGCGCTGGCGGCCCTGCTGGTGCTGGTCGGTCCCGGCCTGCCCAAGGGCATCGAGCGATCCAAGGGCTAGGTCCGCGCGTAGAGGGAGAGAACTCCAGCGGAGATCTCCCCATGCTGCGCCGCCTGTCCCTTACCGCCACGCTCGCCTGCGCCCTGTCGCTGCTGTCGGCCGCCGTCGCCTTCGCCGCGCCCCAGCGCGCGCCCGCCCCGGCCAAGCCGGTGGACGCCGAGCGCTTCTATTCCGGAACCTGGCTCGAGATCGGCCGTCTGCCGATGCGCCTGACCGACGGCTGCGTCGCGGGCGCCACCACCTACACGCGGGTCTCGGCCACGCGGGTCAAGGTCGTCGACACCTGCCAGGAGGGGACGCCGGATGGCAAGACCAAGTCGATCTCGGGGACCGGTACGATCCTGGACCCCGGGACGAACGCCATCCTGAAGGTGCGCTACGCCCTGGTCATCTTCTTGTAATACCAGGTGCTTGACCACGCCGAGGACTACAGCTGGTTCATCTCGTCGGACCCGGCCTTCGAGAAGGTTTGGATCTACACGCGCGAGGTCCCGAGCGCCGAGCAGCTGGCGGCCCTGAAGGCCCGCGTGCGCGCCCTGGGCTACGACCCCGAGCGCCTGGAATACCCGGCGCCGCTGCGGCGCTAATCCAGCACCACGATGTGGCCTTCCAGCGGGTCGGCGCGACCGGCGTGGAGGTCGGCGATGACCGCGGCGGCCGCGTCGAAGCCGGCATGCTCAACCACCTTCATCCACGGATGCGACGGGTCCGCGACGCGGGCGAAGAAGGCGCGCTCGGCCTCGCCGTAGCGACGGTTGAACTCGGCGGGACCCCAGTCGGTGTTGCGCTTGGCGATCTGGTTGGGGGCGAAGAAGAACTGCGGCCGCGGGCCGGGCAGGGCGACGGGCGCGTTCAGCTTGGTCGCCCCGGCGCTGCCGATGACGCAGTCGTGCACCAGGGCTTCGCCGAAGTGGTGGTGGATGCGCGCGCGCAGCTCAGGATCGCCGGAGAAATCCAGATAGGCGACCGGCTGGTCGGCGGGCAGGGCCTCGATGGCGGCGTAGTCCGCGACCTTGTCGTAACAGCCCAGGCCCTCGACGAAGGCGGTGTTGCGCGCCGAGGTCAGGCCGATGCGCTCAAAGCCCGCCCCGTCCAGGCAGGCGGCCGTGCCATAGGCGGTCTTGGACGAGGCCGAAGATACCAGCAGCCGCCGCGCGCCGAAGCCGGCGTTGTCGACCACGTAGTCGGCCAGCATGAAGGCGGTGATGAACAGGGGCCGGTAAAGCGCCTGCAGGTTCTCGGTCGCCGGCGAATAGCCCGCGTCCTCGGAACAGCGGGTGTACTGGTTGTAGGCCGAGACCAGGGCCGCACGGTGGGTCGCGCCGTCGTAGAAGCCCCGGCCGGTCACCCGCTCGGGCCGCATGACCAGATGCGTGGCGATCGGGAAGTAGCCGTAGAAGCGCTCGCCGACCTCGACGCCCGGAACAGTGGAGGCCACGACGTCGGCGAAGCCCCAGACCGGCATGTGCCCCAGCGCCTCGTCGCCTGTCGGGAAGAACTGCCAGTACTGCATGGCGTCGCCGAACACCGCGTAGGTGATGTTGTTGGCGGTGATCGAGAACCGGTCGAGTTTCAGCACCGCCTCGCCAGGCTCCAACGCTCGGGCCGGGCGGGCGTCCCGCACCGTCTCGCCCAGGGCCGTCTTGCGGGTCATCAGGCGGTCGATGGCGGGAACGTCGGTCATGTCGGGTCCTTCGGCGGTCTTCCGGGGGAGCGGGAATGGAGGCACTCTAGCGCGGCCATTCAGGAGCGCGACCCATGATCGACAAGCCCCCGCCCTTTGAGGTCCGCAACGACCTGAAGAAGGGCAAGGCCGCCCCGACCGGCGACGCCAAGACCGACGCAGCCCCGCCGTCGAACAAGGGCCAGGCGGCCTTCGGGGACAAGGCCGCGAAGGGCTAGGGGGGGACAGCGCGTTCATTCCCGGAACATCGTTGTTTGACGCACCACCCGATTTGACGTCCCCTGACCCCAGGACTTGGGGGGCCATCCGATGCATCTGCGCCGAATTCTGGCCGCCTGCGGCCTGCTGAGCTGTTTCGCGCTGTGGCTGGTCACGGGCGCTGAGGCGCAGATCGCTTCGCCGTCCGTGCGGGTCGATGTCCCGGATCGCCGCCCCCCGCCGTCGACCAGCGTGGACCTCAGCGACCTGGTGGGCGGCCTGTTTGCGCTGCAGGACGGGCTGGACCGATCGCGCCAGGGGTTCATCTGCGCGCTCGCCTATGAGGACGCCAACGGCAACGGCCGGCGCGACCGCGGCGAAATGGGCATGCCGGGCTGGAGCTTCACCATCACCGACGCGACGGGCGCAACCGTCGCCAGCGGCGCCACCGACGGCAAGGGCCGGTTCTGCAATGCGCGGCCGCTGGCGCCGGGCGGCTACAGCGTGCGCCAGACCATCGGCGGCGACTGGATCAACACCGAACCGGGCGCGCCGACGCCGAACGTGAAGCCGGTGACCCTGCGGCCCGATAGTTCGGTCACCGTGCTGTTCGGCGACTGCCGGGGCCAGCGCTGCGGGCGTGAACGCCGGGACGAACGGCGGGAAGACCGCAGGGACGACCGCCGCGCCGACGCCGGCCAACCGCGCGGCGGCCCGGGCACGCCGACGCCGCAAGACTCAGTCACGCCGGTCTGCGTTGAAAAATTCAACGACCTGAACGGCGACGGGATTCGGCAACCGACCGAAGGGTGGCTCATGGGCTGGAACTTCGAGGTGACATTAGGCACGTCGTGGCCCGGCACGATCACCGTGCCGGTAACGACCGGCGCCGAAGGACGCGCGTGTGTGACCCTCCCCGGAACCATAGCGGTGACGGACCTGTACCAGGTCAAAGAGCCGCCTTCTCAGCCATCCGCTTCAGGCTGGACCCCGACGACGCCGGGGGGCTACCTTCAGACCCTCAACCTCCCCGTGGGGGGGACGATCACTGTCACGTTCGGCAACCGCCAGACGTCGCCTCAGTCGGGCGAGGTCTGCGTCCACAAGTATGAGGATCTTGACCAGGATGCGACGCGGGACCCCAACGAGCCGCCGCTGGCCGGGTGGGGCTTCACCTTGTCGCACGGACCTTCGGGCGAAACCCGCGAAGACGGGGTGATCTGCTGGCAATCGCCGCTCGGGGGCTACACGGTCACGGAAGAGTTGCAGCCCGGCTGGACCAGCACCGACCCCGGCGGGGTCAAGCCGTCCAAGACGGTCTATGTCGTCGCCGGCGCGACGACCCACGTGTTCTTCGGCAACCGCCGGATTCCGCCCCCGCCCGGCGACATCTGCGTGACCAAATATCAGGACCTCGACGCTGACGGGCAGCGCGACGCCGGCGAGCCGTTCCTGCCGGGCTGGACCTTCACCCTGTCGAACGGCGCCACAGGCGTCACCAACGGTGAGGGCCGGGCGTGCTTCACCGTCCCGGCAGGCGACTACACGGTGACCGAGACGATGCAGACCGGCTGGGTCAGTTCCGATCCCGGCGGGGCCAACCCCAGCAAGCTGGTCACCGTCATCGCCGGCGAGACCGCCAAGCCGTTCTTCGGCAACCGCAGCACCCTGCCGCCGGCCAAGGGCAGGGTCTGTATCGTCAAATACAATGACCTGAACGGCAACGGCGCGCGCGAGAGCTTCGAGCCGCCTCTGCTGGGCTGGACCTTCAACCTGAAGACCTCGACCGGCGCCGCGGTCGGCGCCATCACCACCGCCGCGTCGCCGAACGACTACTGCCGCGACCTGGCGCCGGGAACCTACCGCGCCGAGGAGGTGATGCAGACGGGATGGACCAACACCGACCCGGCGGGGGCCTCGCCGCAGAAGCCCTTCACCATCGTCTCGGGCCAGACCGTCAACCTGGTGTTCGGCAACCGCCAGAACCCGCCGGCGCCGCAGCTCTCGATCGAGAAGATCAACGACAGCGGCCCCGTCGCCTGCGGGCCGAACGGGGTGAACAATCCCTGCGTCTTCCGCATCCGGATCACCAACATCGGAACAGGCCCCTACGCAGGACCGGTGAGCTTCTCCGACACCATGCGGGTCCTGAACCTGCCGCCGTCGCCCAACTCCATGGCTTTGCTGAGCGTCGGGCCGACGGGGTGGACCTGTTCGGCCACGGGCGCGCCGATGACCTGCACCGGGCCGGTCAGCCTTGGGACCGGGCAGTCGGTGGATGTGGCCGTCACCTTCAACTTCAGCCATCCGGTCCGGCCCACGCGCAACTGCGTGACCCTGACCGCGCCGATCGCCCTGCCGGAGGTGTGCCTGACGCTCTAGGCGGGCGCGAGCAGGTTACCCTCTGGGCCGCCTGCAGCGCCGGTCGCCGGGGCAGAACGGCACGCCGCGCTGTGGCGCGCACACCGGCGCGCCGCCCTGGCTCATGCAGCCGCCTGACGCGAAGCTGACTGCCGCCCGGCGGTTGAGGGGTTCGGCGACGCCGTCGGCGGTGGCCACCGCGACGTCGTCCTCGCCCAGGCCCTCGACGTCGATGCGATCGGGGTCCACGCCGAGGT
>CAZRKY010000051.1:9198-15489 GCA_964600375.1 uncultured Caulobacteraceae bacterium | reverse complement strand
CCGAGGTTGGCGTTCCCCGACCAGATGAACTGGTCGCCGGCGCCCGCGCCGCCGGTGAGCGTGTCGTTGCCGGCGTCGCCGTAGATCTTGTCGAAGCCCAGACCGCCGGAGATGGTGTCGTTGCCGGCCCCGCCCTGCAGCGTGTCGGCCCCGTCGTCGCCACTGAGGGTGTCGGCGCCGTTCAGGCCGCGCAGGCTGTCGTTGCCCGCGCCGCCGTTCAGGCTGTCATTGCCGTCATTGCCATCCACCTGCTCGGCCGAAGCCGTGCCGAAGAAGCTGTCGTTGCCATTGGACATCAGCCAGCGTTCAACCGAACTGAAGGTGTCGCCCAGGGCCTCACCGGTGTGGATTCCGGTCGCGAGGTTGACGGTCACGCTGCCCGAGGCGGTGCGGTAGTCGACGATGTCGGAGCCATTGCCGCCGTCAAAGGCGTCGGCGCCGGCGCCGCCGATCATCCGGTCATCGCCCTCGCCGCCGATGATCGTGTCATTGCCGTCGCGGCCGTTGATCACGTCCGCCCCGTCGCCGCCGTTGATGACGTTGGCGCTGTTCGAACCCGTCAGGGTGTCGGCGAAGGCCGACCCGGTCAGGTTCTCGAAGCCCGAAAGCCGGTCGCTGCCTGCCCCGCCGGTCGCCTGGCTGGAGGTGGTGCTGAGGCTGACAGTGATCGCCGAGGTCGCGCTGCGGTAGTCGACGGTATCGATGCCGGCCCCGCCGACCAGGGTGTCGGTTCCCAGACCGCCGATGACCGTGTCGTCGCCGTCACCGCCATCCAGCGTGTCGTTGCCGTCGCCGCCGTCGAGGATGTCGCCGCCGCTGCCGCCCGTCATCACATTGGCAAGCGCGTTGCCGGTGACGGTGCGCCCGATCGCGCCCTGGACGGCCAGGTTCTCGATGTTGGCGCCCAGCACGAAGTCGACGGTCGTGAAGACCTTGTCGGTACCTTCGTTGAGGTTCTCGAAGACCTGATCGCCCGCGTTGTCGACGTAGAAGGTGTCGTTACCGGCTCCTCCGGTCAGCGAGTCAGCGCCGAGACCGCCGTTGATGGAGTCGTTGCCGGTCCCGCCGCGAAGATCGTCGTCGAAGTTCGAACCGATCATGGTGTCGTTGCCGCCGTCGGCGTCGACGTAGGCCAAGCCGCTGATTTCCGTCAGGCCGCTCAGGTTGAAGGTCTCGCTGCCGGCGCGGCCAAGCAGGGCCATGCCATTGCCGATCCAGCGCTCAATGCCGGCGGCGGTGGCGTTGAACCCGGCGAGGGTGACGTCGCCGCTCCCTTCGACCTGGATGGCGTCGCCGAGGGTCTCGCCGGTCGAGCCGCCGTCGAAGATGTCCTGCAGCGCTTCGAGCCCGTTGACGATGAAGGTGTCGTCGCCTGAGCCGCCGTGGAGGGTGTCGATGCGTGACCCGCCGTCGAGCACGTCATCGCCGTTGCCGCCCCACAGCGTGTCCGACCCGGTCTCGCCCACAAGTTGGTCATCGCCGTCCAGGCCGAAGATCGTGTCGTCCCCCGCCCGGCCGTTGATGAAGTCGGCGCCCGAGGTGACGTGCGGCTGGCCCACGGGGCCCTGGAGGGCGTCGATCACATCATTGCCGCTGGTGCCGATGATGCTCACCCCGGCGCCGCCCACATTGAAGGTGATCGTGGCCGGGATGTTGGTGAAACCGTCGGTGATGACGAAATCCACCACCACCACCGAATCCTGCCCGCCGGTCTGGGCGACCAGGTCGGGATCGTTGGGGTCGAGCGTGAACGTCTGGTTGACCGCGTCGAAGGTGACGCCGGTCGGCAGGTTCTCGGGCAGCGAGGCGACGTGCGGCTTGGCGCCGTTGTCCCCGTCGCTGACGCCGGCCAGGGCATTGACCGAGACGGGTCCGCCGGCCGCAGTGACATTGACCACCGACGGCGAGGAAATGACCGGTCCGTCGTTGGTGCCGATGATCTCGACGGTGACGATCTGGTCGGTTTCGTTGCCGGCGCTGTCCGTGACCGCGACCGTGTAGGTCAGGGTGCGGATCTGACCCTCGGCGAGCCCCTGAATGGCGGCCGTGTCGACCTGCACGCTCCAGCTCACCGAACCGGCGTTTTCACCGTCGGTGTCGGAGTCCATGGAGGCCTGGAAGGTCACGCCCGTCTGGTCGCCGCTCGTGGCCACGACCGATACCGTGTGGGTGTCGTCATGATCGGCGTCGAAAAAGTCAAAGGCGCCGCTGATCGTGGCCGTGCCCGCAGCCGCAGCGGTCTCGACGACTTCGGCGACGGTGTCGCCGTCTCCGATCGTCGGCGCCGCGCCGATGGTCAGCTTTACCGTCCCGTCGGCGAACTGGGCGAATTCGACGTTGACCAGCTGATCCTCGCCGTCGGGCGAACCGGGACGAAGGTCGGTGATCAGGTAGCCGTCCCCCTGTTCGACGATCAGGTAGTCGGCGAAATTGCCGCTGAAGACAGCCGTATCGGTCCCACCTCCGCCGTCGATCTCGTCGTCACGGCCGCCGCCGGTGATGGTGTCGTCGCCCTCGCCGCCATTGGCGATGTCGTTCTTGGCGCCCAGGCTGATGACGTCGTCGCCGCCGAGGGCGTCGACGATGTCGTCGCCGTCGCCCGTGGTGATGACGTCGGCGAAGTCGGTTGCGAAGCCCTGGCCGGGGACGGTCTGAGAGCCGTTGATGACGTCGTCGTCACTGGTGCCGAAGATGGTCTCGCCGTGGCTGATCAGGGGCGTGGGATCGAACGTCCCGTCCACGAACTGGACGTTCTCGATGTTGACCAGGGTGGTGAAGCGATCAGCCGCCTGGCTCAGCAGGTCCTCGACGATCAGGGTTCCGTTCGGGCCCTGGGTGATCAGGTAGTCGGTGGACTGGCCGACGAAGACCGCCGTGTCATTGCCCGCGCCGCCATCCAGGGTGTTGTCGCCGCCGCCGCCGGAGAGCACGTCATCGCCGTCGCCGCCCGAGATGGTGTCCGCATAGGCCCCGCCGGTGACGGTGTCGTCGCCCGAGCCGCCCGTGAAGCTGACCTGCTCGACCCCGACCAGGCTGGAGCCGTCGGACAGGGTCTGCGGGTCTTCCGAGCTGAAGTTCAGCGTCTCGCCAACGCTGGAGGCCGACAGGTCGATGATGACCTTGTCGACGCCGTTGCCGCCGTCGATGGCGTCGCTGCCGGACCAGTTGATCAGGTCGTCGCCTTCACCGCCTTCGACAACGTCCGCGCCGTCGCCGCCGTCCATGACGTCGTGGCCGGAGCCGCCCATGATGTGGTCCGAACCGCCGCCGCCCTGGACGACGTCATCGCCGCCGCCAGCATTGAGCGTGTCGTCGCCGCCGAGGCCGTTGAAACTCTCGCTGGAGTCGTCGCCAACCAGATCGTCATCGCCTTCGGTGCAAGGCACGTCCTGGCTGACGCCGGTGGCCGGCAAGGTCACGCCCTGCAGCCCCGAGATGAACAGGCCTGAGTCGTAGATGTGGTCGCCGGTGTCGGCGATGGCGATGGTGATGGTGTTCACCCCCAGCGTCACCGGGGCGAAGACGGTGAGCACGTTGGAGACGCCGTCGTACTCGATCGGCAGGTTGCCGGAGCCGTTGTCGATGAAATAGCCCGCGGCCAGGTTCTGGCTGATGACGCTGAGCGGCGCGTTGGGATCGTTGCCGAAGTAGGCGACGTTGACGCCGTTCACCAGCACCACGGCGATGTCGACGAACTGGTCGACCCACTCGGGGTACTCGTCGGTGCCGAAGACGATGTTGAAGCTGATGCCGGTGATCGACGGATCGGTGACGGTGAAGTCGAACGAGATGCTGGTGGCGTCGTAGGACTGGGTCTGGAAGATCGGATTGATGACCGCGTCGAGCGCCGCGTCGCCATTCAGCCCGTTGTCCTCGCCGAACCAGCCGACCGTGTTGCTGGTCCCGGGCATGGTCCCCGAGGTGATCAGCAGGCCCGCGCCGATGCCCAGCGGGCTGAGACTGCCGTCGTAGTAGCCTACGGACGTCGGCCCACCGACGATGACGATCGAATTGTAGTCAATCGTCAGCCCCGGCGTGGCGCCCAAGATGGCGTCCACGATCGCCGCCGTAGCCCCCTGGTCGGCGACCGTGATGGGGTCAGCCGGCAGCTGGAACGTGCCGTTGGACAGCGCCTGGGCGTCAAGCGGAACGGTCTGGAATTCGGAGGTGGCGTTGGCGGCGGAGATCGAAACGGGGTTCGACATTTAGGGACTCCTTCGGACTTGGTGTCCGTGATGGAGCCCCCCTCACAGCAAGGAATTGATACAGCGCAATTCCTGGGTGATCAAGGGTCAGTTTTCGCGAAACCTCTACACTGAAAGGCGCTTTCGCTACATGCGCACACGCTAAGATAATGATTGTGGCGCCGCCCGGCCCCTGAACCCGGTGGCCACCAGATACACCTCCGACGAGTCGACCCGGCTGGCCTTGGGCTTCACATACTTCACGTCCGCGAAGTTGGCCCGCAGCAGGTTCAGCACCTCGCCGGCCGACCCGCCCTGAAAATTCTTGGTCACAAAAGCGCCGCCGGGCTTGAGCGTGCGCACCGCGAACTCGGCGGCGATCTCGATCAGGGCGATGATCTTCAGGTGGTCGGTGGCGCGGTGACCGACGGTGTTGTGCGCCATGTCGGAGAGCACCAGGTCAGGCGCCCCGCCCAGCTCGGCGATCAGGCGGTCATCGACGCCGGGATCGGTGAAGTCGGCCTGGATCAGGATGGCGCCGGGGATCGGTTCGATCTCCAGCAGGTCCACACCCACGACCGCCGAGGCGCCGCGCTTGAGCACCACCTGCACCCAGCCGCCCGGCGCCGCGCCCAGGTCGATGACCTTGGAGCCCCGGCGGATCAGCTGGAACCGGTCGTCGATCTCGCTCAGCTTGAAGGCGGCGCGCGAACGCCAGCCCTCGGCCCGGGCCTTTTCGGAATAGGGGTCGGAGATCTGGCGCTTGATCCACTGCTGCGACGACATCGACTTGTCGGCCGCAGTCTTCATCTTCACGCCCTGCTTGCGCCCGGCGGGGTCGCCGCCGGTGGGCAGCTTCACCATGCGCTTGCGGGGTTCTTCTTCGCTCATGGGCCGGGTGTAGCACGCGCGGCGCCCAAGTCGTCAGGGCGCGTCAGTCCGTCGTCGCGACGACGTCCGGGGCGTGGCTTCAGGCGTTTTCCGGCGTCGCCTCGAAGGCGGCGGCGATCAGGGCCATGGCGGAGAACAGCGGGCGGAGGAAGCGGTACATGGGCAGGGCCTTTCTACCCGTCACAGATAGGAAGCCCGACCGCACGCTGCAGCTTAATATTGATCCATCTTTCTTAGTGTTGCACCGCAGCAACTACGTCCACCGCCGGACGGCTCCCTAGGCCTTCAGATGCGCCTTGGTGGGCGCGCCGTTGCGGAAGGCGTTGGAGTAGGGACAGACCTTGTGGGCTTCGGCGACCAGGGCCTCCGCCTCGGCGCGGTCGACGCCCGGCAGCTCGGCCTCGATGTCGAAGCTGAACTCGAACCCGCCCGCCGCGCCGCGGCCGATGGCGGTGCGCACGGTGACCGACGGGTTCTCCAGCTTCCTGCCGTGCTTGCCGGCCACGAAGTGCAGCGCGCTCTCGAAACAGGCGGCGTAGCCGATCGACACCAGCTGCTCGGGGTTGGTCCCCTCGCCGCCCGGTCCGCCCAGTTCCCGAGGCATCGAGAAGTCGACCTTCACCCGGCCGTCGGAAGTCTCGCCGTGGCCGCCGGTGCGGCCCGATCCGGTGACCGTGGCCTGGGCGGTGTAGAGCGGGGTCATGAAATCTCTCCAGGTTGGGGCGACAGCCGCCGCCGGTCCCTCTATGTAGGCGCCCAAAGTTCAAACCGGAGCCCCTCCCCATGGCCGACGACGCCGAAAACACCCTGATCCTGACGCTCGACACCGGGCCGGTCACCATCCGCCTGCGTCCCGACCTGGCGCCGGGCCATGTCGCGCGCATCAAGGAGCTGGTCCGCGAGGGCTTCTATGACGGCGTGGTCTTCCACCGCGTGATCCCCGGCTTCATGGCCCAGGGCGGCGATCCGACCGGCACTGGCTACTCCGGCTCGTCCAAGCCGAACTTGAAGGCCGAGTTCTCGGCCGAGCCGCACGTGCGCGGAATCTGCTCGATGGCCCGCTCGGGCCAGCCCGACAGCGCCAACAGCCAGTTCTTCATCGTCTTCGACGACGCCACCTTCCTGGACAAGCAGTACACCGTGTGGGGCGAGGTCACCGACGGCATGGAGAACGTCGACGCCCTGCCCAAGGGCGAACCGCCCGCCAACCCCGGCA
>CAZRKY010000051.1:0-9188 GCA_964600375.1 uncultured Caulobacteraceae bacterium | reverse complement strand
CGGACGCGTGACCCCTGCCCTGCGCGCCGCGTACAGCGAGCCGCAGCGGCGCTATCACACGCTTGCCCACATCGAGGACTGCCTGACGCAGCTGGCGTCAGTGCAGGGCCTCGGTGCGGCCGATGGCCGGCTGCTGGAGCTGGCGCTCTGGTGGCATGATGCAGTTTACGACCCGATGCGCGGCGACAACGAAGAGGTAAGCGCTGAGCTGGCCCGACGCGACCTCGCCGCCATGGGGGAAGCGCCCGAAACCATCGACGAAGTGGCGCGGCTGATCCTGTTGACCAAAGGCCACACCGTGGCGGGCGGCGACCAGCGCGGCGCCCTTCTGGTCTCCATCGACCTCTCGATTCTGGGCCGCGAGCCAGCCGCCTACGACCGCTACGCCGCCCAGATCCGGGAGGAATATGGCTTCGTGCCAGAGGACGCCTACCGGGCCGGCCGCGCGGCGGTGCTCCGCAAGTTTCTGGAGACGCCGGTCATCTTCGCCGACCCGGCCTTCGCCAGGCGCTACGAAGTCCAGGCGCGCGCTAACCTCAAGCGGGAGATCGCGTCACTGACCGACTAGTTGTGCGGCCCGGCCTTCACCGCCGTCAGGTCCATCGCGTCGAACTGCCAGAAGGCGTCGGCGATCAACTGCACGCCCGCTTCGAAGAACGGGATCGGGATGCGTTCGGGGTCGTCGGACGGCTTGTGGTAGTCGGCGTGGTCGTCGACGCTGAAGAAGATGAAGGGCACGCCAGCGGCGTAGAAGGGCTGCTGGTCCGACAGGGCCACCCAGTTGTCGCGCCCCTTGTCGACGGGACGGTCGCGCCCGAACAGCAGCGTCACCTTCGACCCCTGCGCGGCCCGTTCCAGCGCGGGCTTCAGGGCCGGGAACTGGTAGGCGCCGACAGCGTAGATCTCGCCCTTGTCCAGGCGCGAGATCATGTCGAGGTTGAGGTTCAGCACCATCCGCTCGACCGGGACCGGCGGGCGGGCGACGAAGGCCTCGGCCCCCTTCAGTCCCTCCTCCTCGCCGTCCAGCGCCACGAAGATCACCGAGTGGTCCGGCGCATGGCCGCGCAGCCGATGGGCGATGTCCAGCATGCCCGCCACGCCCGAGGCGTTGTCGTCCGCGCCGTTGAAGATCTGGCCGTTCTCGACGCCCATATGGTCGTAGTGGGCGCTGACCACGATGAACTGGTCCGGGTGGCGGCGGCCGCGCACATAGCCCATGACATTGACGCCCTGGACCGTGCCCTGCCCGTCCTCGGACGCGAAGGTGAAGGTCTGCATCCAGCCGGACGGCAGCGGTCGCACCCCCTCCTGCTTCAGCCGGTTCAGGATCCAGCCGCGGGCCTTGATCGACCCCTTGGTGTCGACCATCCGGCCCTGCATCTCGTCCGCCGAAAGCGCGCGCACATCGTCCATCAGCCGCCCGCCCTGGGGGCGGTCGGGCGTGATGTGGATGCAGGCGGAAAGCGCGGCGGTCAGGCCAACTGCGGCAAGCGCCGCCGCGATACGCAACCTCATGGGATCAATCGCCGCCGAACCAAGTGAAGCTTACGTTCTCGAAGGTCTTGTCCCCCACCGTCAAGGTCCCGGTCAGCACCGTGCCGGAGGTGTCGGCGTTCTCGCGGGTGGCGGCCTGCAGGGCGGCCATGTCGAGGCGGCCGTGGAAGGTGACCTTGCCCAGCTTGGAATTCTTGTCGACGAAATCGACCTTGCCATCGGCGCTGATGGAATAGGCGTCAGGCAGGATGCGCTCGGAGACGGTGTGGTACTCGCCGCCCAGCTCGTTGGTGGCCTTGGGGCTGGTGACGTCGTCGAACTCCAGCATGATCGGGGCGTAGGTCGGGGTGCGGCGGCCGGCCTCCCAATCCTTGAAGCCTTCCTCGTCGCCGATGTGGAAGTTGGTCAGCTGCCAGTTCCCCGTCTTCACCTCGGCGGTCGGCATGTAATAGCCAAACAGCATGGCGCCGGCCGGATGGGTGAACCCGGTCGGATCGGCCGGCCCCGCGGGCGCGGCCTTGGCCGGGGGCGAATCGCCCTTGCCGGCGGCCCCTCCGGGCGCACAGGCCGCGAGCAACGCGCAAGCAGCGGCGGTCATGATCGGCAGACGCATGGAAATTCCCCTCTTTCCCTGAGCCCCCAAAAGACCACGCCCGCCTTTGTCAGTCCAATGTTAACCAGCATGGAGCATGCAGTGTGGCGGCCCCGCGCGTGGGGCCCGGAGCCTGAAGCGCATGCCCATGTCCGCCGAAGAACTGGAGACGCGTCTGCGCGACGCCTTTCCGGACGCGGATATCGAAATCCAGGACCTGGCCGGCGACGGCGACCACTATCGCGCCAGGGTGACATCGGCGGCCTTCAAGGGCCTGCCGAGGGTTCGCCAGCACCAGCTCGTCTATGCGGCCCTCAAGGGCGGCATGGGCGGGGAGTTGCACGCGCTGGCCCTTGAAACGACGCCCAGGGAGGACTGACCCATGCGCTACCGTCCATTCGGAAGATCCGGTGTCGTGGTTTCGGCCGTCACCCTGGTGATCGGCGACGACCTGGCCCGCCGCGGCCAGGGCCGCACCGGCGAGATGATCCAGGCCGCCCTCGAGCAGGGCGTGAACTCCTTCCACATCGAGACCGCCCAGCCGGACGCCGCCATCGCCCTGGGCCAGGCCCTGTCGCAACTGGAACGCCGTCTGGTGTTCGTCTCCATGCGCCTGGGGCTGGGTCGCGGCCGCACGGGCCTGGTGCGCGACTTCTCGCCCGAGGCGCTCAGCCAGTCGATCGAACAGACCCTGCGCGTCTCGAACCTGGGCCACCTTGACCTCGTCATCCTCGACGATCCGGGCGAGGAGGAACTGCCCCAGAAGTCGCTTGCGGCGCTGAAGTCGCTGCGTTCGGCCGGGCGGATCAACCTGCTGGGAGTCGCCGGCGTGGACGACGCCATGGACGCCTACCTGTCGACCGGCGCCTTCGACGTGCTGGCCACGCCCTACGGCATCCAGTCCGGCTGGAAGGAGCGCAATCGCATGCGCGCCGCCGTCGAGCAGGACATGGCCATCGTGGCCTACGACTGGTTCCCCGATGGCCTGAACACGCCCAGGAAGGCCGAGAACACCGCCCCCCAGAAGCGTGGCCTGTTCGGCAAGGTGTTCGAGGCGCCCGATCCCTTCGAGGGCATCGGCGGTTACTCGTTCCTGCACCGCACCGCCAACTGGACGGCGGAGGAGATCTGCCTGGCCTTCACCCTGACCGAGCCGGCCGTCTCCTCGGCCTGGGTCGAGACCGCCGACATGGCCCACCTCGATCGCCTGACCGAAGTGCCGGACCGCGACCTGCCGCCGGGCCTCGGCGCCCAGATCGAAATGGCGCGCTTCTCGGCCAGGGAACAGAAGTCGGCTTAGGGGGCGCGACGCTCGCGCGCCTTGACCCGCAAGGCATGCGTCCCTAGCTGAAGGCTGCCTTTCAGGAGCCTTCCCGTGACCGACGCCGCCACCGACGCTGATCCGATCCGCGACTTCATCGCCCAGTCGGTCGAACAGAACCCCGTGGTCCTGTTCATGAAGGGCACGCCCGACGCGCCGCGCTGCGGGTTCTCGTCGACGGTGGTCCAGATTCTCGATCACATCGGCGTCGACTTCGTCGGCGTCGACGTCCTGCAGGACGAGGCCCTGCGGCAGGGCATCAAGGACTTCAGCGACTGGCCGACCATTCCGCAGCTCTACGTGCGCGGCGAATTCATCGGCGGCTGCGACATCCTGCGCGAGATGTTCCAGGCCGGCGAACTGGCCCAGCTGATGACCGAAAAGGGCGTCGTGGACGGCGCTCAGATCTAGGTCCTGGCGCAAAACGCCTGACGCGCGAGTTTTCCCGCGCACACAAGGCAAAAGCTGCATTACAGTGTTCTTCCATGGCGATTGGGGGATCACCGAAGAAGCGCGCACGACCCGCGAAGCCGGCGCCCGCACCCGCGCCGCCCGCGGTCGCGCCTCCGCGCAAGCAACGCCGGTTCCGGGTCACAGAGGCCGGCGTGGCTCTGATCGCGCTGCTGGTCTCGGGCACATCGTTCTTCATCAACGGCGCGATGTTCCTGCGCGGCTCGGACATGGTGGTGCTGCAGCCGGATCGCTGGGCGCTCTACCGCGACGCGGGGCCCTTCGGCGCTGACCTCTATCTCTCTGTTCCGGTCGACATCGTGAACGCCGCCGGCGCGGACTACGGCGACGTGATCGTACGCGCCGAGGCCCAGATCTTCAGCGGCCGAAAGGCGCCGGGCGTCTTCCCCTATACCGGCCTGAGCGAGCCCGTGATGACGGCGCGAGTGGAGGAGGGCGTGGCGGCCTGCCCGCAAGGCGCACGCTGCATCGCCAACACGGGATTCTACGTCATCGACCGGCCGGCCAAGCTGCTGGACGTGCCGGGCGGCGGTTCGCGCTCCGAGTACGTGACCTTCCAACTGACGCCGGAGAATTGTCTGGGGTCCACGACCTACTGCGCGGGGTTCAGGACGTTTGAGGCCGCCCTCGCCACGCTGCGGAATGAACCCGAGCCGGTGATCCGGCTGGTCGTCCGGTTCCAGTTCGACGGCGATCACACGGTGGAATGCCGTTTGACCAAGGACGCCAAACTGCGCGGCCAGATATTCGATTACCTTCAGGAAAAGGGCTGGACCATGCAGCCCTGTGTCCAGAATGCGGTGCGCCGCCCCATGGGTCTGCCGCCCAGTCTTGCTCAGTAGCCAACGTTCAATTGCCGGGAGGGAAAGATGAAACCAGTACTGTTGATCGGAAGCCTGCTAGCCGCTGCTGTCGCCGGCGCCGCTGGGGCCTACCTGATCCTGCAGCCGTTCGCGGGCGGACCGGGCAACGGCGCAGTGACCTGCCCCGGCAATGCCGCCTGCCCCGCCGAGAACCGGACAAGCGGTCCGAACTTCAAGAAATTCCACGGCCTAGCCATTCCATCCGCCGAAATCGCCAACGGCAACTTCATCATCTGCGACGGTGTCGATACCTCGAAGGGGTGCCCGGCAACCTACGTCGGCATTCTCCGGCGGTCGCAGGCTGGCGACAAGCCGATGCACCGCTGCAGCAACGGCACGGAGCCATGCCGCACCGTCGATGGCGTGAAGTATGACGGCTTCTACTGTCAAAACGACAATGCGAATGGCGGCAAGCCAGGGAAGGGTTGCCCCACCCTGCCGCTGGTGTCGGATCCCCGCTGGTGATTGCGGTCTGACGTGTGCGAACGGCGATGACCCGGCCCGTCGGTACGGGCCTTCCGGAGACGCCGCCCGCCCAGTAGTCTGGCGGCATGAGTGAACCTGCTTCGTCCGGCGCGGCCGCAACCGCGCCGGACCCGTCTTCGGGCCGTGAGCGGCACAGGGCCTTCCAGCCGCCGGGGGACCGCGAGGTCTTCGTCGTGCCCCTGGTCATCGCGCCCGAGGACATCGACGAGAACCGCCACGTCAACAACGTGGTCTATGTCCGCTGGCTGCAGGATGTCGGCACCGCCCACTGGAACGCGCGCTTCGACGAGGCGACGCGGGCGAAGTGGTCGTGGGTCTGCCTGCGCCACGAGGTCGACTACCGCCGCCCGCTGGAACTGGGCGACGCGGTCACCGCCCGCACCTGGGTGGGCGTCCCCCAAGGGCCGCGCTTCGCCCGGTACGTTCTGATCGAGGGGCCGAAGGGCGTCGCCGCCCAGGGGCTGTCGGAATGGGTGCTGGTGGATTCGCAGACCATGCGCCCGGCGCGGATACCGGCGGAGCTGCTGGGACCGTTCGAAGTCTAGCGGTCCGCCACAGGGTTCATTACCCGGATCGCCGTGCCGCGCCGCAGGCCCAGTTCGCGGTAGCTCCAGGTGAACTCCACGATCCGGAACATGGCCTTGCAGTAGTCCGGCCGCACCCGCAGTGCGGTTACCTTCGCCCGCCAGGGCGAGCCGGCCACGCTCAGGCGAAAGCTGTCCTTGGCCGTGCAGCCGCTGGAGGCCACCTGCAGGGTCAGGCCCCGCCCGTCGACCTTCGACCCATAGATGCGCTCCACCGTCGGATGAGACAGGTCCACGAAGTGGAAGTCGGCCGGGCGCGCCTGCACGGCCGAGGCGGCCAGGGCGAACATGGCGGTCAGCATGAGCAGGGCGCGGCGGAACATGGCGGTCGTCTCCTTCGCCGCCACCCTCGTCCGGCCCGGTTGAACCGCGGCTGAATGGGCGGGCTTGCCGATTGTCAGGCGCGCGCCACGAAAAAGGGCCCCGGATCGCTCCGGGGCCCTCTGAATTCCGTGGTTTCGACGTCGGTTAGGACGCGTAGAACTCGACCACCAGGTTCGGCTCCATCTTCACCGGGTACGGCACTTCGGCCAGGTCCGGCTGGCGGACGAAGCGGACCGAGAAGCCGCGATCGCCCAGCTCGATGTAGTCGGGAATGTCGCGTTCCGAGGACTGCTGGGCTTCCAGCACCAGGGCCATGTTGCGCGAGCGCTCCTTGACCTCGACGATGTCGCCCGGCTTGACCTTGTAGGAGCCGATGTTCACGCGCTTGCCGTTCACGGTCACGTGGCCGTGGTTGACGAACTGGCGGGCGGCCCAGACGGTCGGGACGAACTTGGCGCGGTACACGACCGCATCCAGGCGCGATTCCAGCAGGCCGATCAGGTTCTCCGAGGTGTTGCCCTTGCGGCGCGACGCCTCGTCGTAGGTGCGACGGAACTGCTTTTCGGTGATGTTGCCGTAGTAGCCCTTCAGCTTCTGCTTGGCCTTCAGCTGGATGCCGAAGTCAGAGACCTTGGACTTGCGGCGCTGGCCGTGCTGGCCGGGGCCGTAGGAGCGCTGGTTGACGGGAGACTTGGGGCGGCCCCAGAGGTTCTCGCCCATCACGCGGTCGAGTTTGTACTTGGCGCTATGGCGCTTGGACATCTTGCTCTCTTTTCGACGCGTCCCGGCGGCCCCCCGAATGGGGCCCACGATCTCAACGGCGGTTTCGCGTCATCCGTAATGCATCACGCGCCCGGTGAGGGGCGCGCGAAGAGGCGGTGTATGCCTACGCAGGCAGGGCGAGTCAACCGCGCGGGTTGATCCAGTAACGGTCCGCCAGCCAGTAACCGGCGCCGATGACGGCCACGCCGATGATCAGCAACACCCCGCCGATCAGCCCGCCCCCATCGTCGGGAAGCCCGTTGACCACCGTCCAGGCGATCATGGCCACCACGAACAGGGCGCACGGCACGATGGCGCCGAAGATCAGCATCAGGCGGGTGCGCCGCGCCTGGGCTGCCTTGTCGGGGTCGCTCATCGCTTCAGCCTCTCCGCGTGCCATTCAAGGTGGTCGGCGATGAAGCTGGCGATGAAGAAGTAGGAGTGGTCGTAGCCCTCCTGCATCCGCACCGTGATCGGCTGTTCGATCCAGGCCGCCGCCTCGATCAGCAGTTCGGGCTTCAGTTGCTCGACCAGGAAGGGATCGGCGGTCCCCTGGTCGATCAGGATGTCATCGTACTCGAAGTGCGCCACCGCGCCGGCGGCCAGCAGGCTGGTGGCGTCGTGGTCTTCCCAGCTCGCTCGGTCCTCGCCCAGATAGGCGGTCAGGGCCTTCTCGCCCCAGGGGCAGCGGATGGGCGAGGCGATCGGCGAAAAGGCGGTGACGCTCTTGAACCGAGCGGGATGGCGCAGCGCCAGGGTGAGCGCCCCGTGACCGCCCATGGAATGCCCAGAGATGCCGTAGCGGCCGTTGGAGGGCAGTTCGGCCTCGATGAGGTCGATCAGGTCGCGGGTGACGTAGGTCTCCATCCGGAAGTGCTGCGACCACGGCGCCTGGGTGGCGTCGAGGTAGAACCCCGCCCCCTGCCCCAGGTCATAGGCCTCGTCGTTGGGCACGCCCTCGCCGCGCGGGCTGGTGTCGGGCGCGACCACGATCAGGCCCAGGCGCGCGGCGGCCGCGTAGGCCCCGGCCTTGGTGGTGAAGTTGTCCTCGGTGCAAGTCAGGCCCGACAGCCAGATCACCACCGGGAACGGCCCCTTCCCCGGCGGGACGAAGGCCGACAACTTCATCGGCGTGCCGGTGGCCTCGCTGTCGTGGCGCAGGTAGCGGAGCGTGCCGCCGTGGACCTTGTGGGTGGCGAGGGTTTCGATGGTCATTTCAGCGCGCACACCCGTAATTCGGTGACAGTGTCCTAATTCCATTCCAGGCGGATCGCGATCGCAGCACCGATGACAGGAATTAGGACACTGTCACCGAATTACCCCCGGCCCTCAGTAAACGATCACACTGCGGATGCTCTCTCCGGCGTGCATCAGGTCGAAGGCCTTGTTGATGTCTTCCAGGGGCATCTTGTGGGTGATCATCGGGTCGATCTGGATCTTCCCGTCCATGTACCAGTCGACGATCCTGGGCGTGTCGGTGCGCCCGCGCGCGCCGCCGAAGGCGGTGCCCTTCCAGACCCGGCCGGTGACCAGCTGGAACGGGCGGGTGGCGATCTCGCGGCCGGCCTCGGCCACGCCGATGATGATGCTCTCGCCCCAGCCGCGGTGGCAGGCTTCCAGGGCCTGGCGCATGACGTCGGTGTTGCCGGTCGCGTCGAAGGTGTAGTCCGCCCCGCCGTCGGTCAGCGCCACCAGGTGGGCCACGATGTCGCCGTCGATGGTCTTGGGATTGACGAAGTGGGTCATGCCGAACTTGCGGCCCCACTCCTCGCGCGCCGGATTGATGTCGACGCCGATGATCATGTTGGCGCCGACCAGCTTCAGCCCCTGGATGACGTTCAGGCCGATGCCGCCGAGGCCGAAGACGATGCAGTTGGCGCCCGGCTCGACCTTGGCGGTGTTGGTCACCGCGCCAACGCCGGTGGTGACGCCGCAGCCGACGTAGCAGGCGCTTTCGAACGGCGCGTCCTTGCGGATCCTGGCCAGCGCGATCTCGGGCAGGACGGTGAAGTTCGAGAAGGTCGAGCAGCCCATGTAGTGGGCGATAGACTGGCCCTTGTAGGAGAACCGCGACGAGCCGTCCGGCATCAGCCCCTTGCCCTGCGTCGCCCGGATGGCGGTGCAGAGGTTGGTCTTGCGCGACAGGCACGACTTACACTGGCGGCATTCGGGCGTGTACAGCGGGATCACGTGGTCCCCGACCTCCAGGCCCGTCACCCCGGCGCCCAGCTCGCGCACGATCCCCGCGCCCTCGTGGCCCAGGATCGAGGGGAAGATGCCCTCGCTGTCAA
>CAZRKY010000050.1:0-15720 GCA_964600375.1 uncultured Caulobacteraceae bacterium | reverse complement strand
TGACCCTCGATATGTTCCCGCTGGGATGCGGAGTTGGACACCGCGACGATACGTGAATGGGGCATCCGCTCGGCCATCCACAACGACAACGAGCCCCACCCGCAACCCAGCTCCAGGATCGCCTGGCCATCTTGGAGATCAGCGTGGGCGCAAGTCTCGGCCAGGGCGATCTCCTCGGCCTCGGACAGGGTCTCGCTGCCCGTCCGGTAGAGGCACGACGAGTACTTCAGGCGCGGCCCCAGGATCAGGCGGAAGAACTCCGGCGGCAGCTCGTAGTGCTGGGCGTTGGCGGCGTCCGCGTGCTCGGCGACCGGTCGTTCGGCCATGGCGCGGGCGAAGTCCGCCTCCGCGGAAGGCTCGCTGGTCAGGCGCTTGCGAGCGCCCGCGACCAGCATGCCGATCGCCGGACGGGTGACGAAGTCAGGCATCGGCTGGTCCTGAAAGGCGTGGATGGCGGACGTGACGAGGCCCATGGCGCGCTCCTGTTCAACTAACGCCTCTACGCGCGGTCCCGTCCCGCGGTTCATCCAAACCCGCACGTGGCTCGTAGGAGCTGAGATCGGAAGGAGCCCTCGACATGTCCCGCCGCCTGCTCGCCCTCGCCCTTGTCTCCGCCCTGGCCATGCCCGCTTCGGCCGCCGCGCCGGAACCGGTAAAGTCGCTGGATATCAACCGTTTCATGGGCCGCTGGTACGAGATCCTGCGCACGCCCAACGATCGGCAGAAGAACTGCTTCGGCGCCTATCAGGTCTGGACCAAGCGGGCGGCCGGCCGTTTCGCCATCGCCCAGCACTGCCACAAGGGTTCCCGCGGCGGGCCGCTGGAGGTGGTGCAGACGGACGCGCGCCTGCTCGGCCATCCGTCCAACGCCAAGTTCGAGGCCAGCTTCTTCGGCGGGCTGATCCGCAAGAACTACTGGGTCATCGACCACGCCGACGACTACAGCTGGATGATCGCCTCGTCTTCGGACGGCAAGTACCCGGCGGTTCTGGCCCGCACGCCCGGCCTGCCGGCGGCTCGGCAGGCGGAACTGAAGCGGCGCATGGCGCAGCTGGGCCTGCCTACGGGCCAGCTGCAGGCAGTCGGCGCACCGTAGGCCCTCAGGAAAGGGCCGAGGCCGCTCGCGCCAGGGCTTCGATGCGGCCCCAGTCGCCCGCCTTCACCGCCTCGGCGGGGGCCAGCCAGCTGCCGCCGACGCAGGCGACGTTGGGCAGGCCGAGATAGGCGGCCGCATTGCCGGGGGTGATGCCGCCGGTGGGGCAGAAGCGGATAGCCGCGAACGGGCCCGCGAAGGCCTTCACCGCCGCCGCGCCGCCCGAGGTCTCTGCCGGAAAGAACTTGAAGCGGTCGAGCCCCAACTCCAGCCCCGACATGATCTCGGACGCGGTGGCCACCCCGGGGAGGAACGGCAGGCCCTCGTCCCGGGCCGCCGCCGCCAGATCCGGCGTCAGGCCCGGGCTTACGGCGAACCCCGAACCGGCGGATCTGGCGGCCCTGGCGTCGGCGGGACTGAGCACTGTCCCGGCGCCCACCAGCACATCCTCGACCTCGCCGGCGATGCGCTCGATAGCGCCCAGGGCCGCGGGGGTGCGGAGAGTTACCTCCAGGGCGCGAACCCCACCCGCGGCGAGCGCGCGGGCCAGGGGAACGGCGTCCTCGACCCGGTCGATGACCAGCACGGCGATCACCGGTCCGCTGTTAAGGACGGCGTCAATTGGCTGCATGGGCGAACCCCTTCGCTCAGACCTTGGCGGGGGCGTAGCGCGGAACCAGCAGGTGCACCACCAGCAGGGCCAGCAGGTAGGCCGAGGCGGCGACGACGAAGATCGGCGTGTAGGTGCCGATCTGGTCCAGCACCCAGCCGGCGTACTTGGCCATGGCCATGCCGCCGATGGCCCCGACCATGCCACCGATGCCGACCACCGAACCGACCGCTCCCCGCGGGAAGACGTCGGACGGCAGCGTGTAGAGGTTGGCCGAGAAACCCTGGTGAGCGGCGGTCGCCAGTCCGATGATGCCGACCGCGACCCAGACGTTGTCAGCGAAGGCAGCCAGGCCGACGGGCACGGCGCAGACGGCGCAGATCAGCATGGCGGTCTTGCGCGCGGCGTTCAGGCTGAGTCCCCGTTTCATCAGGTTCGACGACAGCCAGCCGCCGCCGATCGAGCCCACATCGCTCATCAGGTAGATGGCGATCAGGGGCGGACCGAAGGTCTTGAGGTCCAGGCCGTAGCGCTTGGACAGAAAGTCCGGCAGCCAGAACAGGAACATCCACCAGATCGGGTCGATCAGGAACTTGCCGAGCGCGTAGGCCCAGGTCTCGCGCACGGTCAGCAGCTTGAACCAGGAGACCTTCTCGACCGGGTCAGGCGGATCCTGCTCGATATGGGTCAGCTCCGCGGCGTTGATCTTCGAATGCTCGCGCGGGCGCCGGTAGATCAACAGCCAGATCGGCAGCCAGATCAGCCCCGCGATTCCGGTGACGATGAAGGCGCCCCGCCAGCCCATGGCCAGATCCAGCACGATCCACGGGACGACCAGCGGGGTGACGATGGCCCCGATGTTGGTGCCGGCGTTAAAGATGCCCGTGGCCAGCGCGCGCTCCTTCTTGGGGAACCACTCAGCCACAGCCTTGATGCCGCCCGGGAAGGCGCCGCCCTCGCCGACGCCCAGCGCCATGCGAGCGAAGATGAAGCCCGTCAGGCCCCGCGCCCCGGCGTGGGCGATATGGGCGATCTGCCAGATGGCGAAGGCCAGTCCGAAACCCCAGCGCGCCCCGATCTTGTCGATGATCCGCCCGAAGGCGAGGTAGGCGACGGCGTAGGAGGCCTGGAACCAGAAAACCAGATCGGCGTACTGGGTCTCGTTCCAGCCGAACTCGGCCGACAGGGTCGGCTTCAGCACCCCGATGGTCTGGCGGTCGACGTAGTTGATGACCATGGCCGTAAACAGCAGGGTCACCACCAGCCAGCGGTAGCGGGACGCCTTTTCGCCGGGGTCGACGAAGGGCGGACGTCCCGGCTGAGCCACAGTGTCGGTCATGCTACCCGTCCCTGTTCGGCTTCCGCCGGAATCGCGCGGCAGAGGATCTCGCCGGCGCCGCTGAAAACCAGTCGGGCCGACTGGCCGGCCGTGATGTCATGAACCCCGGTGGCCGCGCCGGTGGAGATAAGCTGGCCGGCGGTCAGCGGACGCCCCCGCCGGGCGCAGTGCTCGGCCAGGAAGCGAAGTGACGCCATGGGGCCGCCGGGCAGCGACGAGGCCCTGCCCCGACCTACCAGGACGCCATCGACGAAGGTCTCGATCTCGACCGAGTCCAGCGTCCGGCGCCACTCGGCGATGACCGGACCGAGGATCAGGCCGGCGTTGTTGCCGAAGTCCGACGCGACCGCCAGGGGTCCGATCTCGTTGATCATGGCCATCGGGCTGCCGGCGATCTCCACGCCTATGTGGACGTCGCGCACCAGCGCCACGGCCTCGTCGAGAGAGTAGGTGGTCTTCCTGGGATCGGCGTCGGCTTGGATGCGCACGACGAACTCGGTTTCGACTGCGGCGAACCCGCCGGCGATCACCGGGAACTCCACTACGTCGACCCCTTCGACAGGCCGGACGTTGCGCGCGAAGATGGGTCCGGAGACGCGTTCCTGGCCCAAGACTGCCTGCAGGCCGTCCGGCACCCGTCCCGACTTCCAGCCGGCGATCCGGTCCTGCCAGAGGCGGATGGCCGCCTCCTGCACACGATAGGCGCCGGCGAGCGACGTCGGCAGGATTCCCGGGAAGCCCGGCAGGGCGCGCGCCTCGCGGCGGGCGTCGGTCAACGCCCGCGCGGCAGCCTCGGCCATGACGGAGTCCTGCGGATCGACCGCTGCGAAACTCACCCTCGACACTCCCTAACGCGACGCCCGCCCGTGTTTCCGGGTCTTGGATTGCGTCTATAGGAAACCGGTGTCATTTTCAATCGGCGGCGCGTGGCAGTTGCGTCGGGGGCTACAAAGGGCATGCTCCGGGGCGACGGCGGGGCCTTGCGAGAATAGGATTTCCGTCGCCGGACAGGGACATCGCCGTGGAACACATGCGACTGACTCAACGGATTGGGACGGCGCTGGCTGTCCTGGCGCTGATGCTGGCCGGAAGTGCAGCCAGCGCCGAGCCGTCGTGGCTCGACAGGCTGCGGCCAAAGGGGCCCGTCCAAGCCGCGACCGCGCCGGTCGATCCGGCCGCCCTGCCGGCTTTCCCCGGGGCGCTTGGCTGGGCGTCGAAGACCCCCGGCGGCCGCGGCGGACGAATTATCCGGGTCACGTCCCTGGCCTCCGAAGGCCCGGGCACCCTGCGCGAGGCGATCGAGGCAAGGGGTCCGCGGATCATCGTCTTCGAGGTGGGCGGCGTCATCGACCTGGGCGGGAAGACCCTGAAGATCGCCGAGCCCTTCGTCACCATCGCCGGCCAGACCGCCCCATCTCCGGGCGTCACACTTATCCGCGGCGGCCTGGACATCGGCGGTCACGACGTAGTGGTGCAGCATCTCCGGATCCGTCCGGGAGACATGGACCGGGCCTGGATGTCAGGCTGGGACGAAGACTCGATCTCGACCCAGGGCGGCGCCTGGAACGTCATCGTCGATCACTGCACCCTGACCTGGGCCACCGACGAGAACCTGTCGGCATCCGGCCCCCGGTTTACCGGGGCGACGCCGGACGAGTGGCGCGCCGGCACCAGCCACAACATCACCTTCTCCAACAACATAATCGCCGAGGGGCTGGCCTATTCAACTCACGCCAAGGGCGAGCACTCGAAGGGATCGCTGATTCACGACAACGTCTCAGGATTGCTGATCGTGGCCAACCTCTACGCCCACAACTATGAGCGCAGCCCACTGTTCAAGGGCGGCGCCTGGGGCGTCATCGTCAACAACCTGATCTACAATCCCGGCCCGCGCGCCATCCACTACAACCTCGCGCCCGAGGAATGGCTGGACCACCCGTTCCAGGTCGGCAAGATGACCGCCATCGGCAATGTGCTGCGCGCCGGACCCTCGACCCCGGTCGACAAGCTGGCCTTCCTCATGATCGGCGGGGCCGGCGACCTTGAGTACTACGGCCGTGACAACATCGCCGTGGACCAGCGCGGCGATCCGTTACGCATGTTCGGCAGCTACACCACCACCGGCGCACGGATCATCCAGGTCGCCCGACCCTCTGTCTGGTGGGAGGGACTGACGCCCATGGCCGCACGCGACGTCCAGGTCTCGGTGCTGGCCAATGCCGGCGCGCGACCCTGGGACCGCGACCAGCTGGACGTCCTTCTGGTCGCGGAGGTTGCGGAAGGCCGCGGCGAGATCATCGATCGCGAGGAGCAGGTCGGCGGCTATCCGCGACCGTCGGAGACCCGCAAGGTCTTCAATCCTGACGACTGGGACCTGCGGTTCATGACGCCTCTGCGGCCCGAGGTGCTGGATCGCCCAGCGCAGCGACGGACAACCTGAGTGTTTGGGCGGGCGGCTGGTATGCTGAGGCGTAGAGGATTCGGGACGCTGACGTGAGTTCAAGGCGAGAGACCGGCATCGGCGGCGACGGCGGGCCCCGCAGGCGTCCGACGATCAACGACATTGCGCGCCTGGCGAACGTGTCGAAGAAGACGGTCAGCCGCGTCATCAACAACTCGCCATTCGTGCGGGGCGACACGCGCGAGAAGATCCAGGCGGTGATCCGCGAGCACGGCTACGCGCCCGACCCCCAGGCTCGGGGCCTGTCATTGCGACGGTCGTTCCTGATCGGCCTGATCTACGACAACCCCAACCCCCAGTACGTCGTGAACATGCAGCTGGGGCTGCTGGATGGCATGCGCGATTCAGGGTTCGAACTGGTGGTCCATCCGTGCGACCGATCCAGCCCGTCCTTCCTTGAGGACATGCGCTCCTTCGTCGAACGCCAGAAGCTTTACGGGGTGGTGTTGACGCCCTCGGTGTCGGAGGACGAGCGCGCCGCCGACCTGCTGCGCCAGATCGGCTGCGAATACGTCCGCATCGCCTCGGTGTCGCTGGACGAGCCCGAGCACATGATCGAGACCCGCGACCGGCTGGGGGGCCGCGCCGCGGCGCTGCATCTGGCGGCGCTGGGCCACAAGCGCATCGGCTACATCTCGGGCCTGCAGAGCTTCCGCTCCACCCACGAGCGGCGCGGCGGCTTCGAGGACGGCCTGCGCGAGCACGGCGTCACCCTGGACCCCAGGCTGGTCTTCGAAGGCGCCTACACCTTCGAAAGCGGGATCGCCGGCGGCGAGGCGATCCTGGCCATGAACCCCCGCCCGACCGCCATCTTCGCCAGCAACGACGAGATGGCCGCCGGGGTGCTGCAGGCCGCGCGCCGGCTGGGCCTCGAGATTCCGCGGGATCTGTCGGTGGTCGGCTTCGACGACTTCCAGATCGCCTCGCGCCTGTGGCCGCCCCTGACCTCGATCCGAACGCCCACGCGCCACATCGGACGCCTCGCCGCTCTGCAGCTGATGGGACAGCAGGGCGACAGCGGGCGCGATGACCAGGACCGCCTGCCGGTGTTGATCGAACGCGCTTCCTCGGGGCCGCCGTCATCGTGACGCGACGCGGCCAGCCGACCTTGCCCCGCCCAATGACACCGGTTACCAACTGAGCCAATCGCGCCCAACCGGAGGCCGCCCGTGTACCGCAAGACCTACCACGCCACCCATCCCGACATGATGCAGGGCGTCTCCAACGACCAGCTGCGCGACCGCTATCTGATCAGCGAGCTGTTCGGGCCCGACGAGGTGCGGCTGAACTACAGCCACAATGAGCGCTTCGTGATCGGCGGCGCGGCTCCGGTGAGCGCCGCGATCTCGCTGCCGCTGCAGACCGAACCTGAATCGGCGAAGGGCCATCCCTTCCTCGAGCGCCGGGAACTGGGCGTGGTCAATGTCGGCGACGGAACCGGCGTGGTCACCATCGATGGCCAGGCCTTCACGCTGGCGCCCAAGGACGGACTCTATGTGCCGATGGGGTCTCCCGAGGTCAGCTTCGAGAGCAACGACGCGGCCAAACCCGCCAAGTTCTACCTGGCCTCGACCCCGGCCCATGCGCGCTATGAAACGAAGCACATCTCGATCGCCGACGCCGTACCGCTGGCGCGCGGGGCGCTGGAGACCTCGAACGAGCGGACCATCTACCAGTACATCGTGCCGGCGACCTGCAGGTCGTCGCAGCTGCTGCTGGGCCTGACGATCCTGAACACGGGCAGCGTCTGGAACACCATGCCGCCGCACCTCCACGACCGTCGCTCGGAGATCTACTTCTACTTCGGCCTCAAGCCCGACGAGCGCGTCTTCCACTTCATGGGCGAGCCCGAAGCAGCGCGTCACATCGTGGTCGCCAATGACGAGGCCGTGGTCAGTCCGCCCTGGTCGATCCACATGGGTTCCGGCACCTCGAACTACGCCTTCATCTGGGCCATGGGCGGCGAGAATCTGGACTACACCGACATGAACGTCCTCGACATCTGCCAGCTGAAATGACCGCGAACCCGTTCAGCCTCCAAGGCCAGGTCGCGCTGGTCACCGGCGCCAACACCGGCCTGGGTCAGGCGATCGCGCTCGGCCTCGCCGGCGCGGGCGCCGACATCGTGGCGGTCGGCCGATCGGCGCCGACCGAGACCGCGGCCCAGGTCGCAGCGCTGGGACGCGGCCTTCACGCCATCCCTGCGGACCTCTCATCCATCGCGCCCATCGACGCCCTGGTCGAAGAAGCCTTCCAGGCAATGGGTCGCGTCGACATCCTGGTCAACAACGCCGGCGTCATCCGCCGCGCCGACTCGCTCGATTTCAGCGAGGCGGACTGGGATGCGGTGATCGACACCAACCTGAAGTCGGCCTTCTTCCTCGCCCAGGCCGTGGCGCGCCGCTGGGTTGCCGCGGACCAGGGCGGCAAGGTCATCAACATAGTCTCGATGCTCAGCTTCCAGGGCGGAGTGCGGGTGCCTTCCTATACCGCGTCGAAGAGCGGCCTGGCGGGTTTGACCCGCCTGCTGGCCAATGAGTGGGCGGCGAAGGGCATCAACGTGAACGGCATCGCGCCCGGCTACTTCGAGACCAACAACACCGAGGCCCTGCGCGCCGACGAAACGCGCAACCGCCAGATTCTCGAGCGCATCCCCGCGGGCCGCTGGGGCAAACCCTCTGACCTGGCGGGGGCGGCGGTCTTCCTGGCGTCCGGCGCCTCGAACTATGTCCACGGCGCGATCTTGCCGGTCGACGGCGGCTGGCTGGCCCGTTAGGCAGGCACCCCCGGATTCGCGCCTGACGCGAAGCCGATGCAACCGCGCAACGGCGCGACGGCGCCTTGGTTCGGCCGCCTTGCGCGTTCCGGAGATCGCGGGTAGGCTCAGAAATGATACCGGTGTCAAAGCGACTCCAGATTGTTATGACACCGGTGTCAATGGGACAGGAAACGCCTCCGCAAACAAGCGGAGCCTGACATACTCGCGGCGCTGACCGGCGTCCGGGACACGGCCACGGGAGGGAGCAAGTGTCGAACAATCGCCTTTACAGGTCCAAGCGTCTGCTCATGGGGGTTTCGGCCCTCGCGATGTTGATGGCTGGCGCGGCCCAGGCGCAGGATGCGCCGGCCGGAAACGACGTCACCGAAGTCGACGAGGTTGTTGTCACCGGGTTCCGGGCCAGCCTCGCCGAGGCCATCGATGTGAAGCGCCGAGAGAATGGCCAGGTTGACGCCATCGTCGCCGAGGACATCGCGGACTTCCCTGACCTGAACCTCTCGGAATCCATCCAGCGAATCCCTGGTGTGGCGATCACTCGGGACGCTGGCGAGGGCCGTCAGGTTTCCGTGCGCGGCCTGGGACCCCAGTTCACTCGCGTTCGCATCAACGGCATGGAAGCACTGTCGACCGGCGGCGGCACCGACGCCGTGGGCGGCACCAACCGGTCCCGCTCCTTCGACTTCAACGTCTTCGCCTCCGAACTGTTCAACTCGATCGTGGTGCGCAAGACCGCATCGGCCGAGGTTGAGGAGGGCTCGCTGGGCGCGACGGTGGACCTTCAGACCGCCCGACCCTTCGACTACCAGGGCTTCGTGTTCGCCGCCTCAGGCCAGGCGGGCTACAACGACCTGTCGGAATCGACTGATCCGCGGGTCGCCGTGCTGCTTTCCAACCGTTTCCTGGACGGCAAGCTGGGCGCCCTGGTCTCCGTGGCCTACTCCGAACGCGAGGCGCTGGAGGAAGGAGCCTCGACGGTTCGCTGGGCGGCCGGCGGCTTCGGCGCCGAAACCACGGTGGCCTACACCCTGGCGCAGCTCAACGCCGCCTTCCACCCCCGCATCCCGCGGTACGACGTCTATGAGCACGAACAGGAGCGCCTTGGCGTCACCGCCTCGTTCCAGTACCGGCCGCAGTCCGAGACCCTGCTGAACCTCGACCTGCTCTACGCCAACTTCGAAGGCACCCGGACTGAGTCCTTCCTTGAGGCGCCGGTCTTCTCGACCTCCGGCGCCAGCGGCATCGGCGGGGTGACCGTCACCGACGCGGTGATTGAGGGCAACACCCTCGTCTACGGCCAGTTCAACGGCGTCGATATCCGCTCCGAGATGCGTTTCGACTCGCTGTCGACCGAATACAAGCAGGCCACGCTTTCGGGCTCGCACCAGTTCAACGACGCCTTCAGCGGCTCGTTCCTGTTCGGATGGTCGGAGTCGTTCCACGACAACCCGATCCAGACGACTCTGCTGTTCGATCGCAACAACATCAACGGCTACGTCTACGACTATCGCGGCAACGATCGCCTGCCGACCATCACCTACGGCGCCACGGACGTCACCAACCCCGCGACCTGGACCCTGTCCCAGATCCGCCTGCGCCCGCAGACGGCCCTGAACAGCTATGAAACCGCCCAGGTCCGCGGGCAATGGGAGAACGACACCTGGACCATCAAGGGCGGGCTTGAACTCAAGCGCTACGAATTTGTGTCCACGGAGCTGCGGCGTTCGAACGGGACGACCTCCAATCAGGAAGGCGTGATCCCCGGGTTCGCCGCGGCGATTCCGATCTCGTCCTACAGCCAGCTCGTCACCCTCGGGGGCCAGGGCCTCAGCGTTCCTGGAGGCAACACCAACACCTGGCTGGCGCCCAACGTCTTCGCCTTTGCGAACCTGGCGAACCTCTACAACACCGCCCTGTTCCCCATGGGCATCCAGCCCGCGCTCGGAAACAACTTCGCGGTTTCCGAAGACGACTTCGCCGGCTACGTCCAGGCCGACTTCGAGACCGAGTGGTTCGGGGTGCCGGTCCGCGGCAACATCGGCTTCCGCCAGGTCGGGACACGCCAGGAATCGACGGGCTACACGTTCTCTGCCGGCGTGCCGCTGCAGACCACTGTCGATCGCAGCTACCGCGACTTCCTGCCCTCGGCCAACCTTGTGTTCGAGCCGATGGATGACCTGCTGATCCGCATCGGCGCCGCCAAGGTCATGTCGCGCCCCAACCTCGGTCAGCTGAGCCCCGGCGCCTCGGTCAGCGTCGCCGGTTCGAACCGCACGGTCACGGCCGGCAACCCGCAGCTCGAGCCGTTCCGGGCCAACACCGCCGACCTGTCGCTGGAATGGTATTTCGCCGAGGACTCGCTGATCTCGGTGGCCTTCTTCTACAAGGACATCGGCAGCTTCATTCAGACCATCCGCGAGGGCCGTCCCTTCACCGGCAACCCGTTGGGCCTGCCTGACACGGTGGCCACCGCGGCCTGCCCTGGCGGCGTCAACACGCCCTCCTGCAACCCGAGCCTGGACTGGCAGTTCTCGATTCCGAAGAACACGCCGGGCGGGCCGCTGAAGGGCATCGAGATCGGTTACCAGCAACCGTTCCGCTTCCTGCCCGGTTTCCTGGCCAACACCGGCTTCACCGGCAACATCACCTTCGTGGATTCCGAGGTGACCTACCTCAACGCCGCGGGCGGGGTGACGGCGGTCGACCAGCTGACCGGCCTGTCGGAGCAGGCCTGGAACGCCACGCTCTACTACGAAGATGACCGCCTCTCGGCGCGCGTCTCGGCCGCCTACCGGTCGGACTACCTGACCACCATTCCGGGCCGCGACGGCAATGTGTCGGAATCGACGGCGGGCACGCTCAACATCGACATGTCAGCGGCCTACGCCTTCAACGACCAGTGGAAGATCACCTTCGAGGGGCTGAACCTGACCGACGAGGTCAATGACCAGTTCCTGTCGCCCGACGACCGGACGTCCTTCTACCACCACTACGGACGCCAGTTCATGCTGGGCTTCCGCTACACCTACTAGGGTTCCTCACCTGAGGTCCTTGGGCGCCGGGGTCTCCTCCGGCGCCCTTTCTTTTGCTACCGATGGACAGGGACGGAGACCGGAGCGGCATGTCGAAACCAAATCGCATCGTCTGTTTCGGCGAGGTCCTGATCCGCATGTCTGCGCCAGGCGCGGAGTTGTTGCTGCAATCCCCCCGGCTGCAGGTCTGCTTCGGGGGCGCCGAGGCCAATGTGGCGGTGTCCCTTGCCAGGCTGGGGCACAATGCCCGCATGGTCAGCGTCCTGCCGGACAACCCCCTCGGCCGCGCGGCGCTGGACGAGTTGAGAAGGCACGGCGTCGACACAGCCGGCCTTCGCTTCAGCGCCGGCCGTATGGGCCTCTACTTCCTGGCGCCCGGCGCGGTGCGGCGCGCGTCGGAGGTGATCTATGACCGCGCTGGTGCGGCCTTCGCCGAAGCCGCTGCCGAGCTGATCGACTGGGATGCGGAGTTCGCGGGCGCGGACGCCTTTCACCTGTCGGGCGTCACCGCGGCCGTTGGACCGCGCGCCGCGCAAGCCGCCTTGCGCGCCGCCCGCGCCGCCAGGGACAAGGGTCTGACCGTCTCCTTCGACTGCAACTATCGCCAGAAGCTCTGGGACGCCTGGAATGGCGACGCGCCGGGGATCCTAAAGGAGCTGGTTTCGCTCGCCGATGTGGTCTTCGGCGACCACCGCGACATGGCTCTGATCCTGGGCGGCGACTACACGACCAAGGGGGCCGAGCAGCGGCGGCGGCGGGCGGCGGACGCGGCCTTCGCGGCCTTTCCTCGGCTCAAGCGACTGGCCTCGACGGTGCGCATCCAGCACAGCGTCGACCACCACGACCTGGCCGGCCACATGTTCTCGAAAGACGACAGCTGGTCGACGCCGTCCTTTCCCCTGACCCCGATCGTGGACCGTATCGGTGGCGGCGACGCCTTCGCGGCGGGGGTGCTGCACGGCTTGCGCAGCGGCATGGCCGACCCCCAGGCCCTGGCCTTCGGAATCGCAGCGGCGTGCGTGAAGCACACAATTCCGGGCGACTTCAACCTGGCCAGGGAGGCGGACATCAGGGCCCTCCTGGCCGACGAGGCGCTGGACGTTAGGCGCTAGGGCGTTTCACGTGAAACACGACCGATATTGTCGTCTTACGACACCTTTTCTGTAATTAGATCAATATCTTGGTGATTCTGAACAGGCGCAGGGAACGGTCGCTGGACGGCATTCTGCAGGCCAGCAACAGGCGCGGAACAGGCGTGAGTTTCGCGGATCAGGTCCCCTGCTGAACGAACGGGACCTTCTCGAACAGCCGCCGCTCGGCGCCGCGGGGATCGCTTTCCATCCGGACCCGGTTGTCGAAAATCAGGGTGTCGCGGGCCGGGAGCTCATACGGCGTCCAGCGTGGCCCAGCCGGTGTATTGGGATCGCCGGTGCGGGCGAAGGCGATGAAGCGGTCCATCATGGCGTCCGACATGGCTCGCGCCTCCGCCTGCGTGCCGGTGATCGAATCCGGTGCGTCGAGCGTGCCGAACACCAAGGGGATGTCGAGGGTGTGAGGCGCCCCCCACCGGCCGCCGTCCTTCGGCGCCCGCCAGTCCAGCTGGTAGGCGAAGGCGGGCGCGCCCTGCGCCGCGCGCAACTCGGCCTCGACGATGGCGGCCCGCCACGAGCGCGACGCAGTGGTGGCCGCGAAATAGACGTCTGACGGCGAATAGGCCGGGTAGAGCCGGCGGTATTCCGACACCACGGTCGAGGGGTCGATATCCACCCGCATCTGCGTGACCAGCCGGTCGGGCAGCTCGTCCCAGGACAGGCTCCAGGTCGTCGGATCGGAGCGGCCCATGAAATAGCGGGTCTCGTCGTGGGTGTTGCCGATGATCATCGGCACGCACTTCGAGAGCGGCGGCGCGTCGGGATAGAAGGGGTGGCGGGTCAGGGTCCGCTCGTCCAGCACCGGCCCGAAATAGAGGCCGCCCGATCCGATTACCGGGTCGAGCGTGGCCAGGGCGCCGGTCAGGCGCTCGACCGGCAGGGTCGCCAGCTCCCCTGCCCGATCCGGCGCAACACCCAGGGCGTCGAGCAACGCCCGGGTCCGGCGCGTGGCGTTCAGCGGCCCCGACGCTGTCAGCTGCTGGCCGCTCATGGTGGCGGCGCGGTGGAAGAGGCCCTGCGCGGCGGGCATGGCCATCAGGGTGGCGATCTTGGCCCCGCCGCCGGACTGCCCGAACAGCATGACCTTGCCGGGGTCGCCCCCGAATCCCGCGATGTTGTCGCGCACCCATTGCAGGGCCAGCACAAGATCGAGCTGGCCAACGTTGCCGCTGTCGGGGAAGCGGCCGTCGAGGCGCGACAGGTAGAGATAACCCAGCGCGCTGAGCCGATGGTTCAGCGTCACCACCACCACGTCGCCGCGCGTCGCCAGGCGCCGGCCGTCGTAGAGCGGGTTGGAGCCCGACCCTGACGAATAGGCGCCGCCGTGTATGTAGACCATCACCGGCCGCCGGCCCGCGTCGAGGCCGGGCGTCCAGACGTTCAGGTGCAGACAGTCCTCCGACGCCGCCTCGGGCGGGCTGGACTGGGGCGAGGCAGGCCCGAAGGCCGTGGCGTCCCGCACCCCGCGCCAGGGCGCGGGCGGGACCGGCGGCAGGAAGCGGCGGGCGGCCGTATCGGCACCGTAGGGGATGCCCCGGAATACCTTGATACCGGTGTCAGACACGCCCCTCAAAAGGCCGACGGCGGTGTGCGCCACCGGGTCTCCCGCCGCGGCCCGGACAGAGGTCGCGGCGCCGGCGAGCGAGGTCGCGCCCAAGGCGGCGATCAGGCGGCGGCGGTCGATGCTCGACATGGAAGCCTCTCAGGCGAAGACCTCGGCGCTGCCGGTCGAGCGGGTCTCGAACTGCTTGTCGCTCAGGGTGCGCACCATGCGCACCACGATCAGGATCAGCGGCACGCCGACCCCGTCCGAGATCATCTCGAACACGTCCGAAGCGATCATCAGGCCGGCGTCGGTTCCCATGAAGGACAGGCGCCCCGAAATGTTGCTCGCCAGGATCGAGACCAGCCACAGGCCCCACCACCAGCGCAGGATGCCCGGGGTGTAGACCATGGCGGGCGAGGCGGGGTTGTGGCTGACGCCCCAGGCCTCCTTGAAATAGCCGAAGGGTTTCCACAGGAAGGCGATCGGCACGAAGTACCAGCCGATCGCCCAGCCCGGCGTGGCCTTCATGGTCGGGTTCAGCAGCCGCGCATTGGCGACGATGCGATAGGTCCACTTCAGGAACAGGATCCCGGACACCACGTACATGGCCAGGGAGGCCAGCCGGGTGACCGACGCCATCAGGTCGATGTTCGCGACGCCGACGCCGCCGGAGCCGCTGACCAGGGCCTCGGCCTCTATGCCGACCATGGCCAGGTTCGCCACCGTGGCGACCAGATAGATGTACATCCAGGCGATCACAGCGCCGCCCAGCGGCCTGGGGTCGCGGAAGGTGTAGGCGGCGGTTCCGGTCATGGCTTTCTCCCCTCGCCGGGAGCCTAGCCTCAACCCGTGCGCCAAGGCTAGCGGTCGGGCCAACCAAGACGCTGGCGCGCGCCGAAACCGCGGTCTAACGTCGGTTCAATGCCCTGCGCGACGCGGCCGGGGAGTATCCCCGAGTTCGCCCGATCCGGGCCTCGTCCCCGCATGGGGCGATGGGGGAGGAAGTCGGCTTGGAGCCTACCAACACCGAAGCGCCCGAGTACTTCCACAAGGTCGTCGATTGCCAGTGGGCCTGCCCGGCGCATACGCCCGTGCCGGAGTACATCCGGATGATCGCCGAGGGGCGTCACGCGGACGCCTACATGCTGAACTGGAAGTCCAACGTCTTCCCGGGGATCCTGGGACGGACCTGCGACCGGCCTTGCGAACCAGCCTGTCGGCGTGGGCGGATTGAGGAAGAACCCGTCGCCATCTGCCGGCTGAAACGCGTCGCCGCCGATAACAAGGGCGATGTTTCCGCGCGCATGCCGGGGCCGGCGGTGCAGAAGAACGGCTACAAGGTCGCCTGCGTGGGCGCCGGGCCCGCGTCGCTCACCGTGGCGCGCGACCTCGCGCCTCTGGGATACGAGGTCACGGTCTATGACGGCGACAAGCGCGCCGGCGGCATGATCCGCAGCCAGATCCCCCGCTTCCGCCTGCCCGAAAGCGTCATCGACGAGGAGGTGGGCTGGATCACCGCCCTCGGCCCCGAGATGCGGCTGGGCCAGAGCGTCGACAGCCTCAAGGCCCTGCTGGAGATGGACTACGACGCCATCTTCGTGGGCACCGGGGCGCCGCGCGGACGCGACCTGGACGTGCCCGGCCGCGAAGAGGCGCGGGCCAACATCCACATCGGCATCGACTGGCTGTCCTCGGTCTCGTTCGAGCACATC
>CAZRKY010000049.1:0-15746 GCA_964600375.1 uncultured Caulobacteraceae bacterium | reverse complement strand
ATCGGGCCGGCGCTGGGTCAGCGCGGCGTCAACATCATGGGCTTCTGCAAGGAGTTCAACGCCCGTACCGAGAAGGAACAGAAGGGCACGCCCCTGCCGACGGTCATCACCGTCTACCAGGACAAGTCGTTCACCTTCGTCACCAAGACCCCGCCGGCTTCCTACTATCTGAAGCAGGCCGCCAAGCTGAAGTCGGGCTCCAACAAGCCCGGCCGCGAAGTGGCCGGCAAGGTGACCATGGCCCAGTGCCGTGAGATCGCCGAGAAGAAGATGAAGGACCTCAACGCCAACGACCTGGACCAGGCGACGAAGATCATCGCCGGCTCCGCTCGGTCGATGGGCCTGCAAGTGATCGGGGCTTAAGACCATGGCAAAGCTCACCAAGCGTCAGAAGACCTTCACCGCCGACCGCGAGAACGCCCTGGCGTTCAGCGAAGCCGTGAAGATGGTCAAGGACAACGCCAAGGCGAAGTTCGACGAAACCATCGAGATCGCCGTCAACCTGGGCGTCGATCCCCGTCACGCCGACCAGCAGGTCCGTGGCGTCGTGAACCTGCCCTCGGGCACGGGCCGTGACGTCCGCGTCGCCGTCTTCGCCAAGGACGCCAAGGCGGCCGAAGCGACCGCGGCCGGCGCCGAACACGTCGGCGCCGAGGATCTGTACGAGAAGATCAACGGCGGCTTCATGGACTTCGACCGCGTCATCGCGACGCCGGACATGATGGCCCTCGTTGGCCGTCTGGGTAAGGTGCTGGGCCCCCGCGGCCTGATGCCGAACCCCAAGGTCGGCACCGTGACCCCGAACGTCGGCCAGGCCGTCAAGGACGCCAAGGGCGGCGCCGTTGAGTTCCGGGTCGAAAAGGCGGGCGTCGTGCACGCCGGCATCGGCAAGTGCTCCTTCACCCAGGACGCCCTGGAGGCCAACCTCAAGGCCTTCATCGACGCCCTGCAGAAGGCCAAGCCCACCGGCGCCAAGGGCACCTACGTCAAGCGCATCTCGCTCTCGTCCACGATGGGCCCGGGCGTGAAGGTCGATCCGGCCAGCCTCACGGCCTGATCACCCAAGCCAGACTGAAACGTCGAAAGGCCCGGGACTCGCGTCCCGGGCCTTTCTCTTTGGCGCGGCTACAGCCTGCGGGGAGAAGCCGCGCCGCCGGCGGGTGTGCAATAGGGGGGCAGGGACCGCCGGATTTCAGGACTAGTAGCGGCGACCGCCCCGGTGGCCGTCGTCGTCGCGGCGTTCGGCGCGCAGGGCGCGCTCAACGCGATCGATGCGGCTGTCCAGATCAGTGCGCTCCCAGCGGGTCAGGCGTCCGTCGCGCATGTACGAGCGGTACTGGACCCGGAGCTGGCCGACCATGCCCTCCAGCCGGCTGTGCTCGCGGCGGCTGATGGTGTGACGGGCGTAGGCGCGGTCGACGCGGTTATCCAGCTGCTCGATCGAGCGGCGGAGGTCGGCGCCGCCAGCCCAGGGCTGCGCGATGACCGGAGCGGCGGCCGAGAGGGCCGTGACGGCGACGAGGGCGCTGATAAGCTTTTTCATGACTTGGTCTCCCAGCTTCATTCTTGCTGCCGCGATGCAGCGGCGATGGGGGACAATCGCGCAGGTCGACTGAGCCGAACCTGAGCGGTGCGTTGTCTGGCGTTCAGGTTCGCCGGGGAACGCCCGGGCCCCAGAATCGCGCCGTTGCAACGACCGCTGGTGCAGCCATCAGTTGCCATCGACGGGCGACGCTGGTTTGGTGGGCGTCCAAGAGGGGAACACCATGAACCGGTTTGTCGCCACGGCCTCAGCGGCCGCACTCGTGCTCGTCGCCGCTTGCGGAGGGTCGGGGCAGGAGGCCAGGGCCTCGTCCAACGCCGCCTCGGCCGCGGGGCCTGGCGGCGCGGCGGCGACTGCGCCGGAACCGGACCTGTTCGCCTTCGCCGCTGGTGCGCACTGGGTGCAGTGGCCGGAGGAGGAGGGCATCTACGGCCTCGCCTACGGCCCCTACAATCTGCTCGACGAGACCCCCGCGACCGACGCCCGCGCGGAGGCAGGGCGCCCGGCGGTCTATGTCCTGGAGCTGCTGGAGCGCACCGAGCTGTCGCGCATCGCCATCGACAGCGACGGCATGAGCGATGACGACAAGACGCCCAAGGCCATACGGGTCGAGGTCTCCGACTCCTCGGCCACGAGCGGTTTCACGACCGTGCTGGAGACCGACCTGAAGCAGGCGATCAACGACCAGGTCTTCCAGCTGGCCGGCAAGCCCACGGGCCGCTGGGTGCGCCTGACCCTGCTGTCGAACTACGGCGCCAGTCACTACGGCTTCACCGGCTTCCGCGGCTACGGCCGGCAGGTGACGCATGCGGCGTCCCTGCCCAACCTCAGCGGCACCTACGCCGGCGGCAACGGGTGGGGCAAGGTGCACCTCAAGCAGGAAGGCACGCGCGTCGTCGGTTGCTACGATTACCTCGAGGGCGTGCTTTCCGGCGGGATCGAAGACGGGATCCTCAAGGTCGAGATGCTCGAAAACGCGTACGGGACCGTCCAGCATCACCGCGGCCTGTTCCTCGCCCCCAGCGACGGCAAGTCCATCTTCGGCCTGATCCGGTCGCGCGAGGCGGGCCCCGACGATGGTTGGGGCGACGTCCGCTACGGCGACAAGGTCTCCGACGACATCGGGACCTGCCCGCAGATCCCCGGCTACAGCAGCGGGACGGGGACCCAGGGCCAACTGGCGACCCAGCTGCAGGCGGAGGGCAGGGCGCGGCTGGACGGGGTGAACTTCGACTTCAACTCCGCGACCATCCAGCCCGCCTCGCGCCCGCTGCTCGACCAGGTCGCCCAGATGCTGAAGGCGCATCCCGACTGGAAGATCACGCTTGAGGGTCACACGGACGCCATCGGCGGCGAGGCCTTCAACCAGACCCTGTCGACCCAGCGCGCGGCCGCGGTGAAGGCCTATCTGGCGGCCCAGGGCGTGCCGGCCGCCAGCTTGACCTCGGTCGGCTTCGGGTTCTCGAAACCCGTGGCGTCAAACGACACCCAGGCGGGCCGGGCGCAGAACCGCCGGGTGGAGATCGTGAAGGGCTAGGCGCAGGCCGCCGCGCGGTCCAGCAGCAGGGCCCGCTCGCGCTCGTTGCGGGTCAGGGCCGCGGCGCGTTCGAACTCGGCGCGCGCCTCGTCGGCCCGGCCCAGCCGGTCCAGCAGGTCGCCCCGCACCGCCGGCAGCAGGTGGTAGGCCTTCAGCGCGGGCTCGCCCGCCACCTCTTCGACGATCGCCAGTCCAGCGGCCGCCCCGTCGGCCATCGAAACGGCCATGGCCCTGTTCAGCTCGATTACCGGTGACGGGGAGAGCGCGGCCAGTTCGGCGTAGAGGCCCGCGATGCGGGGCCAGTCGGTCTGGTCGGCGGTCCGCGCGCGGGCGTGGCAGGCGGCAATGGCGGCCTGCAGGGTGTAGGGGCCGCGCGCGCCGCTGAGGGCTTCCGCGCGGTCCAGCCCCGCCAGGCCCCGCCGGATCAGGAGCTGGTTCCAGCGGCTGCGGTCCTGATCGGGCAGCAGGATCGGGGCGCCGTCCGGTCCGGTGCGCGCCGGCGCGCGTGAGGACTGGATCTCCATTAGCGCCACAAGGCCGTGGACCTCGGGCTCGTCCGGCGCCAGGCCCGCAAGCACCCGGCCCATCCGCATGGCCTCCTCGCACAGCGCCGGCCGCATCAGGTCGCCGCCGGCGGTAGCGGAATAGCCCTCGTTGTAGATCAGGTAGAGCACCCCCAGGACCGAGGACAGGCGCGCGGCCCGGTCCTCGCCCCGGGGCAGTTCGAAGGGCACGCCCGCGTCGGCCAGGGTGCGCTTGGCGCGCACGATGCGCTGGGCGATGGTCGGCTCGGCGGCCAGGAAGGCGCGGGCGATCTCGTCGGTGGTCAGGCCGCCGACCAGGCGCAGGGTCAGCGCCGTGCGCGCCTCGACCGACAGCACCGGATGGCAGGCGGTGAAGATCAGCCGCAGCAGGTCGTCGCCGACATCGTCGTCGAGCACGGCGTCAGGGTCGGGCGCGGCCATGGCCTGATCGGTCTCGATTTCGTGGGTCAGCTGGGCGTGTTTGCGGTCGAGCATCTTGGAGCGGCGGAAGCCATCGACCGCGCGCCGCTTGGCCTGGGTCATGAGCCACGCGCCCGGGCGGTCGGGAATGCCGTCGGCGGGCCATTTCTCGAGCGCCGCCAGCAGGGCGTCCTGGGCCAGCTCTTCGGCGGTTCCGACGTCGCGCGTCATCCGCGCCAATCCGGCGATCAGCCTGGCCTGTTCGATGCGGAAGACCGCTTCGATGGCGCGGTGGGCGGCAGAGGTGCTCACCCCCGCCGACTACCGTGGGATGAGGGCGGACAGCAAGCACGGCCGTCGCCCCGACGCCCCGCCGAGGATCAGGCCGGGCCGCCGATGGACCAGGTCACGTCGAAGGGGTCCTTGAGCTGGCCGTAGCGGTCGCCCCAGAACATCACCTCCATGGGCACGGTGGCGGTGCAGCCGGCTGCGACGGCGCGGTCGAACCACTTCTGGGGCTCGGCCACCTGCAGGTGGACGGTGTAGCCGCCGGGCGCGACGTAGGGGTAGCCGTACTCGGGCATGGCGTCGCTCATCAGCAGGTTGCCGTCGTTGATGCCCAGGTTGATGTGCATGTACTTGCCGTTTTCGCCCTGCATGGCGTTCAGGACCTTGGCGTCGAAGGCCTTCACGTAGAAGTCCATCTGGGCCTGACCGTCGTTCGACGTGAGCTGGGGCGCGACGCCCTTGACGGGCGCCTTTTCGGCATTGGCCTTGGCGACGGGGTTCACATCCATGGGTGTCTCCTTGAGGGGTCAGGCGGCCGTCCAGGCCGGGCTGGCGGGCCGCAGGTAGCGGATCGGTCGGATTTCATAGGCGCCCGTACCGGGGTTGGCGCGGGCCAGGTCGCGGGCGGCGTCCTGGGCCTGGCCCATCGAGTCCGCCTCGATGACATACAGGCCCAGCAGCTGCTCCTTGGTCTCGGCGAAGGGGCCGTCGAGGACGACGGGGTCGCCGGAAGTCTTGCGCAGGGTGGTGGCCGTGCCGGTGAAATCCAGCCGCAGCACAGGGCCCAGCCGGCCCTGGCGGTCGAGGTCGTCGTTCACCTCGGTCAGGCGCGCCATGCAGTCGGCGTCCTGGGCGGGGGTCCATTTCTGGATCTCGGCTTCCTCGTTGTAGCAAATGACCGCGTAGAGCATCGAAGCGTCCGTCTGTTGCGTGGGGCTCCCCAGCATAACGGTCAGTCCGGCTTCTCAAAGGCGGCGCGCATGCGGCCCACCGAGCCCCAGTCCTCGAAGTCCTCCATCTCGTAGAGCGGGCGGATCTCGATCTCGACCGGGCCGTCTTCCGGCGGCCACCGCTTGACCCAGGCCTTGGCCTCCTCGAGCGAGGCGACGTTGATGATGGTGAAGCCGGCGACCAGCTCCTTGGTTTCGGCGAACGGACCGTCGAGGACGGAGGGCTACCGGCCGACGACGAAGGCGATTAGCACCCGGGAGCACTGGGACGAGGGCTTGAGGCCCGCGCCGTCCACCAGGGCGCCGGCGGCCGCCAGGGCCTCGTTGTACTCGGTCATCGCCTGCAGCAGGCCGGGGCTGGGCGGGTCGCCGCGCTCGGTGTTTTCGGCCGCCTTTCTGATCAGCATGAAGCGCATGGCGGGCTTAGGACTTGCGGGCTTCGGACTGGGCGCGCAGGTCGGCTTCCTGCTGCTGCAGCTCAGGGGTGAAGGCGGCGCCGAAGTCCTCGGCGGTGAGGTAGGGGCGGATCTCGATGGTCGCGCCCTTGAACGGTGCACGCTTCAGCCAGGCCAGCGCTTCATCCATGTCCTTCAGGTCCAGGATCCAGTAGCCGGCCACCAGCTCCTTCACCTCGGCGAAGGGACCGTCGATCACGGTCGGCTTGCCGCCGTCGTCGAAGGAGATGCGCGCGGCCTTCGAGGAGGGCTTCAGGCCATCGCCGTCCAGCAGCACGCCGGCCTTGACCAGCTCCTCGTTGAACTTGCCCATGGCGGTCAGCTCTTCGGTCGTCGGCATGACACCGGCCTCGGTGTCCTTGTTGGCCTTCACCAGAACCATGAAGCGCATGTCTCTTCTCCTCAAACGGCGGCGGCTGCGATCAGCCGCTCTCCTGGACACGACGAACGGGGAGGGGATGGATCGACGCGCCTGTCGGAAAAATCTTCAATCGCGGGCCTGATCCGCCGCGTTCCCCGTGCGGACTTGAGTTTGCGCGGATCCTCCTCTATACGCACCGCCTTCCCGCCGCTGGTTCGCCCGCGGCGGTCCTGTTCGAGAACTGCGGGATCCAGGGGCCACCTGGATCTTAATCGCGAAGGAGCCCCTTCGCGCCGTTGGGAGACGGGGAGCCAGAGCCAAGGCGTCCATGCACCGCGTGGACCGTCCGGTTCGTGCATTCCTTCGGACAGATCTACCCGGCCAGTCCCCGCTTCACCGCGGGTCGCCTGGCCGTTCGGCGTGGGGATGGTCCCTGCGCCGGAACACGTAACGGAGACCGCAATGGACCGCGCACAAAAGGCCGAGTCGATCGAGACGCTGAAGGGCGTCTTCGCCGGCGCCGGCGCCGTGGTCGTGACCCACTACATGGGTCTGACCGTTGCGGAAATGACCGACCTCCGCGAACGCCTCCGCAAGGAAGGCGCCTCGCTGAAGGTGGTGAAGAACCGTCTCGTTCAGAAGGCTCTGAACGGCTCGGTCGGCGAAGCGGGCGACGCCCTCTTCAAGGGCCCTGTCGCCATCGCCTTCGGACCCGATCCGGTTTCCGCCGCCAAGGTCACCGCCCAGTACGCCAAGGACAATGACAAGTTCATCGTCATCGGCGGCCTGATGGGCGACATCGTGTTGGACGACAAGGCGGTCAAGTCGCTCGCGACCCTGCCTTCCCTCGACCAGCTCCGGGCCAAGATCATCGGCCTTGTCCAGGCTCCCGCGACCAAGGTCGCCGGCGTGCTGCAAGCTCCCGCTGCTCAACTGGCCCGCGTCTTCTCGGCTTACGCCGCCAAGGACGCCGCCTAACCGGTCATCTCTGCATCAAACTCCATCCATCCCAAGGAAAACACTCAAATGGCTAAGCTCGAAAAACTGGTCGACGACCTGTCCTCCCTGACCGTCCTGGAAGCTGCTGAGCTCTCCAAGCTGCTCGAAGAAAAGTGGGGCGTTTCGGCGGCCGCTCCGGTCGCCATGGCGATGCCGGGCGCCGGCGGCGGCGCTGCCCCGGCCGGTGAAGCTGCTGAAGAGCAGACCGAATTCACCGTCATGCTGACCAACGGCGGCGACAAGAAGATCAACGTGATCAAGGAAGTCCGCGGCGTTCGTCCGGACCTGGGCCTCAAGGAAGCCAAGGACCTGGTCGAAGGCGCCCCGATCGCCGTCAAGGAAAACGTTTCCAAGCAGGAAGCCGAAGAGATCAAGAAGAAGCTCGAAGAAGCCGGCGCTTCGGTCTCGATCAAGTAATCTCGCGGAGCTCAGGCTCCGATGGATTGAAGCGGAGGCCCGGGGGCGACCCCGGGCCTTTTGCTTTGCGCCGCGCGCCCTTTGCGCCGGACCGGGACGGGGCTAGCCTGTCGGCCGGACCTCGGGGTCCAGGAACCCTGGCGCAGACGAACCCGTTTTTCGGGCGTCTTCAGAAAGGCAGGCCCTATCATGGCGAACACGACGGAACGGCGCGGCTCGGCCCTGCTGGGCTGGATGATGATCATCTCGGTTTTCGGCCCCATGCTGACCCTGGCCATCCTCTGGGGGGTGGCCGCCGCCTCGGGGGCCGCGGGGGTCAGCAACCCCACGGGCGCGAGCCCCTTTCGCGATGCCATCATGAGCGCAATGGTCTGGGTCCTCATGCTGTCCGGCATCGTCATGACCATCGAAGGCGTGCTGATCCTGGTTTTCCGGGGACTGCGCGGCGATGGCGCACGCTGACACGCCTGCGGGCCTGCTGACGCGTTGAAGGAGCGCGGGTCCGGCGACGCGGTTCGCCGTGACCCCGGACTGATCGCTCGACCGAAGGAGGCGCTGGCGGTCACTGGCCATCGAAGCCATAGAGCGCCGTCGGTTCAATCTTCGCCGCGCCGTAAACGGCGGCCTGAGCCCGCGGGGCGGAGGATTGCGGTCCTCCGCCGCTTCTTTTCGTACATCCGGCGCTGAGCGCTTCGACCGGCTGTCGATCACGGCGAAGGTCGCAGGCCTGTTGGAGACCCTCATGATCCGTCCGCCGTTGCTCGCCGCCGCCGTGCTGTTCGCCGCCGGAGGATCCGCCGCCCAGACCCAGGAGCCACCCGCCATGACCGCCGCCCCAGCCCTGACCGCCGACCAGATCGCGATCAAGGACCTCGACACCCGTTTCCAGGCGGCCACCAAGGCCAACGACGCCGCCGCCATCGATGCGGCCCTGCCGGAGGACTACATCCTGATCACCGGCACGGGGCGGGTGGTGACCAAGGCCGACCTGGTGCGTGACGCGCGCGAGGAGACCGTGATCTACGAACTGCAGGACCCGTCCGAGCAGACCGTCCGCGTGTGGGGCGACACGGCGGTGATCACGGCGCTGCTTCGCATCAAGGGCGTGCGCGAAGGCAAGCCGGTCGACTTCTCGGTCTGGTACAGCGACACCTACGCCCGCACTCCCGCGGGCTGGCGCTATGTCCTGGGCCAGGCCGGCGGCGTCCTCGAACCCGACGCCTGAGGCGGGTTTCATCCCCACCGCTGCGGGCAGGCCGTTGATCGCCCCTGACCGCGCGCAACCTGCGACAGGGGACCGATGAATTGCAGCGGCGGACCCGGCGCGCCGACGAAGAACCGGTTATGGTCGGCGACGAACCGGCGAGCGCCTCGCCGGCCAGGGAACAGGGCGTTTGAGCGTATTCAGCAGGCTGCCGCGGCCGGGTCCGGTCCTGACCATCACGGTCGGACTGTGGATCTGCGTGTTCGCGCTCTACACGATCCGCTCGCTGTGGAACGAGGCGGCCTTCTGGCCCCAGGTCTTCCCGCGTTTCCTGATGTGCTCGGGCGGGGCGCTGATCTGCGGCGGGCTTTACCTCTTCCTTCGACGCCACACCCATCGCTCGCTGCCGGCGCAGCTGGCGATGGTTCTATTCGCCTCGATCGTGGCCGGCGCGATCGACGCGGTGACCTCGCTGTGGATCAGCGACCTGATGCTGTCCAACGTCCTGCCGCCCAGGGAAAAGGACTGGATCACCACCGCGGTGCTCAACACCCAGAGCTTCATGTGGGTGTTCGTGACCTGGTCGTGCATCTACCTGACCCAGACCTACGGCGACCGCCTGCGCGCCAATGAGCTGAGACTGCTGGAAGCCCAGGCCCTGGCCTCGGACGCCCAGAACCGGATGCTGCGCTACCAGATCAATCCGCACTTCCTGTTCAACACCCTGAATGCGCTCTCCAGCCTCGTGCTGCAGAAGCGGACCGAGCGCGCCGAGCAAATGCTGCTCGCCCTGTCCGGCTTTCTTCGCTACTCGCTCGCCCGCGCGCCAGACGAAGCGGTGCCCCTGCGCGAGGAGGCCCAGGCCCAGAGCGAATACCTGCGCATCGAGCAGGCCCGGTTCGGCGATCGGCTGAAGTTCATCAAGCGCATCGACCCGGCGGTGGAGAACACCCTGGTGCCCAGTCTAATCCTGCAGCCGCTGATCGAGAACGCGGTCAAATACGCGGTGGCTCCGACCTCCGATCCCGTGACCATCGAACTGATCGCGCGGCGGGACGGGGCCAATATCGAGATCCGGGTCTGCGACGACGGCTGCGGCGCCTCGACCGAGGCCCCCAGCCTGGGCGTCGGGCTGGAGAACGTCCGGCGGCGGCTGGACGTGGTCTACGGCGGCCGGGCCAGCTTCAGCCACGGCAAGGCCGAGGTGCGCGGATATTGCGCCAGGATCGTCATTCCGGCGGAGATGTAGATGTCTGGCCTTCGCGTGGTCATTGTCGAAGACGAGCCGTTGGCGATCGAGCGGCTGGAGCTGGCGTTGAAGGACCTGGCCGGCGTCGACGTGGTCGGTACGGCGCTTGACGGCAAACAGGGCCTGGCCCTTATCCGCAAGGTGAAGCCGGACCTCGCCTTCCTCGACATCCGCATGCCCTCGATGGACGGGCTGGAGGTCGCGGAGGCGTTGGCGGCCGAGGGCGGTCCCGCGGTGATCTTCCTGACCGCCTACGGCCAGTACGCGCTGGACGCCTTCGAGGTGGCCGCGGTCGACTACCTGATGAAGCCGATCGCGCTCGAGCGGGTGAGGGCGGCCGTCGGCCGGGTCCGCACCCGCATCGACCAGTCCACCGCCGCCGAGCGGGCCGAGGAACTGCGGCAGCTGCTGGAGGCCGTGCGCCGCGACACCGGCGGGCCGGGCGGGGTGCAGAGCTCGCTGTGGGTCACCGACGCGCGCGGCCGGGTGCGGGTGCCGGTCGCCTCGATCGAGTGGCTGGAGGCCGAACGCGACTACGTGCGCATCCACACCGAGACCGGCAACCACCTGGCGCGCACCACGCTCAACGGCCTGGCCAAGCAGCTGGACCCCGGGGCCTTCCACCGCATCCACCGTTCGGCCATCGTCGCCCTGCGCTCGGTAACAGGGCTGAAGCGCCGGTCGTGGGGGCTGACCTCGGTGACGCTGACCAATGGCGCCGAAGTCGCGGTGGGCCGGCCCTACCTCAAGGAGCTCAAGCAGCGCCTGGGCATGAAGGCGGTCACCGTCGCGGACTGAGGCTTCCCTAGCGGCGCCTTGTCGCCCGGCGGCGGCGGGCATAGCGTCGCGGCCATGTCCAACGCCCCTCAGCTGAAGAGCGACGATCAGGTGATCCAGTCGGTGCTGGACCACATCGACGCCCGCTCGACCGACACCACCGAGGAGACCTGGCGCGAGCCGGTGGCCAACTACCTCGATCCCGCCCGTTTCGAGGCCGAGCTGGCGCTGCTGCGCCGCTATCCCGTGCCGTTCTGCCCTTCCTTGATCCTCGACAAGCCCGGCGCCTATCTGGCGCGGGAGGCCGCCGGAACGCCGCTGCTGGCGGTGCGGGGCGCCGACGGGGTCGCGCGGGTGTTCAAGAACGCCTGCCGCCACCGCGGCATGCAGGTCGCAGAAGGTTGCGGCCGCTCCGGCGGCTTCATGTGCCCGTACCACGGCTGGAGCTATGGCCTCGACGGCGCGCTGGTGAACGTGCCCCATGCCGAAGGCTTCCCCGGTCTCGACAGGGCGGCGCACGGCCTGGTTCCGGTCCATGCGGTCGAGCACGCCGGCCTGGTGTTCGTCACGCAAGAGCCCGGCCGGTTCGGCGACGACGTGCTGGCCGCCATCCCCGACATGATCCCGGCCGACGAGCACCTGCACCTCCACGACGTGGCCGAGGTCGAAGCCAACTGGAAGGTGCTGATGGAGGGCTTCCTCGAGGGCTACCACATCAAGCCGACGCACAAGGAGAGCTTCTTCCCCCACGGCTTCGACAACCTGAACATCGTCGAGCGGTTCGGCCGCAACAACCGCGTCGTCTTCCCCTTCCGCGCCATCGAGAAGTTCCGCGATCCGGCGCGGACGCGGTCCGCCGACCGGGTGCTCAGCTACAACAACCACCTCTTCCCCAACGCCATGGTCATCACCTTCCCCGACATGCTGGTGAGCCTGGTGCTGGAGCCGATCGCCATCGACCGTACGCGCGTGCACAGCTGGGCGATGAACGGCCGGGCGCTGAAGAACGCCGAGAACCCCCGCGCCACCGAAGCCGCCATGCAGTTCCTAGACGCCGGCGTCCTGGAAGACCGCGCCATGGCGAGGTCTATCCAGCGTAGTCTTGGCAGCGGGGCCAACGAATACTTCGAGTTCGGCAAGTTCGAAGGCGCGCTGACCCACTTCCACCGCAGCCTGGGCGCCGCGCTGGGCGAACTGGACTAGGGGCGGCTACCTCCGCTCCGAGGCCAGGGCGAACGCCGAGCCGCTGAGTGCGAGGGCGATGCACAGCATGGTCAGCTCCAGCCGGTCGGTGGGCTTGGCCGCCACGCGCGGGATGTGCACCAGGGCCACGAAGGACAGCATCATCAGGCCCTCCAGCAGCGCCGCTGTCCGCGGGCGGTAGCCGATCAGCATCGCAAGGCCGGTGAGGGCGTGAATGGCGCCGGTGAGCCAGGCCAACTCGAGCCGCGGCGGCAGCCAGGCCGGGATCATGGAGGCGGTGAACTCGTCGTAGGTGAAGTGGGCCAGCCCGAACACCAGGCAGGCGCAGCCGAAGGCCCGGATGGCCCAGGCGGTGGGCGCGCCGCCGGTTCCCGATCCCGCGCCACGCCAGATGGCGACCGCGCCCATGCAGAGGGCCAGGGATTCGGCGAACCCGTTCCAGGCCCCGACATTCCCCGGCGTCCCGGCCACGATCCGTCCATGCAGGGCCAGCACCCACAGGCCGGTGAACGCCGCGAGCAAGGCGGCCCCGACCCGGCGCGTGCGGGGCAGGGCGGTCAGGGCCCCGGCGACCACGGCGACCAGGCCCGAGGCCACGCCCCAGGCCTCGCGACCACCCAGGGCTTCCGGGAACGGCTGCCAGGTCAGGGCGAAATCGCGGTGGAGGATCGACAGCACCCCGATGCCGACGAAGGCCAGGCCCAGGGTCACGGGCGGAATGCGGGCGAGGCGGCGGGTGGCGATCATGGCGACTTCCCCTTGCGGGTGGGGAGCGTAGCGCCGGGCGGACGGGGCCGTCGGGTCGCCCGCCGCATGGATGGGGCGTTTCGCAGACTGGCCATCCACGGCGGGGTGTGCAACGGACCCGCGCTCGGCGCGTTCGGCGTGCCGGGAGATCTTCATGCGCCTGAAAATCCACGCCAACCTGGCCTATGAGTTCGCCGGCCCCTGCGAGGTCCTGCTGCTCATCGAGGCTGCCCGCAGCGGCGACCAGCGCGTGATCGCCGACAGCCTGTTCCTGTCCAGCGGCGCGGACGTATCGCGCCTCGACGATCCACACACGGGCGAGCGCCGGGCGGTGTTCACCGCTGATGGCCGGGTCGATATCGACTATCTGGCCGAGGTCGAAGCCCTGGAGCGGCCGACCCAGCTGGCCGGCGTGAGGGCGGACCGGGTCCGCGATCTTCCGGGCGAGGCCCTGCGCTATCTGCGGCCCAGCCGCTACTGCCCCTCGGACCGTTTCGAGGGCTTCGTGCGGCGCGAGTTCGGGAACTGGCAAGGCGGCGACAAGGTGCTGTCGATCCTCAACTGGCTGCAGACCAACATCGAGTACTGCGCCGGCATCAGCCGCTATGAGACGACCGCCCAGGACACCTTCGTCGACCGCGCGGGCGTCTGCCGCGACTTCGCCAATCTGGCGGTGACCTTCTGCCGGGCGGCCGACATCCCCGCGCGCATGGTCAGCGCTCATGCCTGGAAGCTGGATCCGCCGGACCTGCACGCCGTGGCCGAGGTGCACATCGGCGGAAGTTGGCGGTTGATCGATCCGACCGGACTGGCCCCGGTCGAAACCCTGGTGCGGGTGGCGACGGGACAGGACGCGGGCGAGGTGGCCTTCATGACCATCTTCGGCGCGGCCCAATGCATCGCCCAGACCTTCGAGGTCGAGGCGGCCCCGGTGGACCGCGCGGCCTGAACGCCGCCCTAGGCGCCCGCGTGGGCGGCCTGCAGCGCGGCGATGTCCAGCTTGACCATGCCCATCATGGCCTCGGCCGTGCGGCGTCGGGCGGCGTGGTCGCCGCTGTTCAAGAGCTCGGGCAGTTGCCTTGGGGTGATCTGCCAGCGCAGGCCGTAGCGGTCGTGCAGCCAGCCGCAGGCGATGAACCTGCCGCCTTCCCCGAGCGCGTTCCAGTAGCGGTCGAGTTCTTCCTGGGTGTCCACCTCGATCATCAGGGAGATGGCGTCATTGAACTCCTGGCGCGGTCCGGCGGTCATCGCCTGCATGGGCCGGCCCAGCAGGGTGAAGTTGACCACGTTCACCGAGCCCTCGGGTCCCGAGGGACTGTCGCCGGGCAGGACATGCACGGAGTCGACGCGGGAGTCCGGAAGGATAGAGGCGTAAAACCTCGCAGCCCCTTCGGCGTCCTTGGCGTACCAGAGGAAGGGCAACAGGCGCGGCATGGGTGATCTCCTTTCGCGAGTCCAACGCTTGGACGACGAACCAGTTGGTCCTTGAACGACAGGCAAGGGAAAAAAGTCTACAGCCGGGCTGGAGCGCCCAGGCGCTCCCGCGCCGGGATTGCGCCTTTGTAAGTTGCACTCTCACGCGGACACGCCAGATGTAGGTCTGGCCGCCGACTGCTGTGAACGCCCTGTTCCAGCGCCAAAGCGACGACCGGAGACTCCGCTGGAACAGTTTTTCGCCGATCTGGGCGACTTCATCGCCCGGAACGCCCAATGGGCCGGCCCCATTCTGGGGCTGATCACCTTTGGCGAATCCATGGTGCTGATCGGCGCCTTCTTCCCGGCGACGGTGCTGATGGTGACGGCCGGCGGCCTCGCCGGGGCGGGGGTGATCGACCCCTTGCCGCTGGTGCTGTGGTGCATCGCCGGCGCGACCCTCGGCGACGCGGTGTCCTACTGGCTGGGTCGCAGGCTCGGCCCCAAGGCCTGGCGCCACCCCTTGCTCAAGCCTCATCGCACCCCGCTGGCCCGGGCGCGGCTGTTCTTCCGCGACTATGGGGTCCTGGCCATCTACATCTGCCGCTTCATGGGCCCGGTCCGGGCCTTCGTGCCTCTGATCGCCGGAATGACCGGGATGCACAGCCGCAAGTTCCAGATCGCCAACTTCGGCTCGGCCGTCATCTGGGTCCCGGTCATGCTGGCCCCGGGCTACCTGGCGGCCAAGGGCGTGGAATGGCTGAGCTTCGCCGGCGACGGCCACCGGCTGGGACTGGTCGCGCTGGCGGCCATCGTCGTCTCCGCGGCAGGGTGGATTCTCTGGCGGCGGCTGCGGGGCAAACTGGACGCCCAGGCGGCGGCGCGGGCCCCGAAAAAGCCGTCCACGCCCTAGGGCAGGAGAGGGGCTGGAGCGACAAGGTGCATTTTTCGGTTGATTTTCTGCAAATCAGCCGTGCACCCCCCTTTCCATTCCCCTGGAATTCGCCTATTTCCCCCGTCTCGCGAAATTTCCGTCGTTTCGAGGCGCCCTCCTGTGCGCCCGTCACAGCCCGGGTATTGCCGCGCGTAAACGTCCCGAGGCCTGGTCAACCCTCAGACCCGTGCGAAGGGACGCCCCTGAAAAATCAGGGGTTTTGATGTCTGCGTCCGGCGCTTCGGCGCTCTCGAGGGTGGACGCATCGACACTTTACGCGCGGGCTCCCTCCCGCGCCCAAGGGAAATTTCATGGCGCAGTCCTTCACCGGCAAAAAGCGGATCCGGAAATCTTTCGGCCGCATCCCCGACGCCGTCCAGATGCCGAACCTCATCGAGGTTCAACGCTCCTCCTATGAGCAGTTCCTCCAGCGCGAAGTCCGTCCGGGCCAGCGCCGCGACGAGGGCATCGAGGCGGTCTTCAAGTCGGTCTTCCCGATCAAGGACTTCAACGAACGCGCCGTGCTCGAATACGTCTCGTACGAATTCGAGGACCCCAAGTACGACGTCGAGGAGTGCATCCAGCGCGACATGACGTACGCGGCGCCGCTGAAGGTGAAGCTGCGCCTGATCGTGTTCGAAGCCGATGAAGAAACCGGCGCCCGCTCGGTCAAGGACATCAAGGAGCAGGACGTCTACATGGGCGACATCCCGCTCATGACCGAC
>CAZRKY010000048.1:0-15921 GCA_964600375.1 uncultured Caulobacteraceae bacterium | reverse complement strand
TGACCGGCATCACCTCCGGCCAGGTGGACGCCTCGGACTTCCTGTTCAGCTAGGGTCCGCGGCTTCGGCCGAACACGATCTGGAAGGCCCGGCGCCGCAAGGCTCCGGGCCTTTCTTTCATTCGGGCGTCGCAAATGGCGCGAAGGGGCTTGCGATGCCGCGCCGTCCCCGACTATAAGCGCCCCTCGACGGACGCGGGCGTAGCTCAGGGGTAGAGCACAACCTTGCCAAGGTTGGGGTCGAGAGTTCGAATCTCTTCGCCCGCTCCAGTCGATTTTCCCCCGATCCGAACCAGATCGCCGCCTTCGGGCGCGGCGATTTCTCCATGCCGTGAAAAGCCGCTGGCGATTCAGCGAGCATTGGTGTTTTCATCCGGCCGCCGAGGGCAGCGACACCGCTGCGTCGCGACATCAGCCGCCGGGGGGCGCACACCATGAATACCGGATCCCGCGAAGCGGCGTTGAACGCCAGTCTCGGCGAGAAGCTTCGCTACGAGTTCGACAAGTCGATGGCCGCAGGGCCGATCGCCCTGATCGGCTGGCTGGCGCTGCTGTCGCTGGTCATCATCGCCTTCATCGGCGGCGTCGTCGCCATCCTGCGGATCGGGCCGGCCGGCGGGCAGCCCCTCGACTTCCTGGAAGCCTTCTGGGCCTCGCTCATGCGCACGCTGGATTCCGGCACCATGGGCGGCGACGAGGGCTGGTCCTTCCGCATTCCGATGCTGCTGGTGACCCTGGCCGGCATCTTCGTCGTCTCGGCCCTGATCGGCGTCATCTCCTCGGGCCTGGATTCAAAGCTCGACGAGCTGCGCAAGGGCCGCTCGCGGGTGCTCGAGGCCGATCACACCATCATCCTCAACTGGTCCCCCTCGATCTTCGACATCATCCGCGAGCTCGTGATCGCCAACGCCAGCCGCAAGCGGCCGCGCATCGTGATCATGGCCAACAAGGACAAGGTCGAGATGGAGGACGAGATCGCCGACAAGGTGGGCAACACCGGCAAGACCGTGGTCATCTGCCGTTCCGGCGACCCGACCGACCTGTTCGACCTGGGCCTCGTCAACCCCCAGACCTGCCGCTCGATCATCGTCGTCTCGCCGGAGGGCTCGGACAATCCGGACAAGGAGGTCATCAAGACCGTCCTGGCCCTGACCAACGACCCTCGTCGCCGCGCCGAACGCTACCAGATCGCCGCCGAGCTGCGCGACACCGCCAACGCCGAGGTCGCCCGCATCGTGGGCGGCGACGAGGTCCAGCTGGTGCTGGCCGACGACCTGATCAGCCGCATCGTGGTCCAGTCCAGCCGCCAGATGGGTCTGTCGGCGGTCTATTCCGAGCTGCTCGATTTCGACGGCTGCGAAATCTACACGACCGAGCTCGCCGACCTGACCGGCATGACCTACGGCGACGCCATCATGAGCTACGAGGATTCCGCGCTCATCGGCATCCGTTACCCGCACGGCCGGGTGAAGATGAATCCGCCCATGGACGAGGTGATCGTGGCCGGTTCGCGCGCCATCATCATCGCCGAGGACGACGACGCCATCCGCCTCACTCCGCTGCCGGAGGGCGCGGTCGACGCCAGCCGCATCCGCCAGCCCAAGCCGGTCAAGCGCAAGGCCGAGCGCACCCTGATCCTGGGCTGGAACAGCCGCGGCCCGATCATCGCCTTTGAGCTGTCGCGCTACGTCAAGCCGGGCTCGGTCCTGACCGTGGCGGCCGACACCAGGGGCTTCGCCGAGCAGATCGCCGCCATGCCGCTGGGCTCGAAGAACCTGAAGGTCGAGGCGCGGGTGCTGGACACCTCCAACGCCAGCGCCCTGGATTCGCTCGACGTCGGCTCCTACGACAGCATCATGGTGCTGGGGAATTCCGACGACCTGGACGCCCAGTCCGCCGACACCCACACCCTGATCACCCTGCTGCACCTGCGCCGGCTCTCGGAGGTCAGCGGCAAGCACATCAGCGTCGTCTCCGAGATGATCGACATCCGCAACCGCGAGCTGGCCGAGGTCACCGGGGCCGACGATTTCGTGGTGTCCAACAAGCTGGTCAGCCTGATGCTCGCCCAGGCCTCCGAGAACGAATACCTGTCCGCCATCTTCGATGACCTGCTCGACGAGGAGGGCTCGGAAATCTACATGCGCCCCATTGGCGACTATGTGGACCTGTCCAAGCCGGTGAACTTCTACACCATCGCCGAAGCCGCCCGGCAGCGGGGCGAGACCGCCATCGGCTACCGCCGGGTCCGCGACGGCGTCGCCGACGACCGCAACATGGGCGGCGTGGTGGTCAACCCGCCCAAGGCCGGCGAGCTGCAGTACGAGCCCCAGGACCGGGTGATCGTACTGGCGGAGGACTAGGGTCGGACCGCTTTGCCCGACCTGATCGCGTTTCCCCTGTCGCGCGACCGGCGATCCTGCGCTATGCGCTAGGACGGCCCGGGGCTTGCAGGTTCCGGCTGTTCACCGCCCGGATTGTCTCTGAATGCTCTTCGACAGCCAGCAGGACCTGATTATCGCGCTGGGGGTATCCCTGGTCGCAGCGATCCTGCTCGCCCTCCTTGGTTTCTACCTGTTCATGCGCGCCTCGGCCGCCCTGCGGCAGGCCAATGACGAGCTGGAGACCGCCGGCACCCACGTCGACCGCACCGAGCGGCGGCTGATGAACATCCTGAACGCCATTCCGGTCGCCTTGGTCGAGACCGACGCCCAGGGCCGCTTCGTCTTCGCCAACCGCGCCGCCCACCAGCTGCTGGGCCGCAAGGACGCCGAGCTGATCGGCCTGCGCTTCCACTCCGCCACCTGGGGCATCACCTACCCCGACGGCCGCGTCATCCCGCCCGAGCTGCTGCCCGCCGCCCGCGCCCTGCGCGGCCAGACGGTCAAGGGCTTCCAGCACCTGATGATCAATCCCGGCACCCGCAAGAAGATGCTGGTCTCCGTCACCGCCATGCCGATCCAGAACGGGGTGGGCGAGGTCATCGGCTCCTCCGCCGCCATCGTCGAGACCGAGGGCCTGTCGACACCCCACACCGCGCGCGAGGACGACGACATCGCGCGGCGCTATTTCGACCTCGCCGGCGTCATGCTGCTGGCGCTGGACGCCGAGGGGCGGGTGCGCGACCTCAACAACGCCGGCGCCGCCATCCTGGGCCTGCCCGCCGCCGAGGTGGTGGGCCAGGACTGGATCGAACGCTTCGTGCCCGAGGACGAGCGCGAGGGCGCCCACCGCTTCCTCAAGCGCGTGATCGAGGGCAAGGCCGAGATGCCCGACGGCGAGAGCTGGATCATCCGCGGCGACGGCAAGCGCCGCCTGATCGCCTGGAAGGGCGCGGTCGCCCGCGACGCCCAGGATCAGTTCATCGCCACCCTGTCCACCGGCCGCGACATCACCGACGAGCGGGTGGCCGGCTACCAGGACCAGGAGTTCGTCCAGACGCTGGAGAGCAGGCTGGCGGCCGCCACGGCGTCGCTCGAGGCCAGCGAGGAGGCCCGGCGCAAGACCGAGCAGCTTCTGGCCCAGGCCCAGCGACTGGAGACGGCCGGGCGCCTGTCCGGCGGCGCGGCCCAGGATTTCGACCGGCTGCTGGCCGTCGTCGGAGGGGCGCTGGAAACCCTGCTGGCTCAGGCCGACAATCCCGATCGCGTCCGCCGTCTCGGCGAGGCCGCCCTGGCCGCCAACCGGCGCGGCGAGCACCTGTCGCGCCAGCTGCTGGCCCTGACCCAGCCCCGCGCCGAGGACCTGCACACCGCCGATCTCGCGACCCTGCTGCGCAGCCTGGAGCCGTCCCTCTCCCGCGCCGCCGGCCGCGCGCCCCTGGCGCTGAACCTGGCGGTCGAGGTGGGCGACGTGCGCATCGACACCGACCAGTTCGAAGCCGCGCTGAAGAACCTGGTCGCCAACGCCGCCGACGCGGTCGCCGGCGGCGGAGCCATCACCGTCGGCGCCGACCAGGTCCAGACGACCGAGGGAGAGGTTCCGGGCCTCCCGGCCGGGTCCTGGACGCGGGTCTTCGTGATGGACACCGGCGTGGGCATGAACGCCGAGACGGCCGCGCGCGCGCCGGAGGTCTTCTTCACCACCAAGTCGCCGGCCCAGCACGCAGGCCTGGGCCTCAGCCAGGTGTTCGGTTTCGCCCGCCACGCCGGCGGCGTCGCCCGGATCGAGACCGTTCCCGGTCGCGGCACCACCGTCAGCCTCTACCTGCCCCTGGCGCCCCAGTAAGCCGATGAAACGGCGCCTGACCGCAGAGGAACGGCGCCTGTGGGCGCTGGTCGCGCGCACGGTCGAAGCGTCCCCCGGCAAGGCGCCCGCCAAGGCCGAGGCCCTGCCGCCGCCGGTCGCGCCCCCGAAGGCCCCGCCCGCGCCGGCCCGGGCGAAGCGCACCGCCGCCACCGAACAGGACATGGCCGCCCTCATGGCCCAACTGGCCGCGGGCGTCCGCCACACGCCCGCGCCGCGGCCGATCCATCGCACGCCCCGCCACGGGCCCGAGGCGCTGGAACCCCGCCGCCTGCGCCGCCTGTCGCGCGAACGCGATCCCATCGACCTGCACGGGTTCGGGGTCTGGGACGCCGAGGACCGGCTGAAGGCCTTTCTGCGCCGGTCCTGGGACCAGGGCCTGCGCGCCGTCCTGGTGGTCACCGGCAAGGGCTACGGGGGGGAAGGGCAGATCCGCCGCCACGCCCAGGACTGGCTGGCCGCGCGCGACCTGCGCGACGTGGTGGCCGGCGTAAGCCACGCGGCCCGCCGGCACGGCGGCGAAGGCGCGCTCTATGTGGCGCTGAAGCGCCGGCGCGACTGACGTCGCCGACCGGACCCAGGGGGCGGCCGGAGGCGCTGGGCTTTCATTGAACCGTCGCCTTGCGCAAGACCGACCTCGACCCCAATTGCCGGGTGCAACGGCGAGGGCGCGTCCGGGGGTAGACCCCGCGCGCGCAGGCGCCCGCGAGCGGACCCGGCGGCGATCGTGCGCCGGGCATTTCCACCCACGGGAGCGAAACATGCCTCTACTTATGTGCCCTAACGACAATGGCGCGATGCAGACCGTCGAACGCGCCGGCGTCCAGTTCGACATGTGCCCGACCTGCCGGGGCGTCTGGCTGGATCGCGGCGAGCTTGAAAAGCTGATGGCCTCGGCCGCCTCCGACGCCGTCGGTTCGGCGCCGCCGCCCCAGGCCCAGCCCTACGCCCCGCCGCCCCAGCACCGTCCGCAGCATCCGCCCCAGGGCCAGCCGTGGGGCTTCGGCGGCGAGCACGGCGAGCGCGGGGAATACGGCGAACGCGGCGAACGCGGCTATGGCCACGGCAAGCGCCGCGGCTCGATCTTCGACATCTTCGACTAGCAGCAGGCTGCCGAAGTCGCCGGAGGGGTCAGGAAACCGGCCCCGCCGGCGATGAACGGACCTCGAGCAGCCTCAGGTCCGGAAGGGCCTGCAAGGCCCAAGCCTCGCCCGGCGGGATGACGAAGGCGTCGCAGGGGCCGAGCAAGTGTTCGCCTCGGAAATGCAGCGCGCCTGACCCCGCCAGCACAAAGCCGAACAGCAGCTCACCGGCGTGGGCGCCGGCCTCGAGCCGGTCTCCTCCGGCCGGGCGCAGCACCCGCGCGTCGCCCGCTCCAGCGCTGGCGACGCCCAGGCCGGTCTCCTGCCGCTCGAAACCAGTCCCGTCATGGTCGGCCCAGGGCGCGTCGGCGGCCCGGTGGAAGCCGTAGCGCTGGCCGCCGTAGTCGCGGTCCGGCAGCGTCCGCCCCGTCGGCAGTGTCATCTCATGGTCGGCGATAGTCTCGTGCAGCGCCGGGCAGCCGACCTCGACGACCTCGAGGTCATCCGCGCTTTCCAGGACGCGGTGGCGGATGCACGGCGGTTGCAGCACGCAGTCGCCCGCCTCCATCCAGAACGGCTCGCCCTGGTCCTCGTAGACCAGGCGCACGCGACCCCGGCGGCAGAAGATCATCTGGAAGGCGACCTTGTGGAAATGCACCCAGTCGCCGACCGGCCCGGCGCCCGGTATGGCGATGTGGGAGCCGATGTAGCGTCCCCCCAGCCGCGAGGGGATCAGGTCGCGGTAGACCATGCCCGCGCGACCGGCCCCGGCCGGCGGCCCGTCGACGGCGTGGGTCAGGACGAATTCGGGGACGAACTGCGACAGGTCGATTGGCGGGTTCGGCTCGACCCATTCGATGCGCGTGCCGTTCGGCGCGGTGAGGGGTCTGCTGCCGCCGTGCCGGAAGATGCGGATCAGGCCCGGATCCCCGGCGCCGGGCGCCAGCCTCAGTCGCAAGCCATGGCCGGAGAGGGTCGCCGTGTGCGGGTCTTCGGCTGGGAAGATGGTCTCGATGCGGAACCCGAGTTCGTTCGTGAAGAAGGCCAGCGCCGGGGCCAGGTCCGCGCAGGGCAGGACGACTTCAGCGTGCAAGGGGTCCGGGGCCACGGGCGCCTTCTACGGCTTCCGCGCCGCGACGCGCGCCTGGAACTCGGCGGTGTTGTTCTCCGACGGGTAGGGCTCGGCGGGGACCGGCACGTCGAGGAAGGCGCACAGGGGCTCCCAGCCCTGGCCGGCCTGGTAGACCAGCAGCCGTTCGGCGGGGATCTCGCGCCGGACGGCCTCGTCGTGGCGGCGGAAATAGTCGGTCATGAAGGCCCGGTCGTGGATGTGCTCGCGAAAGCCGCCGACGATGGACTCGAAAAAGGGCTCCATCGTTCCCGGGGACAGGGCGCCGCCGCCGGGCGCGAAGATGGTCGACTGGGTCGAGGCGAACCACTGGTCCGGATCACGCGTGGTGTGGATCACCCTGGCTTCGGGATAGAAGGCCGCCAGTTCGCGCCAGTAGGCGGCGCTGGGGTAGTCGACCGCGGATCTGTAATCCCTGAAGATCGCCTCCCAGTCCGGCCGGCCCTGACCGGCCGCGATCCACAGCGGGACGCTTTCGGGGTTGGCGAACACCTCCACCATGTGGTGGCAGGGTCCAAGGCCCAGCATGTTGAGCGCCGTTTGCAGCGACTTGGTGCCGGTGCGGCCGAGTCCCGACCCGATGATGTTCAGCGCCATTGAATTCCCCGGGCGCCTGATCGGCGCCGCTCCGGACAGTCTAGCCTCACCGGCATTTTCATCACCAGCGATCAGATCCAGGCGGCTATGGCCTCAAGGGGCTTTTTCTCAAGGGCGGCAAGGGGGACGGTCGCGTCCCTCGCCGGGTGGCCCGCCACCAGCAGGAGGAACGGCTTTTCCGAAGCCGGTCGGCCGCAGATCTCGTTCAGGAAACTCATCGGAGCCGGCGTGTGGGTGAGGGTGGCCAGGCCCGCCCGGTGCAGCGCCGCGATCAACAGCCCCGTGGCGATGCCGACGCTCTCGGCGACATAGTAGTTCTTGCGGTCATCGCCGGCCTGCGGGCCGCCCCGCTTCTGGCCGAAGATGGCGATCAGCACCGGAGCGACCTCGAGGAAGCCCTTGTCGGGGTCGGTGCCGAGCGGGGCCAGGGCGTCCAGCCACTCCTGCGGCGCCTTCTCGGCATAGAAGGCCTGCTCCTCGGCCTCTGCGGCCTCGCGGATGCGCCGGCGCGCCTCCGGGCTTTCGATGACCGTGAAGAACCAGGGCTGGTGGTTGGCCCCGGACGGCGCCGAACCGGCGGTCAGGAGCGCCGCCTCCACGACCGGTCTCGGAACCCGCCGCCCGGAGAACTCCCGCACCGTGCGCCGCCGCGCCATCTCCTGACGGAAGGCCGACACGCGTTCGGTCATCGTCGCATCGTCGACATCGGGGTAGCCCTGGAGGGGCGTGCTGGGGTGATCGCGCATAGCGCCCCGTACGATGCGGAACGTTGGGGGACAAGGTCCGCCGCTACGGCCGCGGGCGGCTGGTCAGATCAGCCCCTTCTCCGCCGCCAGCTCACGCAGGCTGACCAGCGGGCGGGGGCCATAGTGGGTGATCACCTCCGCCGCGGCCAGCGCCCCCAGCCGCGCGCAGTCATCGAGCGCCTTGCCGTGGGCCAGGCCGAACAGGAAGCCCGCCGCGTACTGGTCGCCGGCCCCGGTGGTGTCGACCACCGCCTCCACCGGATAGGCGGGGACCTCATGGACCTTGCCGCCGTCCAGCACGATCGAGCCGTGCTCGGAGCGGGTCACCGCCGCCATCGGCACCAGGGTGCGCACCCGGTCGATGGCCTCGTCGATGTCGTCGGTCTCGCAGAGCGCCTTGAGTTCATTCTCGTTGGCGAAGACGAGGTGGGCCTTGGCGGTCAGGAAATCCATCAGGTCCCCGCGCCAGCGCTCGACCACGAACACGTCCGACAGGGTGATGGCCACCTTGCGTCCGGCCGAGCGGGCGATGTCGGCCGCCCGGTCGAAGGCCTGGCGCGCCGGGGGCGGGTCGAACAGATAGCCTTCCAGATAGGTGATGGCGCTCTCGCGGATCAGGGCTTCATCCACGTCGTCCGCGTTCAGCGATCCGGCGACGCCCAGGAAGGTCGACATGGTGCGCTGGCCGTCCGGCGTGACGTTGATCAGGGACCGCGCCGTGGCCTCGGCGCCGATCAGGGGCGGGGTGGTGAAATGCACGCCCTGGGCGCGCAGGTCGTGGGTGAAGACCTCGCCCAGCTGGTCGTTCGCCACCTTGCCGATATAGGCGGCGGTCCCGCCCAGCGAGGCGACGCCCGCCACGGTGTTGCCCGCCGAGCCGCCCGAAGCCTCCATCCCGGCCGCCATGGCCTCGTAGAGCTGGTGGGCGCGTGCGCCGTCGATCAGGTGCATGGTGCCCTTGGTCAGGCCCTGGGCGTCGAGGAAGGCGTCCGTGGAGGGCGCGATCACGTCGACGATGGCGTTGCCGATGGCGGCGACGTCGTAGGTATGGGCCATGGGGCTCGGTCTCCGGTTGGTCCCGCCGCGTAGCCCACCGCAGGGTGCGGCGCAACGCACGCTTGCGCCACGGCTCAGCCAGGCTTACCGCTTGGCGCATGAGACGCGCGCTCTCCGCCCTTGGACTGGTCGTCCTGATCGCCGCCGCGTCAGGCCCCGATCCGGCGTTCGCCCAGCAGCAGTCGCAGCCGCCGTCGGGTCCGCGCGACCGGGCCCGGCCGGACCGCCCGTCCACGGACACGGCCTCCACCGACGCGCCGAAACCGCCCAAGCCGCCCAAGCCGCCGCGCCGGCGGCTATGGCCGGGCTCCGGGTCGGTGGTGGTGGTGCCGCCGTCCGAACTCTCCAGCAGCACCGACCGCACGCGCAGCGACGGCCCCGGCCTGCAGGGCCAGACCGCCATCACCACCGCCGCCGCCATGGTCGGCCTGGACGAAACCCGCCTGAAGGCCGCCATCGGCCAGCCCTCGCTGGCGCGCAACGAGGGGCAGGGGGCGCTGTGGACCTACCGCCTGCGTTCCTGCGCCCTGCACGTTTTCCTGGCCCGCGACGCCGCCGGGGCGCTCAGGGTCAAGGGCGCCTCCGCCGGCCCGCTCAAGCGTGGCGCCGCCACCCCGCCCGTGGACGCCTGCGTGGCCGAAGCGCGCGGGCGCTAGGATTTTTCCTTCTCCCCTTGAGGGAGAAGGTGGTCGCGTCAGCGACCGGATGAGGGGTGTGAGCGCGACTCTTCCTGGGTCGCTGCTGCGATCGCCGCAAAGACCGTACTCGGAGACGATAGGACGACCTCGTTCGCAAAGCGCAGGACCGTGAATCCCTGACTGGTCAACCAGGCGTCGCGCTCGCGATCCGCTTCCTCGCGAAACCGGTGGACGCCTCCATCGACCTCCACCACCAGCTTTGGCCCATAGGCCACGAAGTCTGCGATGTAGGCGCCAATTCGGACCTGGCGGCGGAACGTCAGGCCATCGAGACGGCGACTCCGCAAGATCTTCCAGAGGTGTCCCTCCACAAGGGTCGGCGCCTTGCGCCAGGCGCGCGCACGGGGGGTGATGCGGGCTTCCCGAGTGTCCATGAGGGGAGGATCGCCTACGAGCAAGAACAAAGCAAGAAGATCGTTCGGCAGCGCCGTCACCCCTCATCCGGTCGCTTCCGCGACCACTTTCTCCCGCAAGGGGAGAAGGATCCTTGCCTAATCCGCCTGAACGTCTGCACGCCCGGACCCGCCGATTATCGACCGGTGATTCCCGTGCTACCTCCGGGACATGAGCCTCTCCGTCGCCTTCCTCTCCCCCAATCCCGCCGACGAGTCCTTCACCAGCCGCTGGCCCCGGGTGCGCGACCTGATGGCCGCCGCCCTGGCGGAGGAGGGCGTCAGCGTCCACACCCGCTCCTGGATCGAGGACCCCGCCGAGCTGGGCGAGTTCGACCTGGTCATGCCGCTGGTCGCCTGGGGCTATCACCGCGACCACGCCCAGTGGCTGACCATGCTCGACGCCTGGGACCTGGAGGGCGTGCGCGTGCTCAATCCGGTTTCGGTGCTGCGCTGGAACTCCGACAAGCGCTATCTCGAGCGCCTGGCGCGGTCGGACGCGCCGGTCATCCCGACCCTGTTCGTCGACGACCTGCAGCCCGCCGATCTCGACCGGGCGGCGGAGGCCTTCGGGACCGATGCGCTGATCATCAAGCCGCAGGTCTCGGCCGGGGCCTACAAGACCCTGCGCATCCGCCCGGGCGGTGACCTCGCCGAAGGCCCGCTGGGACCGGCCATGATCCAGCCCTTCCTCGACCAGGTCGGCGGCGATGGCGAACTGTCCCTGCTCTACTTCAACGGTGAATTCAGCCACGGGGTGCGCAAGGTCGCCGCCGCCGGGGATTTCCGCACCCAGCCCGACTGGGGCGGCCACGTCAGCGACTACCGGCCCGAGCCCGACGTCCTGGCCGCCGCCGCCCGCATCCTGCAGGCGGTGGAGGAGCCGCTGCTCTACGCCCGCGTCGATCTGGTGCGCGACGCCGGCGGCCGGCCGCAGCTGATGGAGCTGGAGCTGGTCGAACCCGACCTCTACCTCGGCTGGGACCCCCAAGCCGCCCCCCGCTTCGCCCGCGCCGTCCGCGCCGCCGCCGAGGGCTAAATCCTCCTCCAATGGAGGAGGTGGCTCGGCGCGCAGCGACGAGACGGTGGTGGCCGCGCGTCAGCGCGGTCGGTGCGCTGACGCTTCAGGATGACTTTCGGCCGGGGTTATCCCGACTCGGCTTCGCCGGGCCACCGCCCGTCTCGCGGCTGCGCCGCGATCCACCCCCTCCACCGGAGGGGGATTTCGAGTTGCGTTTCGCGACCAATGTTCTCAAAATGTTCTCATGGACGCACCCAAGCGCACATTGAAGCGGGCCCGCAAGCTTCGGGTGACGATGACCCTGCCGGAGGTGATCCTTTGGCAGACCCTACGGGGCCACAAGATGAATGGCCTGATGTTCCGCAGGCAGCATCCAAAGGGCCGCTACGTTCTGGATTTCTATTGTGAGGCGGCGAAGCTCGCGGTGGAGGTCGATGGCGATATTCACGGCTTTGGAGACCGCCCGCGCCGGGACGCCGATCGCGACGCATGGATGCGACTCTGCGGAATCGAGACCCTCCGTATTCCGGCACGCGATGTGTTGCAGAACATGGACGGCGTTCACCGTCTGCTCCAGGCTCGAACCGCTGAGCGCGTCGCCCATCTCAATTCCTCCTCCAATGGAGGAGGTGGCTCGGCGCGCAGCGCCGAGACGGTGGTGGCCGCGCGTCAGCGCGGTCGGTGCGCTGACGCTGCAGGATGAATTTCGGCCGGGGTTATCCCGACCCGGCTTCGCCGGGCCACCGCCCGTCTCGCGGCTGCGCCGCGATCCACCCCCTCCAATGGAGGGGGATTTAGGCGCCTCCCCATAGAACCGCCGCGAGGGGCACAGGTCGGCGATCGCGCAACCCTCGCACAGCGGCCGCTGGGCCTTGCAGGTGTAGCGGCCGTGCAGGATCAGCCAGTGGTGGGCCTTGGGCAGGTAGAACTCGGGGACCACCCCGAACAGCTGGGCCTCGACCTTGTCGGGCGTCGAGGCATTGGCCAGGCCCAGGCGGTGGGAGACGCGGAAGACGTGGGTGTCGACCGCAATGGCCGGTTCGATCCCTAGCTCGTTCAGCACCACCGAGGCCGTCTTGCGCCCTACGCCGGGCAGGGACTGCAGCGCCTCGCGGGTCAGGGGGACCTCGCCGCCGTACTGCGACTGCAGGATCTCGGCGGCGCGGATGACGTTCTTCGCCTTGGTCCGGTAGAGCCCGATCGACTGGATGTAGGGGATCAGCCCCTCTTCCCCGAGCGCCAGCATCTTCGAAGGCGTGTCGGCGACCTTGAACAGGGCCTCGGTCGCCTTGTTGACCGCCACGTCGGTGGCCTGGGCCGAGAGGGCGACGGCGACCACGAAGGTGTAGGGGTTGCCGTAGTTCAGCTCGGTCTTCGGGTCCGGCATGACGCCCGCCAGCCGCGCGAAGATGGCCTCCACCCGCTCGGGGTCGGGCGGCCAGACGACGGGCGCTGAGGGCATGGACATGGGCGGGCCTAGCGGGGCGGGGCGAACAGCGGCGAGGGGACGTTCCAGCAGCCGCGCGGCTCGGGCGTCAGCTGCAGGCGGCGGCCGTCGACCTCCAGGTCGCGCAGCGCCGGTTCGATCACCCGCCAGCGGCCCTCGTCGAACGCCTTGTCCGCTCCGTTACAGGGCCGGTCCATCCCGGCCACGCGCCGCCAACGACCCTCGCCGAAGCGGTAGAGGCCGCTCTGGGCGCCGTGGACGATCAGGATGTCCTCGGCCCCGTCGCGATCGAAGTCGGCGAGGATGGCGCGGCAGTCGTTGGCCTCGCCCTTGCCGGCGTCGCAGTCGGGCAGGGCGGCGTCGTTGCTCCAGTCCTGGGCCAGGAAGGCGGCGGGCAGGGTCTTGCCGGGATTGGCGACCTTGATGTCGGCGGCGGTGAGGCGCCGCACAGGGGGCCGGGGCGGATCAAAACGCGAGCCTGAGAAATCGTCGGCCAGGGCGGCGGCGGCCTTCTCGCGGATCACGGGATCAGCGTGGCGCTTGAGCCCTTCCAGCGCGTCGCGGCCGTAGCGGGCGGCGCCCTGGCGCAGGAAGCGGTAGTCGAGGGTCTCGGCGGTCACCGTCCCGGCCTTCAGCCGCGCCAGCTGGTCGTCCACCGACAGCCGCGCCGGGTCGGCGACGGGGCTGAGCAGGGCCAGCAGCAGGGCGAGCGCGGCATAGGCGCCGGCGACATTGGTCGGCTCCAGCGGCTTCATGAAGCCGGCGGGGGTCCTGTTGGGCAGCAGCGCCGCGACCGCGTAGCCCACGGCGTAGACCGTCGCGAGCGCGACGAAGGCGGCGGCGATGATGCGCTCGGGCGTCAGGCCGTACTGGCCGATGCGCAGCGCGAGCGCATAGCCGGCGATGGCGGTGATGGGCGCCAGGGTCAGGGCGGCGGCGCGCGCGGTCCAGCGCAGCGCCACGGGCGGCGGCGAGGCCCCGTCGGGGTCGCCGTCCTGATAGATGGTGTTGATCAGCACGATCAGCACCGCGGCGGCCGACAGCAGGATGGCGGTTGCCGCGCGGGTCTCGAACAGCGGCCCCAGGCCGGTGACCGGCAGGGCGGCCAGGAAGCCCACCGCGATCAGGGCCATCATCGGCGTCAGCCAGGACAGCAGGGTCAGCGCCACGGTCCGCACGCCGCGGATCAGCCCCACCCGCACGTCGGTCAGGTGCAGGGCGGCGGCCAGGGCTACGGTGGTGGCGGGGATGTAGAACCAGTCCTGCTCCAGCAGCTTGGAGAAGGCCTCGATGCCGATCACCCGGAACAGCGCCGCGCCCAGCATCAGCAGGGCCCAGAACACGCCCACGAACAGCACCCCCAGCGCCGACTGCAGCCCGTGCTTCCAGGCCAGTTCGAAGTGGCTGGGGTAGAGGCCGACGGGCCGGCCGTCATGGTCGGCGGCGCTGACCAGGCTGTGGGCGATGAACAGACCCACGACACAGAGCGGGACCAGCGGCGAGTTGAACGGCCCGGACTGCCCTCCGGCCTCGACCACCGTGCGCAGGGCGTCATGCACCCCCAGGGCCGCCAGTACCGCGCCGGCCCCCAGGGTCCACAGCGCCAGCGCCCGGGCGTGCAGCCGCCCCAGCCCCTGGATCAGGATCAGCGGCGCGAACAGCCAGATCAGCACCAGCGGCGAGAACAGGGCCGGCACGGTCGAGGGCCAGGCGTGGGCCTCCTGGGCGATGTGCAGCAGCCAGAGCGCCAGCCCCTGCACCAGGCCCAGCGCCAGCCGCACCCCGCCGCGCAGTTGGGCGTTGGCGGTCGGCTGGTCGGCGCCGGCCGTGGCGTCGTCGCTGTGCATGGCGTCCCCCGGGATCTGCCCGCCGATTAGACGGTGCGCCGCTCCGGCTGTGAAGCCTCGACGGGGCGCCTGCACGGGGATTAGGCTGAAGCCATGTCAGACCTCGACAAGACCCGCACCGCCTCCTGCCGCTGCGGCCAGCTCAGCATCACCTGCACCGGCGCGCCGGTGCGGATTTCCGTCTGCCACTGCCTGGAGTGCAAGCGGCGATCGGGCTCGGCCTTCTCGGCCCAGGCGCGCTGGCCCAACGACCGCGTGGTCATCACCGGCCGGTCGACGGCGTGGTCGACGGTGGGCGAGTCCGGCGGGACGGCCACCTTCAGCTTCTGCCCCGTCTGCGGCGGCGGGGTGCACTACGAGATCGACCGCATGCCCGGCATGACCGCGGTCCCCATGGGCGCCTTCGCCGACCCGGATTTCCCGCCGCCGGAATATTCGGTGTTCGAGAGCCGCAAGCACCCCTGGGTCGAGATCACCGCCGACGGCGTCCTGCGCGACTGATGTCTTCCCCCCTTGAGGGGGAAGGGGGAGCCCACGCAGCGGGCTCGCGCAGCGAACCGCTCCTTGAGTGGGGGATGGGGGGTCACATGATGCCGGCAGGCGCGGGCGCGACCCCTCATCTTGCCGCGCGAAGGACGAAGCCGCTGCGCGCCTTCGTGCGCGGAAAGTCTTCTCCCTCAAGGAGAGAAGATGCCTATTCCGCCTCTTCCCCGTCCGCCTGCACCTCGACCGGGCGCACGACCAGGAGCCAGCCGTCGGCGATGTGCAGCTCCGGCGCGGCTTCCCGGGTGAAGGGCAGGTACCAGCTGGCGCCGGTGGGCGGCTGGATCTCCAGGATGTCGCCGGCGCCGAAGTCCTGCACCGCCTTCACCCTGCCCAGCACCGCGCCGTCCGGCGCGCGGGCCTCCAGGCCGATCAGGTCGGCCAGGTAGAATTCGTCCTCGTCGGGCGGCGGCAGGGCCGAGCGGGGGACGTAGAGGCGCAGGCCCCGCAGCAGGTCCGCCTGCTCCTTGCTCTCGACCTCCTTCGCCCGCACGACGAGGCCGCCCTTGTGCAGCCGCGCGGCGGTCAGCGTCAGGGCGACGCCGCCATCCTGCCGCAGCAGCGGGCTGTACCTTTTCAGCGCCAGCGGGTCGTCGGAATAGGCCGTCACCCGCACCTCCCCGCGCACGCCGAACGAGCCGGCGACACGGGCGATTTCGAGGAGGGTGGGGGTGGTCATCGGCGCCTCCGAGCCTTCTCCCCCTGCGGGAGAAGGTGGGTCTCGCAGAGACCCGAATCAGGGGTGTCGGCGCGACGCTCGGGGAAAGGCGGCGGTTGCACCCCTCACCCGACCCGGCAAGCCGGGCCACCCTCTCCCGCAAGGGGAGAGGGGGCGTAGCGAACCTTAGGCCGTGGGCTCTTCTTCGGCGGCGGCTTCGGCGGCCGGGGCCTCCTCGGCGGCGGCTTCCGGAGCGGCTTCCTCGGCTGCAGCCTCTACGGGAGCGGCCTCTTCAGCGGGGGCCTCTTCAGCGGCGGCTTCGGGAGCGGCTTCCTCGGCGGCAGCCTCGACCGGCGCATCCTCGACCACTTCAGGCTCCGGGGCGGGCGGGGCGGCCTTGGCGGCGGCTTCGGCTTCGGCGCGGTCGGTCTCGCGCTGGGCGCGCTCGGCGGCGCGCTCCT
>CAZRKY010000047.1:7551-15989 GCA_964600375.1 uncultured Caulobacteraceae bacterium | reverse complement strand
GCGGCCCTGCTTCTGACGCTCGCCGGCACAGCCCACGCCCAGGATTGGTCCGGCCCCTACGTCGGCGTCTCCGCCGGCTACGTCAGCCAGGATTCGGACTCGAGCGAAACCATCCGGTTCGACACCAACCTCGACGGCACGTTCGGCGACACGGTGAACACCACCGCCCCCGCCAACGCCTTCTCGCCCGGCTTCTGCGACGGCGCCGCGAACACGAACGCCCCCGGCGGCGGATGTGCGGACGACGACGACAGCGGCTTCGACGGCGGCCTGCGCGCCGGCTACGACTGGCAAATGGGCTCGTGGGTCTTCGGCGTCGTGGGCGAGGCCGATTTCGTCAATCTGGACGACAGCGTGTCGGCCTTCAGCACCACGCCCGCGTCCTACACCGTGTCCCGCGAACTGAACGCGGTGTACGCCCTGCGGGGGCGGGTCGGTTACGCCTGGGGCGACGTCCTGGGGTACGTCACCGGCGGCTACGCCATGGGCGACGTGGACCACAGCTTCACCACCACTAACGGAGTGAACACGTTCGTGGAAAGCGAAGGCGACGACCCGGACGGTTACCAGTTGGGCGGCGGGGCCGAGATGCGCCTTGGCGACTCCAACTGGAGCGTCGGCGCCGAGTATCTCTACACCAACCTCGACGACAGCGATTATCGCGTCCGCGCCCAGGGCCCCGCGCCCGTCACCAACCCCTTCATCCTGGTGAACGCCGCAGGCACCGATTTCCGCCGCAGCCAGGAAGACATCGAGCTGCACAGCTTCCGGCTGACGCTGGCATACCGCTTCTAGGACCTGGCGCGTCCAGGCCCCGGGGGCCGGTCCATTGCAAGGTGGACCGGCCTTTGTGCGTTCAGTGCAGCCGGTAGGCCGCCTTCGGCAGGCGATACGCCAGATCCATGGCGGTCTCGCGAGCCTCTTCGATCTCCAGGCGGTGCTCGGCGACCAACCGGGCCAGGAAGGCGCAGTCGACGCGGCGGGCGACATCGTGACGGGCGGGGATGGAGAGGAAGGCGCGAGTGTCGTCGTTGAAGCCGACGGTGTTGTAGAAACCGGCCGTCTCGGTGGTCTGTTCGCGGAACCGGCGCATGCCCTCGGGGCTGTCGTGGAACCACCAGGCAGGGCCGAGTTTCAGGCACGGGTAATGGCCCGCCAGCGGCGCCAGTTCGCGGGCATAGGCGGTCTCGTCGAGCGTGAAGACGATCACCGCCAGCCGTGGATCGTTGCCGAACCGATCCAGAAGTGGCTTGAGCGCGCGAACGTATTCGGTGGTCTCGGGAATGTCGGCGCCCTTGTCGCGGCCGTAGTCGGCGAAGAGGAGGGCGTTATGATTGCGGAACGATCCGGGATGGATCTGCATGACCAGGCCGTCGTCCAGGCTCATGGCCGCCATCTCGGTCAGCATCTGGGCGCGGAACAGCTCGGCCTCGGCCGGCGCCGCCTGGCCCGCGACTACCTTGCGGAACAGGGCCTCGGCCGCCGGCGGCGACAGGTCGGCGGTGCGCGCGGTGGGATGGCCGTGGTCCGTTGAGGTGCCGCCCACGGCCTTGAAGGCCTCGCGGCGGATGCGGTGGGCGTCGAGGTAGCCGCGCCAGTCGTGAACGTCCTGGCCGGTCAGGTCTGCAAAGGCCGCCAGCGCGTCGGGAAAGGCCTCGTGTTCGCAGTCGATGACGGCGTCGGGACGGTAGGAGGTGACGACCCTGCCGGACCAGCCGCTTGCCCTGATCGCCTGGTGGTGTTCGAGGGTTTCGTGCGGCCCCTCGGTGGTGGCCAGCAGCTCGATGTTGAAGCGGTCGAACAGGGCCCTTGGCCGGAAGGCGTCGGTCTTCAGGGCCGCGTCGATATGATCGTAGTAGTGGTCGGCGGTCGCGGCGTCGAAGGCGACCTCGAGGCCAAAGACCTCTGAAAAGACGTGGTTGAGCCAGACCCAGGAGGGCGTGCCCCGGAACAGGCGGAAGTTGGCGGCCAGCAGACGCCAGGCCTCTCGGGAGTCGGCGGACGAGGGTCCGGTGCGGGAGGCGACCCCCAGCTTCGCCAGGTCGATGCCCTGGCTGTGGAGCATGCGGAACAGGTAGTGGTCCGGCGCGAGCAGCAGCTCGCACGGATTGCCGAAGGCCTCGTTGTACGCGAACCAGGTCGGGTCGGTATGGCCGTGGGGGCTGATGATCGGCAGGGCGCGAACCTCGCCGTACAGTTCCCGCGCGATGGCGCGCACCGACGTGTCAGGCGGGAACAGCCGGTCCTCGTGGAGCTGCAGCGGCCGGGCCATGCGACGATCCTCCCCGCTTCCATGCGCGAATGACACCGGTTACCATGAGCCATGGACGCCGTGAAGAACACCGTCGATGCAGGTGCTGCCCGCGCGCACCGGATCGATCCCGCAGATGACGTGGCCGTGGCGCTCCAGGATATTGCGAAGGGCGACAGCGTCGGCGCTGGCGCCGCCAGGGTGAGCGCCCGGGCCGCGATCGGGCGCGGTCACAAGATCGCGCTGAAATCGGTGGCGGCCGGAGCGCCGGTCCTGAAATTCGGGTTCCCGATCGGCGTGGCGACGCAGGACATCGCCCCCGGCGACCACGTCCACATCCACAACCTGAAAACCGCCCTGGCCAACGCCGGCGCCTACGCGCCGCCGGCGACCTGGACCGCGGCGCCCGTTCGCGACGATCAGGCGGCGCCGGCCTTCGAGGGCTACCGCCGCGCCGACGGCCGGGTGGGGACGCGTAACGAGATCTGGGTGCTGTGCACCGTCGGCTGCGTCGCCAACACAGCGCGGCGGGTGGCGGAAGAGGCCAATCGGCTGCACGCGGGGCGGGTCGACGGGGTGTTCGCCTTCCCCCATCCCTTCGGCTGTTCCCAGCTGGGCGACGACCTGGACGGGACGCGCGCGGTGCTGGCGGCGCTGGCCAGCCATCCCAACGCCGGCGGGGTTCTGATCCTGGGACTGGGCTGCGAATCCAACCAGCTGGCCGCCCTGCTGGCCGCCATGCCCGGCCGGGAGCGCGAACGGGTGCGGGCGTTTTCGACGCAGGATGCCGACGACGAGCAGGAAGCGGCGCTGGCCGCCATCGCCGAACTGGTGGCGATCGCAGCGAAGGACCGCCGCGAACCCTGCGCCCTGTCGGACCTGGTCATCGGAGTGAAGTGCGGCGGGTCGGACGGCTTCAGCGGGCTTTCCGCCAATCCGCTGGTCGGCCGGATCGCCGACCGGGTGTCGCAGGCGGGCGGCACGCCAATCCTGACCGAGATTCCCGAGATCTTCGGGGCCGAGCAGCTGCTGATGGCCCGCTGCGCCGATCAAGAGGCCTTCGACGCCCTGGGCGCGCTGGTCAACGGTTTCAAGCAGTACTTCACCAGCCACGGCGAGCCGGTCTCGGAGAACCCGTCGCCCGGCAACATCGAGGGCGGCATCACCACGCTTGAAGAGAAGTCGCTCGGCGCCGTGCAGAAAGGCGGCCATGCGCCAGTGACCGAGGTCCTGGCCTTTGGCGGCCGCGCGTCGAAGCCGGGGCTGGCGGTGCTGGAGGCGCCCGGCAATGACGCGGTGTCCTCCACAGCGCTCGTGGCGGCGGGCGCGACGGTGGTGCTGTTCACCACGGGACGCGGCACGCCGCTGGGCTTTCCGGCGCCGACCCTGAAGATCGCATCCAACAGCCCGCTGTCCGCCCGCAAACCCAACTGGATCGATTTCGACGCCGGGACGGTGCTGGACGGGGAGCCGCTGGACGCCGCCGCCGACCGCCTGATGGCGCTGGTGCTGGCCACGGCGTCCGGCGCGCCGGTGCGGGCCGAACGGAACGGCGAGCGCGAGATCGCCATCTGGAAGCGGGGCGTGACCCTGTGAGGCTGTCCAACGCGACGCTCGGCGCCCTGCCGGGGGCGGTGGCGAGACCGGCCTACGATCGGGCCGCGCTGGCCATGGGCGTGCTTCACTTCGGCCCCGGCGCCTTCTTCCGCGTCCACCAGGCCTTCGTCTTCGACCGCCTGGGCGAGACCGATCCACGCTGGGGCGTCTGCGCGGTGTCGCTGAAGAGCCCGGACGTAGCCGAGGCGCTGTCGCCGCAGGACGGCCTCTACACCTTGGCGGAACTGGGGCCAGAGACGAAGCTGCGGGTGATCGGGGCCCTGAAGCAGGTGTTGGTGGGGCCCGTCGATCCGGAGGCGGTGTTCGCCCGCTTCACCGACCCCGCGCTGCGGATCGTCAGCCTGACCGTGACCGAAAAGGGCTATTGCCTCGGGTCCGACCGGGCGCTGGATTTCAGCCACCCCGACGTCGCCGCCGACCTCGCCGATCCGGCCCGCCCGGTCAGCGTCATCGGCTGGCTGGTCGAGGGCCTGCGTCGGCGGCGCGCGGCGGACCTGCCGCCGCCCGTCGTCCTCAGCTGCGACAACCTCCCGGACAATGGCGCGCTGCTAAAGGCCGCGGTCGTGGCGCTGGCGCGGCGCCGGGATCCGGGTCTGGCGGACTGGATCGGGACGGCCGCCTTCCCGCGCACCATGGTCGACTCCATCACGCCCGCCACCGACGACGCCCTGCGCGCACAGGTCGCTCTCGGGCTTGGACAGCTCGACGCCTGGCCGGTGCAGCGCGAGCCCTTCGTGCAATGGGTGATCGAACAGCACGCCGATGACGCCCCGCCCGACTGGGCCGCGGCCGGGGTCGAGATCACGCCGGACGTGCGACCCTGGGAGGCCGCCAAGTTGCGGCTGCTGAACGGGCCCCATTCCAGCCTCGCCTACATCGGCCTGCTGCGCGGTCACGACACGGTCGCCCAGGCCATGGCCGACGCCGAGCTCGCTGCCTTCGTCGAGCGACTGATGGCCCAGGACATCGCGCCGAGCCTCGGGCCCGGCGGGCCGCCGACCGGCGCCTACATCGCCGCCATCCTTGAGCGGTTCCGAAATCCCGGCATCGCGCACGCGCTCAGCCAGATCGCCTGGGACGGCTCGCAGAAACTGCCAATCCGCCTGCTCGGGACTCTGGCGGACGCGATCGCCGCCGGTCGCCCGGTCGATCGCCTGTGCCTGCCGTTGGCGGCCTGGATGCGGTTCGTGGTGGAGCGTACGCGCGCGGGCGTGCCGATCGTCGACCCGCTGGCCGCAAGCCTCGCGGCGATCGCAATGCAGGCCGGGGACGCAGAAGCCATGATCGGCCGGTTCCTGGCGCTGGAGGCGGTGTTCCCGCAGGCCCTGGCCGAGGCGGCCGCCGTGCGTGCAGCGCTGGTGGAGAGTTGGCGCAGACTCGATGACCCGACTGGCGCCCTGACCCCCTGAGCCGCTACGCTGGCGCCAAGCCGGGAGGGGAGCCGCCAGCCATGCCTGACGCCGTTCCGCCACCGCAGCCCATCGGCACCGTGGAAGAGGTCGTGGTCACCGCCGCGCGCCTGCCGCCGCGCCCGGCCGACGGCGCCTTCTCCGTCACCCTGATCGATCGCGAGGCGCTGGCCGAGGCGACTCGCCTTGATGAGGCCCTGACCGCTGTCCCTGGCGTCTCGCTGTTTAGACGCACCTCGTCGCTCGCCGCAAACCCGACCACCCAGGGCATCAGCCTGCGCGCCATCGCGCCGTCAGGGGCAGGCCGAACCCTGGTGCTGCTGGACGGGGCGCCGCTGAACGATCCCTTCGGCGGCTGGGTGATCTGGTCGCAGGTCCCGCCGGAAGCCCTCGCGGGCGTGCAGGTGGTGCGCGGCGCGGGCGCGGGCCCCTACGGCGCCGGCGCCCTGACCGGGGTGATCGAGCTGGCCGAGCGCGGAGCCGGTGGGGCGTTCGAGATTTCGGGCGCCGAAGACGGCGGGTTCCGCGCTGCCGGCGCGGGCACGGTCTCCGCCGGGTCGGCCCGGATTTTCGCCAGCGCGGTCCATGACCAGAGCGATGGCTACATCCCCGTGCGCGGCCCCGACGCAGGCGCCGCTGATACGCCGCTGGATCTGGAAGCCAACGCCGCCTCGGTGCGTCTCGACCTGCCGGCCGGGGCCGCCGACCTGTCGCTGCGTCTGGGCGGCTACGAGGAGGGGCGCGGCGCGGGGCTGGCGGGTGCGCGGGCCGAGGCGTCGGGCTGGTCGGCCAGCGTGGCGGCGGCGCGCCAGCCGGACGACGACCGCCTGGGCTGGCGGCTCCAGGCCTGGGTGCGCGAGAGCGACTTCTCCAACACCTCGGTGGCCGTGGCGCCGGGGCGGGTCGGGACCACCCCGGCCAATGACCAGTTTTCCACCCCGGCGACCGGCTGGGGCGTGAACGCCGCGCTGCGACGCGCGGGCGCGGACTGGGACTGGGAGGTCGGCGCCGACGCCCGCTTCAACGACGGCGAGGAGCGCGAGCTGTTCCGATACCTCGCCGGCGCCTTCACCCGCGACCGCCGGGCCGGGGGCCGGACCTCAGTGGCCGGCGCCTATGCCGAGGGCGCCTGGCGGCCGCGGGGCGACTGGCTGGTGACCGGCGGCGCACGGCTGGACCGCTGGACCACCAGCGAGGGCCTGCGCCTAGAGCGCGACCGGGGGACCGGGGCGGTGGCGCTGGAGGAACGACCCGCCGACCGCGACGGGGTGGTGGCGTCCGGCCGGCTGGGCCTGCGGCGCGAATTCAGCGGCGGCGTCGCCTGGCGCGCGGCGGCCTACTCCGGTTTCCGGCCGCCGACGCTTAACGAACTTCACCGCCCCTTCCGGGTCGGCAACGACATCACCGAAGCCAATGCGGCGCTGGAGCCCGAGCGACTCTACGGCGTCGAGACCGGGCTGCAGGCGGGAGCGGAGAACTGGCGGTTCGAGGCGACGGTGTTCTGGAACCGAATCGACGACGCGGTGACCAATGTGACCATCGGCGTGGGGCCCGGCGTATTCCCCCGCGCCGGTTTCGTGCCCGCCGGCGGGGTGCTGCGCGAGCGCCAGAACGCCGGGACCATCGAGGCGGCCGGGCTGGAGGCCAGCGTCGCGCGGGAGATCGGCGAGGACCTGGCGCTGCGCCTGGCGTTCGATTTCACCGAGGCCCGGGTGGACGGCGGTGCCGCGGCGCCCCAGCTGACCGGGCTGCGGCCGGCCCAGGCGCCCCGCTGGACCGTGGTCGGCGGGATCGACTGGCAGGCTATGGAGCGGCTGAAGCTGGCGGCCGACGTCCGCTGGGAGGGGCCGCGTTTCGAGGACGACCTGAACAGCCGGGTGCTGGGTCAGGCGCTCACCCTGGATGTCCGGGCCGACTGGCGACTAACGGACCGCGCCGGAATCTGGATCGCCGCCAACAACCTGTTGAGCGCCAACGTCGAGGTCAGCGAGACCGCCGATGGGACTGAAGGCTTCGGCCCGCCCCGGACCTTCAGGGCGGGCCTTCGGCTGTCTTGGTAGGGTCTACCGCCGCCGTGGACCGCGCACCGGTTCGACGGTGATCTTGCCGACCAGCTGCGTGCCCTTCTCGTCCTTCTTCAGGTCGATCTCGAGCACCTGCTCCTCCTGGTCCGGCCGGCCCCAGTTGCGGAAGATCCGCGCCCGGATGGTGGTCGAGCCATTGGGGTTCAGGCGATCGGCGGCGAAGACGTTGGCGCGGATCTCGTAGGTCCCGTTCATCGCCCGCCGCAGCAGGTATTCCTCCGGCCCGTAGCCCTGGGTCATGTCGTTGGACAGGCGCCCCCCGATGACCGTGCGCGGGTGGCTGTAGATGGCCCGCTCGCCCGACGGCTCGTCGACCCACAGGTCCATGTCGGTGTGGTCGGTGTTCCACTCCAGGAGGATGCGCAGGTCGGTGTCGAGCAGCGCGATCAGGCGCGGGTCCAGCTCGACCTTCCCACCCTTGGCGCGGACGCGCGGGATGATGCGGTTGGCCTCCATCAACGAGATCATCTCGATGCCGTCATAGGCCGAGGCCCACGGCCGCATGATCACCTCGGTGAGCAGGTCCAGGGCCCGGTCGTAGTCGGCCTTGGGCGGGTGCGGCGGCCGCGCGGCGTTGCGCTCGGCGCGTTCGGCCCGGGCGATCAGGGCCAGGGCCAGGTTGCGGCGCGGCTGGGGCCGATCGGGTTCGAGGTAGAGAATCTTCTCGTAGACCCAGATCGCCCGGTCGGCGTCGCCGTAGCGCATCAGGCGGTCGGCCAGGATGGTCAGGGTGGTGGTGTCGGCCACCGGCAGCTCGATGGCGTTGGCCACCACGCGGCGCGCGTCTTCGACCCGACCCTTGCGGAACAGCCATTCGGCCACGTCGAGGTAGAAGGCCGGCACGGCGCCGTGCTCCTTCTCCTGGGCGCGGAAAACAGTCCAGAAATCGGCGGCGGGGGCCGCCTCCAGCGCTTTCAGGTAGGGCCGATCCGGGTTCCAGTCGCTGACCTGGATGGCGATGGACGAGGTCCGCGCTTCGGCGCGCCCGGCCCGGACGCCGGTGACCGCGGCTTCGTCGGCCGAAGCCTCCGGGCGCGGGGCCGCCACCATGCCGACAGCGTCCGCGGCCATGACCGG
>CAZRKY010000047.1:0-7541 GCA_964600375.1 uncultured Caulobacteraceae bacterium | reverse complement strand
CCCGCCTCCGGCGGCGGAGGCGGCGGGGGCGGCGGCGGCGGGGGTGGGGGCGGCGGCGGCGGCGCGCCGGTCATCTCGGCCCGCTCGCCGCCCCGTTCACGTGGACCATCGCGGCGGCGGTCTTCCTTGCCGTCCTGGCCGATCCGCCGGCGGGGGATCTCGTAGGTCTTGTCCCACCAGGCGCGCTGCTCGGTCCACATGGCCAGGATCTTGTCGAGGCGCGACGCGCGCTCCTCGGCCTTGGCCTTGTCGCGGGCGGAAACCAGCTCTCGGTACTCGTCGATGATCAGCTTGCCGGCGTTCCGCGGCGGTTCGATCTCGGCCTCGGCGTAGTCGCGCGCGCTCTCCAGCACCACGAACACCACCTGGCCATCGGCCACCGACCAGCGGCGGGCGAAGCGTTCGACGTCCTTCTGGTCGGGTCGGGCCTGGGCGGACATCTCCGACAGGCGCACGCGGGCCCACAGGGCGCCCAGGCCGTCGTGGGCCGGGGCCGCGGCGGTGGGCAGTTGATAGGTGCGGGGCTGGCCGCTGGACAGGGCGACGGTCACCGCGCCCGAGGACGGGGCCGGCGCGACGATGCGGAAGCCGCCATCGGGGGCAGGCAGCGCAACGAAGTCGAGGTCGCGGCCTCCGGTGTCGGTCACGCGGGTGACGCGCAGGTTGCGGCTGATCAGGCGGGCCATGGCCTGGTCGGCGTTGATCGCCTTCAGGTCCAGATGCTCGCCGCCCGACTTGCGCGCCAGCGCCGCCAGGAAGCCGCGGTCTGCGTCGGCCGCGCTGGAGACGGTGAACAGCACGCAGCCCTGGCGCTCGGCCTGGTAGTCGTCGAGGTCGATCACGCCGTCGGAGAACATGAGGCACTGGCCGGCGGCGGGCGCGGCCCGGTTGAAGACGCCGGCGAGCGAGGTGGCGCCCATGTAGTCGACGGACCTGAGCGCCGCGCGCACCTGGCCCGCGAGGTCGGAGCCGCTAAGGGTGCGGGTGACGGGCGCCTCGCTGTTGAAGAGCACGAGGTCGACGGTCTGGGGCTTGACCGTCTCGATGTAGCGGGTCGCGAGCGCGATCTCGCCGGCCAGGTCGTCGTCACGGTGCGACAGGGACGAGTCCCAGAAGATCCGCACGCGCTGGGTGTCGGGCGCCAGGACGCCGCGCGCGGGCAGGGTGTCGGCGATCTCGACGAAGGTCTGGCCCGCGTGGTGGCGGGTGACGGAGACGGGGGCGGCGCTGGCGGGAACGACGTGCAGCGCGCCGGACAGGCGCTGGTTGCGCGCGGCCAGGGCGGGCGCGCCGCCGGGCCGGGCGCCTGATCCCTCGATGTAGGCCTGGGCCTGGCCGGTCACCGCGACGGTGAGATCGCCGACCGGATCGCGGCTGGAGAGCGGCAGCACATAGTGGCCGCCCGGATCGATCGGGCTGGCGAAGCTGAGGCGCACGGTGCGGCCCTTGCCGGGCAGGATGGGGAAGACGTGGGTGCGGAAGGCGCCGGTGCGGGTCACCTCGGCCAGGCCTGGGTCGACGCCCGCGCGGACACGATTCTCGTAGGCCTCGGTCCCCTGGCGGCGGTTGACGATGACGCCGTCCAGCATCCGGCCCTCGACGTCCAGCGCATAACCCGTGACCACCGACCCGGCGGGAAGGTCGAGCAGGAAGTCGCCCTCCAGGGTGTCTTCACCGGGATTGAGGAAGCTGGCGGTGATGGTGGTCTGGGCCGTGCGGCCGACGACCTCGACCTGGATGTCGAGCTTGGAGATCTTCAGCGGCAGGGGGCCGGCGTCCCGGGCGCCGCCGCGCCCGATGATGCGGGCCTCCAGGGTCGGGTTGGGGGCAGCCGCCGCGGGGCGATCACGGTCCGGGCGGCCCGGCGCCTGAGGCTTCTGGGCCGCCGAAGCGGGGGCGGACAGGGCGAACCCCAGCAGCAGAGCCGTCAGGGCGGCGAACCGCGCGAATATCCAAACTGCTGGTTTCATTTCGATAATCCCCTCATCGAACGCCGTCATGTCTAAGCGTCGCTGTGGAATGCGGCAAGGGCGAGACGGGAACCGCCACGCTTGCGCCCCAGTCCGAACGAGGCGCCCCGCTTGACACCCTCGGATTTGATGATACCTTGCAATACAAGATGACTGGTAAAGAACGACATGAGGCCGATGAAGGCCGCCGTGCGCAGCTCCTCAAGGGGCTGGGCGAACTGGCCCTTCTGAAGCTGTTGGGGGACGGGCCCTGTTACGGCCTGCAGATCCTTGAACGCCTGAGCGCCGAGGCCGGGATCGACCTGGCCGAAGGCACCATCTACCCGCTGCTCCATCGTCTGGAGAAGGCGGGCCTGACCAAGGCCGAATGGCGTCTCGAGGACGAAGGCGCCCGGCCCCGCAAGTACTACGCCCTGACCGACGCCGGCCGGGCCGACCTGGCGGTCCAGCTGGACAGCTGGCGCCGGATCTCGAGCACGCTCTCCGCCTTCCTGGAAAGGACCAACCCATGACCGACGCCGACCGTCGTCTGGACGAATGGCTGCGCGGGCTGAAGTGGTCGCTGCAGTCGATCCCCTCGCCCGAACGCGAAGACATCATTGAAGAGACCCGCGCCCACATCACCGAACGGCTCGCCCGCGGCGCGCCGCTTGAGGAGGCGCTGGCGCCCTTCGGCAGCCCGGAGACCTACGCCCGCCGCTTCATCGACGAGATGGAGGTGAGCGGCGCGCTCGCCTCGCAACGGTCTGGATCGCTGATCGGCGTCATAGCCCGACGCGCTCACCGCAGCCTGGTCGCCACCGGCGCCGTGTTTGGGATCTTGATCCTTGCGGCCGTGGCGTTGGGGGCGGTGATCACCGGGGTCTACAAGCTTGTCGACCCAGTCCACGCCGGGCTGTGGGTTGGACCCGGCTTCGGCTTCCTCGGCACCATCGATGATCCCACAACCGGTCGCGAGCTGCTCGGAAACTGGGTCTATGTGCTTATCCCGGCCCTGCTGGTCGGCTGCTGGTACCTGGCCCGCCTGATCCTGATCGGAACCGTGCGCACCTTCGCACGCCGCTAGTCCAAACCTCAAATCCAAGGGAGTTTCACGATGGGTCGCAAGGCCATCGCGCTCTTCTGCGCGCTCAATCTCGCCCTCTCATGGGCGGTCCAGATCGTCCTGATCAACACCATCGGCATGGAAGCCGACGCCGCCACCCTGGTGCTGGTGGGGCTGATGTGGACTCCGACGCTCATCGCGCTCGGCTTCATCGCCTTCAACCGCGCTGCCCGTGAGGGGGTGGCGTGGAAATTGGGCAAGCTGAGCTACTGGCCCCTGGGCATCCTCTACGCCACGGCCATCGCCTTCGCCTGCGTGGGCGTGTTCCTCAGCCAGGGCTGGGCCGCCAGCGGTTGGTTCGCCTTCTCCGACGCCGGCGTCGACGTCTCAGGCGGGCCATGGCTGCTGGGCAAGGGCGCCCAGGCCTGGCCGCTGTTCGTGGCCAATGTGCTGGTCACGGCCGGCGCCTTCGCGGGCATGAACCTGGTGGCGGCGGCGGGCGAGGAGTTCGCCTGGCGCGGCTTCCTGCAGGGCCACATGATCAACGCGTTCGGCCTCAGTGGCGGCGTGGTGCTGCTCGGCCTGTTCTGGTCCTTCTGGCACCTGCCGCTGCTGCTGATGGGCTACAACCACCCGGATAACCCGGTCCTGGGGTCGTTTGTGCTGTCGCCAATCGAACTGGTGGCGGTGTCGTTCTTCTACGCGTGGCTGACCATCCGTTCGGGCAGCTTCTGGCCAGCGGCCCTGGCCCACGGCGCGGGCAATTCGATCCAGGAAGGCGTGGCCAGCCATCTGCAGCTGGCGGTCCCGGCGCTCTACAGTTCGTTGTTCCAGGTCGCCGCGGCGGTAGCAGTGGGCCTGGCCTGCTGGGCGGTCCTGGCCGCCGGCCGGCGGCGGCGTCCGTCTGTTGCGGGCGAAGTCTACGCCTGAGCGAACCTCAGGTGGTGCAGCACAATCCCGGCGGTGACGGCCACGTTCAGGCTGTCGACGCCGGGCGCCATGGGAATGCCGACGGGGGTCGAGCCCGCGATCACGGCGGCGGGCAGGCCCTGCCCCTCCGTCCCCAGCAGCACAGCCGCCCGCTGCGGGCGTCGCAAGCGGGTCAGCGGCGTCGACCCCACCGGTGTCAGGGCCAGGGCTTCGAACCCGGCCGCGCCCAACAGCGCCAGGGGGTCCTCGTCAGCGGCCAGTCGGGTAAACGGCACGGTCAGGGCATGGCCGACCGAGACGCGGATGGCCTTGCGGTAGAGGGGGTCGCAACAGTTGGAGTCCAGCACCACCGCGTCCGCCCCGAAGGCCGCGGCGTTGCGGAACAGCCCGCCCATGTTGTCGTGGTTGGAAATCCCGAACAGCGCCAGCACCAGCGCCGCCTCCCCCAGCCCGGCCAGAAGGGTCTGGGCGGCCGGCTCCGGCCCACGCCTGCCGATCGCCAGGACGCCGCGGTGGAGATGGAACCCGGCGATCTCGTCGATGACCGCCTGTCCCGCCGCGTAGACCGGAACGTCCGGAGGGAACGCCGCCAGCAGCGGGGCCAGCTTTTCCGCCCGCTTCGCGTCGATCAGCACCGACTCCGCCCGGTGTCGCGTGGAGCCCGCGAGCCGGCCCAGCACCACCTCGCCTTCGGCCACGAACCGGCCTTCGCGGCCAACGAGGTCGCGCTCACGGATGTCGCGGTAGGCGGCGACGCGGGGGTCGTCGGGGTCTGCGATAGACAGGATCGGGCGCATGGGCTTTCAGTGGGTGTTCGCCCGTTCGCGGGCAAGTCCGAACAGTTGAGGCGATCATGTCCACAGATGGCGAAGGCACACGCGAAAAACCCTGGCGGCTGAAGACGCCGCCGGGGGGATCGGAGTTCACTGCCTGGCGTGACGAGGCGGCTGACCCGCCCGCGCTGGTCGTCCAGGTCGGCTCAACCCAGTTGCGTTACCAGCTTCGCTGTATCGAAGACCTGCACGCCATGCTGCGCGCCGCCGGGGACTGGATGCCGTTGGGCGGGGCCGATGAGCAGAAGCCCGCCGCCGAAGGCACCGTTGAAGCCTGGGGTCGTGCGGCGCACAATCCCGTCGGCGGTTGGTACGGGCTGAAGAAGGGATTGCGTGGCCGCTTCGGCGTTTACGTCCCGCCGGTGCTGGAGGCCCTGGGCCTGGTCGAGCTGGAGCACAAGCCGCGCGACAACCGCATGCGCGCGATCTGAGATCGGAGCCAGGGAGGGCTGTCGCAGCGGGCGGGGCCGTGACACGCCCTTCCGGGTCCTCTAATGGCAAGGGAACTGCAGTACAGGCGGCCGGGGCCGGGGTGGCGAGAGGTCAGGCGCGCATATGACGTTCGGTATGGACGGCAAGGATTTCAGGAATTTCCTGAGGGTTGTCGGCATCTTCCTGGTGCTGGGCGTCGCTGCGTGCCAGCGCGCTCACGAACCGACCATCACCGCCCGGTCCCAGAACGAGACGCGCCCCAATGTCCTGATCTTCGTCGCCGATGCGCTTGGTCCCGAACTGGGCGCCTACGACGATCCCGCCGCCATCACCCCGAACATCGACAGGGTGGCCGCCGAGGGCGTGACCTACGCCAACGCCTACGCCGCGTCCGGCTCGCAGGGCGCGGCCTGGGGCTCGGTGCTCACCGGCATGTACCCCCAGACTCTCGGCATCATCCAGGACTGGAACGGCCAGCGCGGCTGGAATGTCGCCCCCAAGCCGGAGGTCCGGGCCTTCCCCGAGCTGCTGCGCCAGGCCGGCTACCACACCTTCCGCATCGGGCCGAAGAACGACCCGTTCGGCGGCGCCAACGCCTTGTGGGACGTCGACATCCGCACCGCCGACGCCACCTGGGTCGAGGCCGACGTACCCCAGCCCTTCCTCGGCGTCATCGAGATCTCGACCCTGCCGCAGGACGACAAGGACGCGCCCAAGGCCAAGAAGAAGGGCTTCTTCGAGAGCCTCTTCGCCAAGAAGGAAAAGCCTCCGGCGCCGGTGCCGATTGATCCGGCGAAGATCGTGGTCCCGACCTACCTGCCCGACACCCCCGCCGTGCGCGCCGCCCTGAAGGCCCGCTACCAGAGGATCGCCGCGCTTGACGCCCGCGTGGGCGAGACCGTTGAGCGGCTGCGGAAGTCCGGCGCCCTCAACAACACCATCATCATGGTCACCGCCCGGACGGGCAGCCCGTGGCCGCGAGGTGAACGCACCCTTTACGACTCCGGTGTCCGCATTCCCCTGATCGTGCGCTATCCGGACGGGCGGAGCCGCGGCACGGTCAGCCGGGCGCTGGTCTCCGGCGTGGACATCGCGCCCTCGGTGATCACCCTCGCCCACGGCCGGCCGATGGCCTGGGTGCAGGGCCGTGATCGCCTTTCGCCCCGGACCGGCCCGGCGGCGGGCTTTGTCTATTCCATCCAGAACCGCGTCGGCACGGTGGTTGAACGCTCGCGCGCCGTGCGGGACAGCCGCTACCTCTTCATCCTCAACGAGATCCCCGCCACCCGGCTCTGGGATCTGGCGCGCCGCGGCGATCTTTATGACGCGGTTGCCGGCCAGGGCGGAGCGCCGTCGCTGGGGCCCAACCAGACGAGCCCGCGCGCCGAGATCGAGCTCTATGACTTGCGCGCCGATCCCGCCCAGATCCGCAACCTCGCGGGCGACCCTGACCACATCGCCGATGTCCAGCGGCTGCGCGCTGCGCTCGCCGCCTTCAACGCCATCACGCCCGACCTGTCCTACGAGTCGACCCAGATGCTGCGTGACCGGTTCCAGCCCGCGGGCCAGACTCCGGTCACCGCCGCGCCGGTGCTGCGGCTGGTGGGCGGCCGGGTGCTGATGGAGGCGCTGACCCCCGGCTCGACGATCGAATGGCGGCACAACGAGAAGGACGGCTGGAAGCTCTATCGCGGCCCGGTCGCCCTGCCGCGTGATGGCAGGCTCGAAGCCCGCGCCAGCCGCTACGGCTTCATCGACAGCGAGCCGCAGGTCTTCGATTCCAAGAAGACCAAAAAGAAGAAGTAGCTAGAGCTCGCCCGCCAGCGCCCGGGCGTAGAGCGCCGGATCGACGTTGCCGCCCGACAGCACGATGCCGACCGCGCGGCCCTTGGCGTCGATCTGGCCGTTGAGCAGGCAGGCCAGGGAACAGGCGCCGCCGGGCTCGACCACCAGCTTCAGCCAGCGGAAGGCGAAGCGCATCGCCTCGGCCACCTCCGCGTCGGTGGCCGACACGGCGCCGGCCAGCAGACGGCTGCCGACGGGCCAGGTCACGGTCCCCGGCATGGGCGCCATCAGGGCGTCGCAGAAGGACGGCGCTGGATCGGGTGCGTAGGTCCTGCGCTCTCCGGCGGCCAGCGAACGGGCGTAGTCGTCGTAGTCGCGCGGCTCGGCGACGAAGACCTCGGTCGCGGGGCTCAACGCCTCCATGGCCAGCGCGATGCCGCCGATCAGGCCGCCGCCGCTGGCGGGCGCCGAGACGGCGTCCAGCGTCACGCCCATGGCCTTGGCCTGGTCCGCCATCTCCAGCCCCGCCGTGCCCTGACCGGCCAT
>CAZRKY010000046.1:2350-16063 GCA_964600375.1 uncultured Caulobacteraceae bacterium | reverse complement strand
CGCCCATCTCGGCGACCTTGCAGGCATAGGCCGCGATCAGGTCGTCGGCCTCGTAGCCCGCCAGCTCGACCGCCGGGGTCCCGAAGGCGATCGTCGCCTCCCGCGTCAGGGGGAACTGCGGGACCAGGTCCTCGGGCGCAGGCGGGCGGTGGGCCTTGTACTGGTCGTAGAGGGTGTTGCGGAAGGTCTTCTCCGAGTGATCGAAGATCACCGCCAGGTGGGTCGGCGCCTCGCGTCCCTTCATGTCGCGCATCAGCTTCCACAGCATGTTGCAGAAGCCCATCACCGCGCCGGTCGGCAGGCCGTCGGACTTGCGCGTCAGGCTCGGCAGCACGTGGTAGGCGCGGAAGATGAAGGCCGAGGCGTCCACCAGGTAGAGCCGGATCGCGGGCCCGTCCTGCGTCAGGGCGCGGGGGGACTCGTCGGTCGTGTCGGGGGCGTCAGGCGCGGGCGCATCGGTCATGGCGGGAACATAGGGGGGACGGGTTCTTCGGTCACGTCCCGGCTAGGTCGGCGGTCGCGAGAATCTGGTTCTTCCTAACCACGGTGATGATTCAGCGCCGTCTCAAGCTCTTCCACCAGGCGGTCGCGCAGGATGGCCGGTTCCAGCACGGTGACCTTGTCGCCCCAGGTGAACAGGTGCCAGATCAGCTCCAGCATCCCAGACGCCGTGAAGCGGACGATGACCGAGCCGTCGGGTTGCTTCTCGACGGTCTGGGTCGGGTGGAAGCGCCAGCCGAGCGCGTCCTCCGCGCCCTCGGGCGATATGGAGAGGACCACGTCCTGTACCTCGTCCTGGAAGACGCCGAAGGAGCGGTCGGCGAAGGCCTGGAGGTCGAAGTCGGGCGGCGGGCCGGCGTTCACGTCCAGCACCTCCAGCGCCAGGATGCGGTCCAGGCGCCGGGTCTTGGGCTCGGTCTCGCCGAGGTCGGCGCCCACCAGGTAGTTCACGCGGCCGAAGATCAGGCCCCAGGGCGCCACCTCGCGCACTTCGCCCGGGCGTGAGCCGCCGCGATAGATGAAACGCACCGCGCGCATGGCCATCAGGGCGTGGGTCAGTTTCTCGATCAGCTGGGCGTTCTCGGCCGGCCGGGGGCCCGGCTGCATGACCGCCGTCTGGGCCCGCACCAGGGCCTCGACGTCGGGGCTGAGCCGGCGGCGGTCGGCGGCGCGCATGGCGGCGCGGACCTTGTCCTCGAGGCTACGCAGCGCCGTCGCCCGGTGCTCGGCGCCCTGGACCTTGAGTGCATCGGCGGCGGCGGCCAGGGCGGCCAGCTCGTCGGCGGCCGGCGACTGCATGAAGCTGTCCAGCCCGCCCAGGATGCGGAACCGCTTCACCCGCCCGTCGGTGAACTCAGTCAACTGGGGGAACAGGCGGGCGAGGGCGTCGCGCATGCGCTCGGCGGTGCGGCGGTTGCAGGCGGCGGCCTCGGCGATGTCGTCGAGGGTCATGCCCTCGGCCGATCCGGCCAGCCGCCGGGCCAGCATCAGCAAGGCTTCAGGCTTCTCCCAGCGCATCGTTTTCGCCCCCGGAATTATCTACGACCGTTTCTGTCGTAAGACGCGCCTACTGTCCATCCTGCGACCCCACCAGCAAGGCTTCACCCGATGGCTTCCTTCTCGCTGATCACCAATCTCGCCGCCGCCGGTCCGGACATCGACCCCACCCAGCGGCTGGCCGCGCTCGCCCGCTTCGGCAAGGGCCGCTACGGCCTGGGCGGGCCGGTCGCCCCGTCCGGCGAGCCCGTCGCGGCGCTGTTGAAGTACGCCGATGTGCGTGAAGAGCTGGACCTGGGCCGCGTGCTTTTGTCGCTGTCGGCGACGCGCCTGCGCCTGGCGTCCAAGGACCCCGCCGTGCGCGCCGACCAGGATCGCCTGGCCGCCATGGCCGTGGTCTGGGACGAACGCTTCCAGCACGTCGTCGAGGTCATCGAAGGCCCCGCGCGCCCGAAACACGTCACCTACGAAGACGAACTCTGGTCCGAAGCCTGCGTGGCCTGAGCTACCAGACCCCGGTGTTGGGCATGCTGGCCCAGGGCTCTGAGGGCTCCAGGCGCTTGCCCTTCTGGAGCAGCTCGATGGAGATGCCGTCCGGCGAACGCACGAAGGCCATCCAGCCGTCCCGCGGCGGGCGGTTGATGGTCACGCCGCCGTCCATCAGCCGCTGACAGGCGGCGTAGATGTCGTCGACCTGGTAGGCGAGGTGGCCGAAGTTGCGGCCCCCGGTGTAGGCCTCCGGGTCCCAGTTGTAGGTCAGCTCGACCTGGGGCGCCTGGGTCTCGCGCGACTGCTCGGCATCGTCGGGCGCGGCCAGGAAGACCAGGGTGAAACGCCCGGCCTCGTTTTCGGTGCGGCGCACCTCGACCAGGCCCAGCTTGTCGCAATAGAAGTCCAGCGCCGCGTCCAGGTCGGCGACCCGGACCATGGTGTGCAGGAAGCGCATCAGTGTCCCTCGGCGCCGCCCAGGGCGTCCGGGTCATTGGCGGCGGGATCGGCGAACTCGGTCTCGTGGCCGTGGCCGTCGGCGTCCGCGGCCAGCTCGAAGCGGCGATCGCAGTAGCCGCACTCGACGAAGTTGGCCTCTCCCATCTCGAGATAGACGCGCGGATGGCCCAGCGCCCCGCCGACGCCGTCGCAGGCGACGCGCTTGGAGCGCACGATCAACACTTCGGGGGGCGGGGGCGCAATGTCGGTCATCGGAGTCTGGTCTTTCGGCTCTGGCCCTTGGCGGAGCGGGTCGGGCGGCATACCTATGCGGCGCGCTCCGGCGCGTCAATTTGAGCGCGACATTGACCGACCCCACCGATCCCCTCCCCGAGTACGCGCTGCAGGTCACGGGCCTGGTGAAGGTCTATCCGGGCACAAAGAAGTCCCCCGCCAAGACGGCGCTCAACGGCGTCGACCTTGAGGTGAAGCGCGGCTCCATCTTCGGCCTGCTTGGCCCCAACGGCGCGGGCAAGTCCACCTTGATCAACATCCTGGCGGGGATGACCACCAAGACTTCAGGGACGGCCCGCATCTGGGGCCGGGACGTCGACGAGCGGCCGCGCGACGCGCGCGCGGCGCTGGGGGTCGTACCCCAGGAGTTGTCGGCCGACGTCTTCTTCACCCCCCGCGAGGCGCTCGAATATCAGGCCGGCTTTTACGGCGTGCCCGCGGCCGAGCGCCGGACCATGGCGCTGCTGGAGGCCGTTGGGCTGGCGGACAAGGCCGAAGCCTACGTGCGCGCCCTGTCCGGCGGCATGAAGCGGCGCCTGATGGTGGCCAAGGCCATGGTGCACAATCCGCCGGTGCTGATCCTCGACGAGCCGACCGCCGGCGTCGACGTTGAGCTTCGTCGCCAGCTTTGGGCCTATGTCCGCCAGCTGAATGCCCAGGGTGTGACCATCCTTCTGACCACTCACTACCTGGAAGAGGCGCAGGAGCTCTGCGACACCATAGCCATCGTCAACCGCGGCGAGGTGGTGGCCTGCGAGCCGACGCCCCAGCTGCTGGGCCGGCTGGACACCCGCAGCGTGGTGGTGACGCCCGAGGAAGCGGTGACGGCGGCCCCCGCCATGGCCGGGTTCGATGTCCGCTTGCGCGACGGCGGCGCCTTCGCTGTCAGCTACAAGGTCGGCCAGTCCAGCGTCGAACAGGTGCTGGCCGCGGTCCGGGCCGCGGGGCTGCACATCAAGGACATCGTCACCGAGGATCCGGACCTTGAGGATGTCTTCCTGGCGCTCACCTATGGCGACCCTGAGCAGCAGGATCCGACCCGCGACTAGGGGTTGAGCGAACATTGTTTCGCTGGCTTTGGATTGATTCAAAAGGCTTTTTACCCGGCGCTGAGGCCCTTCTGCGGAAAGGAAACTTCGCCTTAAGGTCCCCGTGCCACTCTGGGTCGTTCGGGGGAGAACAGCATGACGCCGGCATCGGGATACGCCCTGGTCGCCCAGGTCCGCGCCAAGGAGCTGCGGACCCGGATCGGCCTTGGCGTTTTCCTGGCGCTCAGCGCCTACGCCGTGGCGCCGTCGTTCTGGCCCTTCGTGTGGTTCGCCGTCATGTGCGCCAGCCAGGCGCTGGACTGGGCCGTCTTCCGCCGCCTGCGCGCGCACCCCGACGTCGAACCGACCCAGGCCTATCGGCTTGCCTGCGTGATCACCGCCTTCGTCAACACCGCCATCTATTCCGCCATCGCCGCCTACTTCTGGTACTTCGGCGGGGTCGCGGGCCAGCTGTTCGCCATGGTCCAGGTCTGCGGCGGCCTGCTGCACGTGACCCTGCACATGCACCCGGCGCGACCGGTGCTGCTGGGCGCGGTCATTCCGCACGCGGCCTACCTCTTCGGCCTTCCCGCCGTCGCCGCCCTGCAGGGGCAGCACGGAATGGTCATCATGATCATCGGCGCCTTCCTCTACACGGCACATCTCGCCGTGGCGGTGAAGCAGACGCGCGCCACCCAGGACGAACTGCGCGCCGCCCACGCCAAGGCCGACGAGGAGCGTGGCCGCGCCGAGCGTGCCAGCGCGGCCAAGTCCGACTTCCTGGCCACCGTCAGCCACGAGATCCGCACCCCGATGAACGCGGTCATCTCCGGCGCCGAGCTGCTTCGCCGCACCGACCTGACGCCGGAGCAGAGCGAGCATGTCGCCATGCTGCTGGACGCCGGCGACGTGCTCATGGGCCTGCTCAACGACGTCCTCGACATCTCCAAGATCGAGGCCGGCAAGATGACGCTCGAGGCCGCCGACCTCGACCTGCCGCCCAAGCTGGAATCCCTTGTGCGCCTGTGGGAGCCGCGCGCGCGTGACAAGGGTGTCTCCCTGTCGTTCGAAGCGGACCCCAGCCTGCCCGAGCGGGTGCGCACCGATCCCCTGCGGCTGCAGCAGATCCTCTTCAACCTGCTCTCCAACGCCGTGAAGTTCACCGATGCCGGCAGCGTTGGCCTGACGGCCGGGCGCGCGGGCGACCGGCTCTGGTTCGAAGTGACCGACACGGGCTGCGGCATGGCGCCAGAGGCCATGGAGCGGCTCTTCGCCGGGTTCGAGCAGGCCGAGGCCGGGACCACCCGGCGCTACGGCGGCACCGGTCTGGGTCTGACCATCTCACGCCGTCTGGCGGAGATGATGGGCGGCAGTCTGACGGTGGCCAGCGACCTGGGCCAGGGGTCGGTCTTCCGTGTTGAACTGCCCTGCAAGGAAGCGGCCGCCCCGGCGCAGGACGTCGCCATCGCCGCCGACGCCTCGACGCCCGGCATGGAGGCGATGAAGGTGCTGGTCGCCGAGGACCATGCGGTGAACCGGCGCATCGTCGGCCTCTTCCTGCAGCCGCTGGGCTGCCGCCTGACCATGGTGGAGAACGGCGCCGAGGCGGTCGAGGCGGCCCAGGCCGAGCGCTTCGACGTCATCCTGATGGACATGCAGATGCCGGTCATGGACGGGCTGGAAGCGTCGCGCACCATCCGCAAGGGCGCCGGAATGAACGCCGACACGCCGATCGTGGCGCTGACCGCCAACGCACTGGATCATCACCGCGCTGCCTGGGCCGAGGCGGGCGTGGAAACTTTCCTGACCAAGCCGGTGGACCCCCGCGCCCTGACCGCGGCCCTGCTGGCCGCTGTCACCCGTCCGCCTGCCGGCGTCGAGGCTGATCAGGCGGCCTAGAAGGTCTTCTTGTATTCCAGGGTGAACCGCGCCTGGCCGTCCGTATCGTCGCGGGCCGCGCCGACGGCGAACAGATAGCCGAGCCCGACCTCCAGCTCGCCATCAACCGGCAGCTCATCGAACTCGAATTCGACGGCGGGGCCGACGAAGGTCTCGCGGCGACCGCCCAAGCCATGCTCGTCGCCCGCATCAGCGAAGGCCTGGACCCCGATCCGCACATCGTGGGCCACCTCCCAGTCCGCCTGGGCGGCATAGCCGAACGCCCATTCGGCGCCGTCATCGAGCGGCCGCTGGGCGATCAGGTTCAGGCGTGCGTCGAACCGTCCCGCCTGCTTTTCGAACAGCGCCTTGAATTCCACCGCGTCGGGAGCGCCGTGCAGGGTGGCCTCGTACTCGCCGTAGACCGCGAAGCCGACGCCGCCGGGGAGCTCGCCGACTTCGTAGACGCCCTCGACGGAGATCGCCTCGAACTCGGCGTCCATGCCAGGTTCACGCTCGGCCTCAACCAGGACGGCGCCGTAGAACCGGTCGGTGAAACCCCAAGCCGCCTCGCCCACCCAAGCCCACTCGCCGTCGTCCGCACCGCCGGTGAGCTGGCCGTAACGGCTCTCCAGTTCGAACTCGCCCTGTTCGACCTCGGCGCCGTAGACCTTCGACCCCAGGCCGGGGGCGGCGAGGGCGGTGACGGGCGCGGCGGCGAGGAGGAGGGCGGTCAGGCAGGCAATGCGTTTCATTCGCGACCGTCTAGCCGACCCTTGTGGTCGTGGCCAATCCGGAGAACTACGGAAATCCCGGGGCGCGTCGCGCGGGTCACAGGTCCGTTCCGGTCACCGGGATTGAGCGCGGTCGCCCTTTCCGATACAAGCGCCGCTCGCGTCAGACGCACCCGTAGCTCAGCTGGATAGAGCGTTGCCCTCCGAAGGCAAAGGTCACACGTTCGAATCGTGTCGGGTGCGCCATTTTCCCCTAGTTTGACCTGTCGGGCTCGCTGAGCGGCCAGACCTCGATGACGCCGTGCGCCACCGCGCAAGGCGATTTCGCGGCCAGGGCGATCGCCTCGTCCATGTCCCTGGCTTCCATGATCGCAAAGCCGGCGACTTGCAGATCCGATGACAGGTAGGGACCGGTCTGCGTCTCGGTCCCCCTGTCCTCCGGATTGCGCACCTGCACCGGCGTCCCGGCGATGCCCATCACCACGCCCCGTTGCGCGAGCACCGCATCATGGTCGTGGGCGGCTTGGCGGATATCCGGCGGCGTCCGGTCGTAGCCGGCGCGGTCGCCGTAGCCGATAGTGACGAACCTGGGCATGCAGCTCTCCTTTCGTTGACTGCTTTCACAATGCAACCAGTCAACGGGTGGTTCCAGGATCACGGTTTGGGGCGGCAGGGTCACCAGGGGCCCGCGGCGATGGAGGCGATCAACAGACTCCCAGTGGTGCTGCGGCTCAATCCGCCTCGCCCTTCGCCCGCAGGATAACCAGCAGGGGGTTCGGGCCGGGCTCGGCTACCTTGACCAGGGTGTTGCGGTCCTTGTGCATGAACGGCGCCTCGCGGCCACGTACCTGCAGGGTGGTGTCGGAGACGTAGGACCACGAGCCGTCGTCGTGGAAGGTGACGTCCAGCCTGAAGGCGTCCGTGCGGAAGGCGTATTCCAGGAAGGCGGTCGAGACGATGCCGTACTCGGTCGAGCCGCGCCTGGCCTCGACAATTAGGCCCGAGCCGTCGGGCTTGGCCGCACCGCCGGCCAGCACCGACTGACCACGCGGGATGGTCAGGGAGTGCAGCACCAGGCCGGTGGCGGGCTCGTAAAGCCAGTAGCCGACCTGGTCGTGGAAGGTGGTGTCCTCTTCCTCGGTCTTGATGTGGGTGTGGTAGCGCAGCCCGTAGAACAGCTGCGGGCCGTTGGGCTGGGGGTCGATCGGCTGCATCTCGATGCGCTCGAGATAGACGCGTCGCTCGGGCCCATCGGCCTTTGGGTTCAGGTCGACGCCGCGCTGGCCCTCCCAGACGCCCGCCAGCCGGGTCAGCGGCCCGAGGTTGGCCAGGGTGTCAGGATGGATGTCCTCAGGCTCGGTGAAGATATCATCCGGAAATGCGCTCACCAGGTTCCCCCGCTCCGGTCTCAAAGCTTCGTCGACCCGATATTGGCGACGCCTGCGCCGGATACAATGGCGGAGGCAGGACGTCTGCACCCCGGCTGTTAACCCGCGCCGCTTGTGCGCGTTGTGGATAGTGGCCGACAGTGGCGATCGGCTCCGCAGAGAAACCCAATGACGCACTCGTTCTTCCACCGGTTCCCGCTCCGCTTGAACGTTGAGGGGCGTGGCTGCTCAGCGACGATTCTCGTCGTGTCGACTCTCTTCCTGCTGTCTTCGGCGACGAGCGGGTGGACGCGCGCGGAACAACGGGTCGATACGCGCGCCGACCTCTCGGTGGCGGACCCCGCGTTCGCGCCCGGCGCCGGACCGCTTGCGCTCATCGACAGCGCGCACAACAATTTCCATACCGCCGATGGCCGCTACGCGCCCTTCGCGGCGCTGCTGCGCAACGACGGCCTTAGAGTCGAGGCGGGCGTCGGCCGGTTCACGGATGAGCGCCTTCGCGGCGTGGGCATCCTGATCATCGTCAATGCGCTTGCCGCGGAAGATACGGAGGAGTGGCGCCTGCCCAATCCGTCGGCGTTCAGCCCGGACGAAATCGCCGCCGTTCGCCGGTTCGTGGAGGGTGGGGGATCGCTGCTGCTGATTGCGGACCACATGCCGTTCGCAGGCGCCGCCCAAGACCTCGGCGCGGCGTTTGGCATCGAATTCGACAACGGCTTCGCGACGGATGGCGACCAGAACCCGGACATCTTCACGCGCGAGAACGGCGGCCTTGCGGACGACCCTCTGACGATTGGCGTGCGGCAGGTGCGGACCTTCACCGGGACAGGCTTCCGGGCCCGCGATGGTGTTCGCCCGCTGCTTCGACTGGACGCTCGCTGGTCTGTCCTCCTGCCCGAGGAGGCGTGGGCGTTCTCGGACCAGACGCCTAAACGGTCCGGCGAAGGCGCTCTGCAGGGCGCCTTGCTGGAGGTCGGGGCGGGCAGGGTTGCGGTATTCGGAGAGGCGGCCATGTTCACCGCGCAGGTCACGGGTTCCAAGCGCGCGGGTCTTGGCGCCCCCGGCGCGGAGGACAACAAGCGTTTCGCGCTCAACGTGATCAACTGGCTCGCCAGGACGCCCTAGGCCGGACCGCGCCAGAGCATCGAATCCGCGCCCCCCCCGCGCGCTCCCGGCCAGCGCTCAGTCGCCGATCAGTTCGCAGAATTTCTTCAGGTCGATATTGCCGCCGGAAACGACGCAGACAATGGGACCGTCACCCGCCTCACCCGTCAGCGCCGCGGCCAGCGGCAGGGCGCCGGCGCCCTCGGCGATCACCCGTGACTTCTCGGCCATCATCCGCATCGCCGCCCGGGTCTGGTCCAGGGTGACGATGACGGAGCCGTCCACCAGGCCCTGCATGCGCGCCCACATGCGGGGGAAGACGCTGCGCCCGCCGGCGCCGTCGACGAAGCTCTGGGTCCAGCCCTCGAACTCGCGCGGGCCGCCTTCGGAGAGCGAGCGGGCCAGGGGCGCGGCGGTCTCGGGCTCGGCGGCGAGGATGCGGACATCAGGCCGGAGCGCCTTGATCGCGCTGCCCAGCGCCGTGATCAGCCCGCCACCGCCCATCGACCCGATGACCGTGGCGACCTCGGGACAGTCCTCCAGGATTTCCAGTCCCATGGTGGCGTTGCCCGCGATGAAGTCGTGGTCGTCGAAGGGGTGCACGAAGGTCCCCTCCATGCCCGGGAAGGCGCGCGCCTCCATGGCCTCCCAGCACTGGTTGAAGGGCGTGGGAACCAGCGTGGCGCCCAGGGCCCGCATGCGGTCGATCTTGGCCTGCGGCGCGGTGTCGATGACCACTACGGTGCAGGGCACGCCCGCCTTGCGCGCGGCGAAGGCGACGCCCTGGCCCGCATTGCCGGCGCTGATGGTCCAGACGCCGCGGCCGCGCTCCGCGTCGCTGAGCATGGCCACGGCGTTGGCCGCGCCGCGCAGCTTGTAGGCGTTGATGGGCTGCAGGTTCTCCAGCTTCAGCCGGATGTCCGGATAGTCCGCCCCCAGCTCCAGCTTCACCAGTGGCGTTCGCACGGCGGTCGAGGCGATGCGGGCTCGCGCCGCCTCGATGTCGGCGAGGGTGACCGGACGGACCGGATCGAAGCCTTCAGTGGACACGCGGATCTCCTCCCCAGGGACGCCCCGGGGCGCTAGGTTCACCACAAGCTGCGCCGATGCAATGGGGGACCTGCCATGCGTTTCATCGACCGGGACGAGGTGGCCAGGCGGCTGACCTACGAGGTCTGCATTCCCATCGTGCGAGGGGCCATGATCGCGCTGTCGAAGGGCGAGACCATCCAGCTTCTGCGCTCGATCATCGCCCTGTCGCCCGGGCGGCTCTACGGGACCATGACGGGCGCGATGGGGCCGGCGGGGGTGTTCGGGTCGAAGCTGATCAGCGTCTTCTCGGAGAACTTCGCCAAGGGGGTGCAGTCGCACCAGGGGGTCGTGGTGCTGTTCGATCCGGACAGCGGCGCGCCGGTCTGCGTGCTGCACGCGGGCGAGATCACCGCCATCCGCACCGCCGCCGCCAGCGCCGTAGCCACCGACGCCCTGGCGCGGCCGCAGGCGAGCCGCCTGGCCATCCTGGGCTATGGCGAACAGGCGGCGACCCATGCACGGGCGATCTCCAAGGTTCGCAAGATTGAGCAGATCACGGTCTGGGGCCGCTCGCCGGAGCGCGCGCAGGCCTTCTGCGAACGGATGAGCGTCGAGCTGGGCCTGCAGGTCGCGCCTTGCGCCGACGCGCGCGAGGCGGTGTCGGACGCCGACGTCATCTGCACGGTCTCCGGCGCCGCCGAACCGATCCTTGAGGGCGACTGGGTTGCGCCGGGGACCCACGTGAACATCGTCGGCTCCAGCCGCGCGGGGCCGGTGGAAGTCGACGACGCTCTGGTGGTGCGCTCGCGTTTCTTCGTCGACAGCCGTGAGGGCGTTCTGGCCCAGGGGGCCGAGTTCCTCGACGCCAAGGCCCGGGGCCTGATCGGCGACGATCACATCATCGGCGAGATCGGCGAGGTGCTGGCGGGGATGGTCGAGGGCCGGCGCACGCCTGAGGAAGTCACGGCCTACAAGTCACTGGGCCACATCGTCCAGGACCTGGCCAGCGGCTGGGCGCTGTACAAGGGGCTGGACGATCCGGCCGGGTAAATGAAAACGGGGCCGCACTGGGCGGCCCCGCTCCCAAGTCGAACGTTCGTGGAGGGTCTAGCAGCCCATCGCGGTGGCGGAGGCGGCGAAGCCTTCGTCCACCTGCTTGCAGGCCGCGGCGAGGGCGGTCTGGTTGTCGATGGCGGCCCACGAGGCGCGGGTCTGTTCGGCCGACTTGCGCATCTGCTCGGCGGCCATCGGGTTGGCCTGGGCCAGCTTGGCGGAACAGGCGGCGACGTGGTCGAGGTAGGCGTTGCACTCGGCCGGGACGTTGGCGGCGTTCGGGTCGGTGGCGGCGGCGGTGGCGGCCGGAGCGGCGGCGTCAGCGGCGGCCGGGCGTCGGCCGGCGGCGTTTCGGCCTTCTTCTGGCAGGCGCTCAGCGCCAGCGCGGAACACATGATGGCAGCGGTAAGAATGCGGACAGTAGTCATGATGACTCCCCTCTAGGTCCAGGATGCCAGCGCCGCCCGGGGGCGGAATGCGCACAGGCGCGCCGGCGGCGGCGATGATAGGGTGCGCGCCGAGGATGTCCATAACCGTGTTCGCCGAGCGTTGGTTTGCTTGCCGCGCCGCGCCGTGGTTCGGATCACAAGCGGCGGCGGCGCGTTAGGCACCGGCAAGACAAGGGAGAGCGCCATGGGTATCGCACCGGATTTCGACTTCAGCGCCGAGCGCGCGCAGGTACAGCGGCGGCTGGAGCGCGCCAGCCGGGCGCTGCGCGAGGCCGCCGGCGAGGCCGGCGCTCGCGCCTTCGAGGAATTTGAACAGGCTCGCGAACAGGCTGCCGATCTGGCCCGGGCGGCGCGCAAGCGCGGCCGCGACGCGGCATTGATTGCGGCTTCGGAAGTTCGCCGCCACCCCGGCTCCTACGGTCTGGCCGCCGTGGTCGGGATCGCCGCCGTGGCGCTGCTGCTCAGCCCGCGGCTGCGCAAGCTGGTGTCGGACATCGGCGAGGACCTGGTCGCCGAGATCAAGGAACACAAGGGCTCGCTGCGGCTCTAGGGCTTGGGCTTGACCGGCTTGGGCGCGCGCGGCGCGCCCTTGGCGAACAGGTTGGCGAAAAAGTCGCCCTCGTACCAGCGCGGGCGCTCTGGCGAGTCCGCGATCTCACGGGCGATCAGCCAGTTCACCCGCGTGAACTTGGCGCCCACCACCCAGTCGATCGCCTGCGAGAGGTCGTCGCCCGCCTCGTGATAGCGATGGGTTCGGAAGTCGCGGTCGGCGTCGGCGCCTGACGTCCCGCCTGACGCGTCGTGCGGACCGGTCTTCAGGAATATCGACGGCACGCCGCGGCGCGCGAGGTTGTAGTGGTCCGAGCGGGTGAAGATGCCCTGCTCGGGCTGCGGATCAGGCGAAAGGGTCACCCCCATGCGCGCCGCCGCCCGTTGGGTGATGGCGCCCAGCGTCGTGGACTCCGACCCGTAGGCGATGATGTCGCCGAAATCGTAGGTCAGGATCGGCATGTCGATGTTCACCACCCCCGCGATCTGGCCAATCGGAACAGTCGGATATTCGGCGAAATAGTCCGAGCCCAGCAGGCCCTTTTCCTCGCCAGTCACCGCCAGGAACAGGACCGAGCGCTTCGGCGCCTGGCCTGAATCGACGAAGGCGCGCGCGGTCTCGATCACCGCCGAGATGCCCGAGGCGTTGTCCAGCGCGCCATTGTAGATCTGGTCGCCGGCATTGCCGGGCCGGACGCCCAGGTGATCGAGGTGACCCATGACCAGCACCACTTCGTCCTTCAGCGCCGGATCGGAGCCCGGCAGCATGGCCGCCACGTTGGGGCTGTCCAGCAGGCGTTGGGTGCTGGAGATGTCGAAGGCGCCGCGGGTCTTGAGCACAAAGCCGCGGGGCTTGCCGCCCGGCTTATCGGCCTCGGCGCGGATTTCGGCGAGGGTGCGCCGCGATCCGGCGAACAGGGCCTCGGCGGCCTCGCGGCTGGCGCTGGCGGACGCCCGGATTCCCGGCGCCTGCACATAGGGGGTCCCGTCGGTACGCACCCAGGTCATCCGCGGCAGGTTGGCGCCCGGCAGGCGCTTCGCCCACGGGAAGGCCTTCTCCGAAATGTCGGTGTCGATGGCGATGAAGCCGACGGCGCCGCGGTTGGCGGCCATGACCGTCTTTTCGCGGTTCAGGTGGGCGCCGATCTCGCTGGGCGTGCCCTTGGGCGTGCCCGAGAGCGCCACCACGATCTTGCCGCGCACATCCAGGCCCCGGTAGTCGTCGAAACCATGGGCCCGGTCGTCTAGGCCGAAGCCGACGAAGACGATCGGCGCTTCGAGGCGGGTAGCGGTCTCCAGCGCGCTGGGGGCCAGGATGACATCGCCGGCATTGGCGAAGGTTCGCGCGCCCGCCGGACCGGTCAGGGTCAAGGTCGGCGTCGCCCCCGCCGCCAGCGACCGCTCCTGCAGTCTTACCGTCTGGAACCAGGTTCCGTTCTCCCCGGCGGGCTTGAGCCCCAGGCCGCGGAACTGCTCGGCGACATAGAGGGCGGCCAGGCGGTGGCCGCGCGCGCCGGTCTCGCGGCCTTCCATCAGGTCGTCGGCCAGCAGCTCGACGTGGGCGCGGAAGCGATCGGGGCTGAACACGGGCTCCTGGGGGGCCGCGGTCGTCTGGGCGGCGGCGAAGGACGCCGACAACAGGGCGCCGGCGAGCGCCGCGGCGCGAATGAATGAGTGCATCCAACCCCTCCAAGAATCGTTCATTATTTGAACAGTACGTGCGGCGCACGTCACCTTAAGGATCGGCAAGGTCTAGGGCCGCGGCTCCACAACGGCGATC
>CAZRKY010000046.1:0-2340 GCA_964600375.1 uncultured Caulobacteraceae bacterium | reverse complement strand
ATCCCGGTTCCGGGCGGTCCGTCCGCCGGCTGGACGGTCATGTCGAGGTTCAGGCCGCGCAGGTCCGCGCCCTCCAGCGCCTTGCCGAGCACACCGGTCAGGGCGTCGCGGGGCAGGTCGGAGCGAAGGTCGAGGTACCAGGCGAACTCGGCCTGCTGCGGCCATTGCGCCAGCGCCAGCCAGGCCCCCTTCACGCCGTCGACCGGGCCAAAGGCCTCGGCAAGGCGGGCGATCAGGTCGTCCGGTCGCTGGGCCGGCGAGCCCAGCATGACGGTCGCGCCGGCCTCCACCGTGCGCGCGACGGGCCTGCCCAGCAACAGCGCCAGATCTTCCGGGCTCCACAGCACGCCGTAGGGCAGGCCGGGGTTCAGCAGCAGCGGATTGTCGGCCACCAGGGCGATGAGGTCCGCCCCGCGCATGCCCAGATAGTGAGAATCTCGCCCGTAGATCTGGGCTACCCGTTCGGGCGCAGTGAAGACGGCGGTGGCGGCCTTGCCCTCTTCGATCGGAACCATGACGAGGGAGACGGTGTCGTCGGCCTTCAGCGTCCGCTCACCGACCGGGCCGGCGTCGGGCGAGACGGCGTAGAGCAGGGCGTCGAGGATCGCCTGGGTGAAGGCCGGGCGCTGGTCGGGCTCGGTGGCGGCGAGGACCAGCAGGCGTTCGAGGTCGTTCAGCGGTTCGAACGGCGGGGCTTCAGAGCCGGCCATCCGGAGCTCAACTCTTCTTCGGCGATTTGCGGAGCTCGTCGCGAATTTCGATCAGCAACGCCTCGGTCGGGGTCGGGCCGGCCGGTTCGGCGGGGGCCGCGGCGTCCTGGGCGCGCAGCCGGTTGATGGCCCGCACAATCAGGAACACCACGAAGGCCACCAGCAGGAACTGGACGACGGTGTTGATGAACAGGCCGTACTGGATCGCAACGGGATCGACCGGGACGGTGGCGGGATCGTCGGCCTTCAGCACCCATTGCATGTGGGCGAAATCGACCTTGCCGATCAGAAGGCCGATCGGCGGCATGATGACGTTGTCGACCAGCGCGGTGACGATCTTGCCGAAGGCAGCGCCGATGATGACGCCGACGGCCAGGTCCACGACATTGCCGCGGATCGCGAACTCGCGAAACTCGCCGATAAACCCCCGGCCCTTCTCGGCCAAAGCCTTCACTGCCATGGGGTCTCCTTGATGTCCTATGCGTCGCCCGAAACGTTCAGCCGCTCGCGCAGCTCCTTGCCGCTCTTGAAGAAGGGCACATGTTTGGCCGGGACCGAGACGCTCTCGCCGGTGCGCGGATTGCGGCCGGCGCGGGCCGGACGCGAACGGACCGAAAAGGCGCCGAAGCCGCGCAGCTCCACCCGCCCGCCGTCGCTCAGCGCGGTGACCATGCCGTCCAGCACCACATTGACCACGCGCTCGACGTCGCGGTGCGTGAGGTGCGGATATTCCGCCGCCAGCCTGGCGATCAACTCGGACTTGATCATGCGAGGTCCCCTGCGCCTGAAAAGCGAAAATGGTCGAAAAACCCTGCAACAGCAAGGCAGAGAACGCGGTTCACCATAGAAAATCGACGGTTTGTCGCCACCGCCGAGCCTCACCGGACCAAGCTTGGCCGCAAAGTGGCGTGGTGTGGAGTCCCATATTCGAGGATTCAGCAATGGTGGGGGGCAGGTTGCCGCGTTCCAGGGCTCAATCCGTGGAGTCCACATCCCGCCCAAAACAAAAGCCCCGCCCGGTTTCCCGGACGGAGCTGATGTCTGCCGAAGGCCGCGATGGCGGCCGGCCGGTTTAGTCCTTCGAGGCCTTTTCGCGGAGCGCGGCGCCCAGGATGTCGCCGAGCGAAGCGCCCGAGTCCTGGCTGCCGAACTGCTCGATGGCTTCCTTCTCGTCGGCCATTTCCAGGGCCTTGATCGAGACGGAGACCTTGCGGGCCGCCTTGTCGATGTTGGTCACCTGGGCGTCGATGCGATCACCCACCGCGTAGCGCTCGGGGCGCTGCTCGGCGCGGTCGCGCGACAGGTCGGACTTGCGGATGAAGGCCGACATCGGGGTGGCCTCGTCGCCGAACTTCACCTCGATGCCGCCCGAGGTGATCTCGGTGACGGTGACGGTGACGGTCTGGCCCTTGCGGAAACTGTCGCCGGTCATCGGGTCGCCGCCGAGCTGCTTGATGCCCAGCGAGACGCGTTCCTTCTCGACGTCGACGTCGAGAACGCGCGCCTTGACCATGTCGCCCTTCTTGTAGCGCTGGATGGCTTCTTCGCCGGCCACGTTCCAGTCGATGTCCGACAGGTGCTCCATGCCGTCCATGTCGTTGTCCAGGCCGATGAAGAGGCCGAACTCGCT
>CAZRKY010000045.1:0-16572 GCA_964600375.1 uncultured Caulobacteraceae bacterium | reverse complement strand
GGTCAGCGGTGAATTCGTCTGGACCCCCGCCAACAATCGCTTCGGCTGGACGGCCCTCCTGGGTCACGAGCCGGGCCGGGACGGAGTGTCGCCCTATGCCGCGCCGGCCCGCGCCGAGGACCTGTCGGGCCTCCCACCGCTGATGCTGTTCACGGCCTCGCTGGACCTCTTCATCGACGAGAACCTGGACTACGCCCGGCGCCTGTTGCGCGCAGGCGTGCCGGTGGAACTGCACGTCTACAACGGGACCTTCCACGGGTTCGAACTGGCGCCCGGCGCTGGAATTTCCGCCATTGCTCGCCGAGACAAGAGCGAGGCGCTCAAGCGCATCCTCACCCGCCTGGGCGCCTGACGCGGGCGCGATCCGGCACAACTTCAGAGAACGCTGGTCCCTGCGACAATGCGACCTATCAGACAGGTCCTTGCATACCTATCAGATAGGTGTCATGCTTTCTTCAAGCCCGGAAACAGGGCGGGAGGATTCATGGGACAGCTGCTTTCCACCACGCCCGTGGCATCGGTGTGCGCCATCGAGGTCTCGCCGGAGATGACGGCGCTGCTGGGCCACGGCCCCTGCGGGGATCATCCGTCGCCGCCTGATCCCATCGCCCTGACTTTCAATTTCGGCGGTGGGGATTCGACCCCGACGCTGCATATCGACACCCGCCCCGACATCCCGATCGAGGCGATTTCGGGCGAGGTCTGCAAGCTGGTGTTCCTCGTTTCGCGCGCCGCGGTCGAGCGCATTGGCGGCGACCGACTGTTGGCCGCCGAACAGGCCGCCGTCCACCTGCCCAGCGAACTGCGCGGCATCGCCATTGCGTTGCGCGACGCGCCGGCCCCCGCGGCCGCGGTCTCCACCTACCGCCTGGCCAAGGCGATCGAACTGCTGTGCGAGACCATCCGGCTGTTCGACGAAAACGCCCTGGTTCCGTTGACCTGCGAGGGCGCCCTGTCGCCCGCCGACACACGTCGCGTGCTGGCCGCCCGCAAGCTGATCGACGAGCGGTGGAACGAAAAGCTGACCCTGGACGCCATCGCCCGCGCCTGCGGCCTGAACCGCGCCAAACTCACCCGGGGCTTCCGCGAGATCTTCGCCTGCTCGGTGGCCGAGGCCATCGCCGAGCGGCGGCTGGGCCAGGCCGGTCGCCTGCTGCTGACCACCGACCTGCCCGTGTCGCTGGTGGGCTACGAGGCGGGCTATCTCAACAACGCCAGTTTCGCCCGCGCCTTCGGACGCCACTTTGGCCGCACGCCTTCGCACTATCGCGCCTTCGGCATGGCCGCCTGATCATGTCGAGCACCCTCTTGAAATCAGACAACGGCGGCTCGCTTGTTCAGCGGGCGATGAACGCGGTCACCGCACATATCCGCGCCGAGAACCTCCGTGTGGGCGACAGCCTGCCTGGTGAAGCCCACTTCGCCGCGACCCTGGGCGTCAGCCGACCGGTGATGCGCGAGGCCTTCGGCGCGCTGGCGGCGCTGCAGCTGATCGATGTCGGCAACGGCCGCAAGCCGCGGGTGGCCGCCATCGACGGCTCGGTCATGGCTTCATCGCTGCACCACGCCGTCAACACCGCACAGATCAGCGTGCCCCAGGTCTGGGACGTTCGCCGCACCATTGAGGGCCGCACCGCCGCCCTGGCCGCTGAGCACCGCACCGATGCCGAGGCGCGGAGCATCGTCGACCTGGCAGAGGCCATGGCGCGGTGCCAGGGCGATCTGCCCCAGCTCTCTCGCCACGACATCGCCTTCCACGACGCCATTGCGCGCGCCAGCCACAACGCCCTGTTCGTTCAGATCGTCAGCTCCTTCGCCGACCTGATGGAGGTCGCGGTGCCGACAGCCTGGGGCACGCGTGTCGCCGCCAACCAGCGCGACCTGATGGTGGCCCGCCACCGCGCCGTCGCCGACGCCATCTTCCGGCGCGACCCCGTCGCGGCCACCGCCGCCATGAGCGCGCACTTCGATGCATCCATCGGCGACCTGCTTGAGGGCATGGCCGCCGCGAAAGGCTCCAATGACGATTGAGGTTCTGCCGCTCGACACGACCGCCGTGGCGACGCCTGATGGCGGCGCCAAGCGCAAGGGGGCGATGGGATCGCTGTTGATCCTGGCCCTGACCATCATGATGGCGGCGACCATGCGCCAGCTGTTCAGCCCGATGCAGGAAGGCGCCAAAGCCGCCCTTGGCCTGACCGACAATCAGCTCGGCCTGGTCCAGGGCCTCGCCGTGGCCATCCCCATCGCCATCATCAGCCTGCCGCTGGGCCGCATGGTCGACCGGGGCAGGCGGGTCTGGATCCTGGTCGCCATGGCCCTGGTCTGGTCCGCCGGCACGGCGCTCACCGCCTTCGCGACCGACTTCAACATCCTGTTCTTCGCCCGCATGCTGGCCGGGGTGGGCGGGATCTGCGCCCTGCCGGTGGCGATTTCGCTGACCGCCGACCTGTCGCCGCCCGAGCAGCGCGGCCGATCCATGGCGTGGCTGGGCATGGGCAATGTCGCCGGCGCCGCCTTCGCCTTCGTCGGCGCAGGCGTCGTCTATGGCGGGCTGCAGGCGGCGCCGCCGCTGCTCGGTCTGGAAGCCTGGCGCGCCGTGCACCTGATCTTCGCCGCGCTCAGCGCGCTGATGGTCATCCCGCTGCTGACCCTGCGCGAGCCGGTCCGCCAGGAGGTCTCCCAGGCCCACGCCTCCTTCAGCGCCGCCATGAGCGCCATCTGGGCGCGCCGCAGTTTTCTGGCTCCGCTGTTCCTCGGCCAGATTGCCGTGTCGATGATCGACACCGCCGCCGGCATCTGGGCCGCGCCCGTGCTGGCGCGCGACTTTCAGCTTACCCCCGACCAGTTCGGCCCCTGGCTGGGCCTCACCATCCTCGTCTCGGGCATCCTGGGGACCGTGATCGGCGGCCTTGCGGCCGACCTCGGCCAGAAAGCGAAGTTCAAGGGCGGCATCCTTGTGGGCGGCGTGATCCTGTCCGTCGTCGCCATCCCCGCGGCGCTCTATCCGTTGATGCCCACGGTGACGGGGTTCGCCCTGACGCTGGGCGTGCTGCTGGTGGCCGGGTTCGCGCTTGGTCTGATCACCGCCGTGGCCCTGTCGGTGCTGGTGCCGAACGAAATCCGCGGCCTGTGCCTCTCGGCCTTCATCGTCATCGCCGCCATCCTGGGCCTCGGCGTCGCCCCCTCGTTGATCACCTGGATCAGCGGCCTGATGGGCGGCGAGCAGCACCTGGCGGCGTCGCTGGCCTGGACCGGGGTGGCGATCAACGTCGCATCCGCCATCGGCTTCGCCATCGCCATGTTCACCGCGCCGCGCTCCGCCACCGAGGCCTAGCCCGCGGCGCTGAATCGACTAACCTCCCCGGTGACCCTGGGGAGGGATGTCCGTGACCGATACGCCTGTGGCCGACCGGCCCATCGACCGCGACGACCGGATGGTTATCCTGGCCTCGTCGGTCGGCACCGTCATCGAGTGGTACGACTTCTACCTCTACGGCTCGCTGGCGGCGGTCATCACCGCCCAGTTCTTCTCCGGTGTGAACCAGACCACGGGCTACATCTTCGCCCTGCTGGCCTTCGCCGCCGGGTTCGCGGTGCGGCCCTTCGGGGCGGTGTTCTTCGGGCGGCTGGGCGACCTTTGGGGGCGCAAGAACACCTTCCTGGTGACCATGCTGCTGATGGGGCTCTCGACCTTCGTGGTCGGCTGCCTGCCCAGCTACGCCGCCATCGGGGTGGCCGCGCCGATCCTGCTGGTGGCGATGCGGTTGGTGCAGGGCCTGGCGCTGGGCGGGGAGTACGGCGGGGCGGCCACCTACGTCGCCGAGCACGCGCCGCACGGCAAGCGGGGCTTCTACACCTCCTTCATCCAGATCACGGCGACGGCGGGGCTGATGCTCAGCCTGGTGGTGATCCTGGGCGTGCGACTGAGCATCGGCGAGGAGGCCTTCAAGGACTGGGGCTGGCGCATTCCCTTCCTGGTCTCGGTGCTGCTGCTGGGCGTGTCACTGTGGATCCGGCTCAAGCTGGCCGAGAGCCCCGCCTTCGCCCGTATGAAGGCCGAGGGCCGCGCATCGGCCACGCCGCTGAAGGACAGCTTCCTGAAGGGGGCGAACCTGAAGCTGGTGATCATCGCGCTGCTGGGCCTCACCGCCGGCCAGGCGGTGGTCTGGTACACGGGCCAGTTCTACGCCCTGTTCTTCCTGGAGAAGACCCTCAAGGTGGACGGCGCCCTGGCCAACATCCTGGTGGCCGTCGCCCTGCTGGCCGCGACCCCCTTCTTCGTCTTCTTCGGCTGGCTGTCGGACAAGGTGGGGCGCAAGCCGATTATCCTGATCGGCTGCCTGCTGGCGGCGGCGACCTATTTCCCGATCTTCAAGTCGCTGACCGCCGCGGCCAACCCGCGGCTGGCCCATGCCGTCGCCACTTCGCCGGTGACGGTCGTGGCCGACCCTGCCGACTGTTCCTTCCAGTTCGATCCGGTCGGCAAGGCGGCGTTCAACTCGTCCTGTGACCTGGCCAAGTCGTACCTGGCCAAGGCGGGGATCAACTACGCCAATGTCGCCGCGCCGGCGGGCTCGATCGCCGAGATCCACATCGGCGACGCGGTGGTCCGCAGCTTCCACGGCGAGGCCATGGCCAAGCCCGCGTTCGACGCCGCGAAGACCGCCTGGGAGACCGAAATGGCCACGGCCCTGGCCGCCGCCCGCTATCCGGCCAAGGCGGAGTCCTCCGAGGTCAACCGGCCCCTGGTCGTGGGTCTGCTCTTCCTGCTCGTGCTCTATGTGACCATGGTCTACGGGCCGATCGCCGCGGCCCTGGTGGAGATGTTCCCGACCAACATCCGCTACACCTCGATGTCGCTGCCCTATCACATCGGCAACGGCTGGTTCGGCGGCTTCCTGCCGACCACGGCCTTCGCCATCGTGGCGGCGACGGGGGATATCTACAAGGGCCTCTGGTACCCGATCGGGGTGGCGCTGCTGACCGTGATCGTGGGGGCGATCTTCGTGAAGGACCGCAAGGACGTGGACATCCACGCGTGAGGAGCGTATCGGGCCACGCCCTGCTCTGGCTCGCCGCGCTGGCGACGATCGCCGCCGTCCTGATCGCCGGCCCCGGCGTGCGCGCCAAGCCCGCGCCGACGCCGGTCGACGCCGGCGAGAATCTCGCGGCAGGCCTCGCCGTCCTCGACCCCGAGGTGCTGGCCGCCCTGGAAAAGCATGGCCTGTCGCTGGCGGAAGTGGTGCGACCGCCCAATGGCGTGCGGCCCGCGCGTAATCCCGACGGCGTCACGCTGAACAGCGAGCTCTTCGCCCGCGGCGCCTTCTCGGTGGTCGGCCGCACCATCGTCCAGGACCTGGCGACCATAAACGCCGACAGCCTTGAACCAGCGGCCCAGTCGGCGCCCTGGGCTCGGTTCAACAAGGACTACATCACCACCAAGTCCAACTCGACCTTCCAGCTGATCGGGGTGGTCAACCGTATGGACCGGGCCTTCATCGTGCGCGAGCCGCGCACCCACGGCGGCTGCGGCGAGATCCGGCTGATCTATGGGTTGGACTACGAGAACCCCGTGCTGGGGGAGGCAGGGCGCACGGTCTCCTCGCGCATGCCCATGACCCTGAACCTGGTGCTGGCCGCGCGGCGCAACGGCGACGCCCTGAGCTGCGCCCAGCTGGCCCAGCGCTGGACCAGCATGGGGCGCCGTTCAGGCGAAGGCGCCGACGCCTATGCCGCGCGCCTGACCGGTCCGGGCGGTGCCCTCGACGGCCTGGGAATGCGGCTGGTCGATCGGGTCGAGCTGAACATGCAGGCTCTGCGTCTGGGCGCCTCGGGCAAGACTGACTTCGGCACCCACGCCGAATATCTGCTGCGCGTGTTCGGGTGGGACGAGACCACCGGCGCCTTCCTGATCTCGCGCATGGAAAACCAGGTCGACCGCGAGCGGCTGGCCAACCCCGAGACCCTGCGCCAGTTCCAGGAATTCCTGATGAGCGACGCCGCGTTGAAGGACCTCGATCGGGGGATGCTGATCATCCCGCACCGCTTCTTGGCCAACCGGGCCATCTCGGTGGCGCCCGGCGGCGTCAGCCGTTCGGCCAACGACCCCTTCGAGGGCTTTCTGCCGGACGACGCGGCCATCCAGGAGGCGATCGGGCGTCGCGCCGCCACCGGCGAGCCCTTCGCCACCCTGACCTCGCCGGCTGCCTTCCGCATGCGCCTGCGGGAACACAGCTGCACCGGCTGTCACCAGACCCGCGCCATCGCCGGCTTCCATTTCACGGGCGCGGACCGGGCGGGGCGGCTGGCGGCCAACGCCGTGGCGGTTCCGGCCTCGGCCCAGTTCTTTGGCGACTTGCCGCGGCGGCGCACGGTGGTCACAGCCTTCGCGCGGGGACGTGCGCCTTCCTTCTTCCGCGGCTTCTCGGCACGGCCAGATGTGATCTATTCGGTCGACCTGCGTGGCGCCCAGCTTATCGGTGGCTGGGGCGCGGCCTGCTACAAGCCTCCCGCCGACGGTCCCCCCGACCCAGGTTTCGCGGGCTGGGGCTGCAATCCCGGCCTCAAATGCGTGGTCACCTTCGAGACCAGCCGCCAGCCCGGCATCGGCGCCTGTTTCACCGACGGGCCGGCGCGGATCGGCGAGCCCATGCAATCGGGTCGCGTAACCTCGGCGGCCTACGGTCAGGACCGTTATGTCCGGGACCCCGCCTTCCGGCCGACGCCCTGGGAACAGCGTTCCGATCTGGTGGCGTCCCATCAGGAATATGATTCCGGCGACAGGACCGGCGGCTTCCCCGGCGGTATGCTGCGCCTGTCCACCTGCGAGCGGCTGCCGGGCGACGCGACCTGCGGGCGGGTGGCGTCCAGCGGCTGGAACGACTGCCTGCGCGCGCACCGCAACGATTTCTACTACTGCCTGCGCGAGAACACCGCGCCTGCGGGCATGCGCGCCTGCGACGCCAGAAATCCCTGCCGCGACGATTACATCTGCACCCAGCAATTCGAGTTGCCCGGCTCTGTCCCCGGCAAGGGCGCGTGCATCCCGCCCTACTTCATGTTCCAGTTTCGCGCCGACAATCACCCGCAGCTCTAGGCGACGACCGGTCTATTTGTTTGCACCAGTGGTTGTTTCCGGCTCCACCGCTGCTATCCGCGTATGCAGATTTATAGTGCTGAATTATAAGGGAATTCTTTGTAAGCCGCTCCCTGATCAGCTAGACAGGTTTCACCGTTGCGTGGCCATTTGTCAGTGAACTGTCATACGCGAAGGTTAGGGCCAGCGATCCGAGAGGAATGCCGAGATGACGCTCAGAGCCTGGATGATCGGCGCCGCCGTGGCGTGCCTGGGCGCCGCCGCCTTGGCGCAGGGGGCGCCCGAAGGATCGGTCGCCGCCTTCCGCCGCCTGCGCGCCGAAGGTGTCGCGGCCATCAACAGCGGCGACATGGATGTCGCGACGCGCAAACTGGCAGAGGCTGACGCCCAGGTGCCTTACCATCCGGGGCTGACGCTGCTTCGCGCCAAGGTCGAGGCCGCCCAGGACCACCTTCCCGCCGCCATGGCGTTGGTGGGCCGCTACGCCGAATTCGGCTTCTCCACCGACGTGACCGCGGACCCCGTGCTTGAGCGCATGGCGGTGGAAAGCGAGTTCGCTCCCATTCTGCGCCAGCTCAACGCCAACGCGGCCCCTGTGGGCAAGCTCGAGATCGTCGGCTCGATCGAAGGCGCCTTCATCGCCGAAGGGATCGCTTGGGATGCCCGGGGCAAACGCTGGCTGATATCAGGGGTGCACGAGCGGACTGTCGTCTCGGTCAAGAACGACAAGCGCCTGACCCGCTTCCTGGCGGCGAGCGCCGATGCGGACGGAGTCCAGGGGCTGGCGCTGGACGCCGGCCGGGGCGTGCTCTGGGCCGGCAGTTCAGGCCTCCCCCAGGCCCGGGACCTGCCCGCGGGCCATAAGGGCAGGGCGGGCCTGCTCAAGATCGATCTGGCCAGCGGCCGCCTGCTCGCTCGCTACGACGCCCCCGCCGCGCCGGGCGAGGCGGGCCGCGCCTTCGGCGATCTGACCGTGGGGCCGGACGGAACCGTCTACGTCTCCGATTCCATCGCCGGCGAGATCTGGCGTCTGGCGCCGGGGGCCGCAGCCCTGGAACGCCTGGCCGCGCCCGGCGCCATGGGGTCGCCCCAGGGCCTCGTGGTCACGCCCGACGGCAAGCGGCTCATCGTCGCCGACTATTCTTCCGGCCTGAACGTGGTCGATATCGCCACGGGCGCGGTGTCCCGCCTGCCGGTTCCGTCGAACGCCTCCCTGCTGGGAACCGACGGGCTTATCCGCGACGGCGCCGACCTGATCGCCTTCCAGAATGGCGTCACGCCCCAGCGGGTGGTGCGCCTGAAGCTGGATGCCGCCGCCACTCGGGTCGAGAGCTGGACGGTGCTGGCCGCCAACCTGCCGAACCTGGAAGAGCCCACCTCGGGCGTGGTGGTCGGCGATGACCTCGTCTTCATCGGCCGCAGCCAGTGGAGCGACTTCACCGATGACGGGCCGCTTCGCCGCAACCCGCCCGGCCCTGCGGTCATCGTCCGTCTGAAGCTGCGCTAGACGCGGGCCATCAGTGGAACCAGCCCGACCGCGGCGCAGGCGGCGATCACCACCAGAACATTGGCCCTTAACCGGATGAGGGCGATCCCAGCGGCCACGGCGAGGGCGGCGGGCAGCCACTGCAGGCTGGCGAGCTCGGGCCAGTAGAAGCTGCTGCCCCAGGGCGTGATCCAGGTCCCGCCGCGGGCGAACAGGATGTGCAGGCCAAAGCCCAGGGCGAGGTTGGCGATCACCCCCAGCACGGCGGCGGTGATGGCGTGCAGGGCGCCGGTGATCGCTGCGCTGCGGCGCAGGGCGTCGGCGTACGGCGCGCCGGCGAAGATGAACATGAAGGCCGGGGCGAAGGTCTGCCAGGAGGCGATCGCCGCGCCCGCGATGGCCAGTCCCGGCCCGCCCTCGCGCCAGCCGGCCATGAAGCCCACGTACTGGTTTACCAGGATCAGCGGCCCGGGCGTCGTCTCCGCCAGTCCCAGGCCGTCGATCATCTGTGCGGTAGTCAGCCAGTGATGCCCCTCGACCGCCTGTTGCTGCAGATAGGCCAGCACGGCGTAGGCCCCGCCGAAGCTGACGATCGCCAGCGTCGAAAAGGTCTGGCCCAACCGGCTCAGCAGATGATCGGGGCCCAGCAAGAGCATCACAGCGGCCATCGGGGCCAGCCAGACCGCGCCCCATAGTCCGGCCGTCAGAAGGGCGCGCCCAGCCTTGGGTTGGGTCATGGGAGCAGCGTCGTTGGTGGGCGGCGGCCGCCGGATCGCCACCGCCCCGTAGACGCCGGCGGCGAGGATCACCAGGGGAAAGGGCAGGCCGAACAGGGCCAGGGAAAGGAAGGCCGCGAAGGCGATGACGGCGTCGCTCCAGCCTCCCAGGGCGCGCTTGCCGATGCGCAGCAAGGCTTCCGCAACGAGCGCCAGGACCGCGGCCTTCACCCCGACAAAGGCGGCCGCCAGCCAGGGGGTCTGGCCATGGACCGCGTAAAGCCAGCTCAGTCCGATCACGATGAGCGCGCCCGGCAGGACGAACAAAAGGCCCGAGGCGATGCCCCCGCGTACGCCGTGCAGCCGCCAGCCGATGTAGGTCGCCAGCTGCTGGGCCTCGGGCCCGGGCAAGAGCATGCAGAAGCTGAGCGCGTGCAGGTAGCGCGCCTCGTCGATCCAGCGCTTCTCCTCGACGAAGACGCGGTGCATCAGGGCGATCTGGCCGGCGGGGCCGCCGAAGCCCAGAAGGCCGATCCGCGCGCAGGCGGCGATCAGGTCCCTGAATGAGGGCGCCGTCACGCCGCCTCGCCCATAAAGGCGGGGCGGGCGCTCTTCACCTGTTCGACCATGAAGTCGGTGACCGCGCGGATGCGCGCCAGGGTCTTGAGGTCCTGGTGGGTGACCAGCCACAGGCTGCGCTCGAGACCGACGAGGTCGGGCAGCACGCGGCGCAGGCCGGGTTGGTTGCCCGCGATGAAGTCTGGCAGCACGCACAGCCCCGCCCCGGCTAGCGTCGCCTGCAGCTGGGCGATCAGGTTCGAGCTCTTCAGCCGCACATGAATCTCGACATCGGGGGCTTCCATGTAGTCGAGCTCGGGCGCGTAGAGCAGGTCTTCGATGTAGCCGATGAAACGCTGCTGTCCGAGGTCGGCGCGGGTGGTGAGGGGCGGGCGAGCGTCGAGGTAGGCCGGCGCGCCGTACAGGCTGAGGCGATAGTCGGTCAGCTTGCGCGTCAGCAGGCGCCCCTCGCGGGGCGGGCTGAGCGTGACGGCGACGTCGGCCTCGCGCTTGGACAGGCTGACGAGGCCTGGGATGGCGACCAGCTGGATCTCGAGCTCCGGATGCCGGTCCGCCAGCGCCGTCATCCGCGGCGCCAGGAAGTAGCTCCCGAACCCTTCGGGCGCCCCGATGCGCACCGCGCCGGTGACCCGCATGTCGCTTTCGCCGACCTCGGCCTGGGCGGCAAGCGCCAGGCTCTCCATCGCCTCGGCCCGTGGCATCAGGCTCTCACCGTGGTGGGTAAGGGCGTAGCCGGTGGGGCTGCGGTCGAAGAGCCGGGCCCGCAACGAACGCTCCAGCGCCGTGACCCGCCGAGAGATGGTGGCGTGGTCGGCTCCCAGCCGGGCCGCCGCGGCTGTCAGCCGCCCGGTGCGCGCCACCGCCAGGAAGGCCCTCAGGTTGTTCCAGTCGAAATCCGGCATGGGGGGTATGCGTATTTCCGCACAATGAATGGGCAATCTATCTCATCGTATCCGACAAAACACCAAGACATAACGGTGTCGTTCCAACCGCGAGACGTGTCATGCCCTTCGACGCTGGTTTCCCCGCCCCCGCCGCCGATACCGCCGGCCGTTTTGTCTCGATCGCCAAGCTGATCGACGCCGCGCGCGATCCCGAACCCCACTGGGCGCAGAGCAACCCGGACCGTATGCTGGCGTTCCTGTTCGTGGCCCCGCGGGACTGCGACGCCGTGGATCAACTGCTGGCGAACTGACGCCGGAACGCGAGACCTGACATGACGGACAAACCTGCTGCGCCCACGTCCGTCTTCCAGACGACCCCCCAATTCCCTGACCCTGTCGCGGCCGCCAGCCAGCTGATGAAGCTGGTCGAAAACGCCGACGCCGCCGTGCGCGCCGCCGCCCGGCGCGCGGTGACGCCCCAGACCCTGCCCTACGACCCCTTCGCCGTGGCCAAGGCCTTCGGCGAATTCAGCCTGGGCCTCTGGTCCGACCCGACCCGGCTGATGGAAGCCCAGGCGCGGGGCATGCGCGACTGGGCCGCCCTGTGGGGCGTGATGGCCGCCCGCGCCTCGGGCGAGGCGCCCAATCCTGTCATGCAGCCCGCCAAGGGCGATCGCCGCTTCTCCGCGGCCGCCTGGTCGGACGAGCCGGTCTTCGACTATCTGAAGCAGGCCTATCTGCTGGGCTCCCAGCAGCTGCAGGACCTGGTCGCCGAGACCAATCTCGACGAAAAGACCCGCGCCCAGGTCGACTTCTTCTCGAAGCAGTTCCTCAACGCGCTGTCGCCGTCCAACTACGCCCACACCAACCCCGAGGTCGTGCGCAAGACGCTGGAAACCGGGGGACTGAACCTGATGACCGGCTTCTCCAACCTGCTTGAGGATCTGGCGGAAGGTCAGGGGCTGGTGAAGCGCCGCGCGCCGTCGGACTTCGAGCTGGGCGTCAACATCGCCGCCACGCCGGGCGCCGTGGTGTTCGAAAACGACCTTATGCAGCTGATCCAGTACGCGCCGTCGACCGACACGGTCTATCGCCGGCCGCTGCTGTTCGTGCCGCCCCTGGTCAACAAGTACTACCTGTTCGACCTGACCCCGAAGTCCTCCTACCTGAAATGGCTGGTCGACCAGGGCCACACGGTCTTCGTCATCTCCTGGGTCAACCCGACCGAGCAGCATGCGGACAAGGATCTGGGCCACTATGTCCGGGACGGCGTCCTGGCCTCGCTGGACGCCATCGAACTGGCGACCGGCGAGAAGGACGTCGATCTCGTCTCCTACTGCCTGGGCGGCACGCTCTCGGCCATCGCCATGGGCCTGCTGGCCGCGCGCGGGCAGGGCGACCGCATCGCCTCGGCGACCCTGATCGCCACCCTGGTGGACTTCAAGAACATCGGCGAATGGTCTGTCTTCATCGGCGAAAACGAGCTCGAGACCTTCGACCGCTATCTGGACGACAAGGGCTATGTCGAGGCCCACGATCTGACCAAGCTGTTCTCGACCGTGCGCGCCAACGATCTGATCTGGTCGTCAGTGGTGAACCACTACCTGCTCGGCGAAGAGGCCCGGCCCTCGGACCTGCTCTGGTGGTTCGACGACGGCTCGCGCATTCCGGCCGCGACGCTGAAGCAGTACGGCAAGCTGGTGCTGCAGCAGAACCGCCTGAAGGAGCCCGGCGGGGTCGTGATCGACGGCGCGCCCATCGATCTCGGCGCCATCAAGACCCCGGTCTTCGTCGTCGCGCTCAAGGACGACCACGTCTCGGCGTGGAAGGAGACCTACGCCGGCCGCGCGCTGTTCGGCGGCGAGACGCGCTTCCTGCTGGGCGGCTCGGGCCACAACGCCGGCATGATCAATCCGCCGACCGCCAACAAGCACGGCTACTGGATCGGCGGCCCCGACGGCGCCGACGCGGACGCCTGGCTGGCGGGCGCGACGCAGAAGCCCGGATCCTGGTGGCCGGAATGGCAGGGCTGGCTCGACGCGGCCGCGGCGGACGACAAGGTCCCGGCCCGCAAGGTGGGCTCAGGCAAGCTGAAGGCCGGCGAGGCCGCGCCCGGATCCTACGTCCGCGTCAAGCACTAGGCGCTTCAGTCTGCGATGGTGACGGCGCTGCGGATGGTGGTGTCGATTTCGCCGGCGAGACGCTTTCCGGCGGAAGTCAGATAGAGCATGCGTCCGCGCCCGTCGTAGGGATCCTGGCGCAATTCCAGCAAGCCGAAACTGGGCGGCAGGGCGGCCTGGGTGCCCGGGGCCGCCAGAGCGCGAGCGGACCGCGAGGCGGTAGCCTCGGTCATGCGGCACATGCGCGCCAGATCGGTGACGTTAACGCCCTCGTTCTCGGCCACATACATGAACACCAGCATGGCGTTGAAGGTCATGCCTTCGCCGTGGGCGCGCAGGCGCTCCAAGATGTCGAGACCGGCGTTGCGACGGCGCGTGGCGGCCACGGCGGGACTGGAAGCAGACACCGTCATCCGACTAGATACGCTGCTGTACATAGTTGAACTCCACGAACTCTGTCGGCGAAAACCGGCCGTAACCCATGCATTACTCAAGACCCTGTTACTGAACGCACGCTCGACGCCCCTGACCTTGGTGAAATGCACTGCGGCCAAGTTGGATGCATTCGGCATCATTCAGTCATCCACCGGCACATTGACGAAGGCATCACGCGCGGGGTGACGCGCGGCGCGACTTGGCGGCGCCGACTGGCTATTGTGGGCGCGCCAGGATCGAACCCCGAGGACCGCGCATGGACTTGAACGCCGACCGCCCCAGCCATGTCGGCTCGCGCCCGGTCGTGCTGCTGACCGCCGGACTGTGGGCCTGCGTCTGGGTGGTGTTCACCGCGCGCTCGTTCTTCCAGGTCGACGACGTCTGGCCGCTCGCGCTGGCCCGCTTCGTCAACTGCAGCATCGGCGGCCTGCTGTCCTTCGGCATCTACCTTTTTCTGCGTTCGCAGGCCCACCGCCGCTTCGTCATCCTGCTGGTCGAGGCGCTGGTGCTTTCGATGACCGCCGCGGTGCTTTTCGGGGTGTTGTCACAGGAGGTGATCGAGTTCATCACCCGGCCCCCGCCCGAGCCGGATCGCAGCTACGTCGATGTACTGCTGGACCGTACCCAGGCCTCGCCGTGGGTGTTCCTGGCCTGGTGCTGCGGGTTCCTGGCGCTCGACTACAACGAACGCCTGCGGACCAATGAGCTGCGCATGGTCGAGCTGCAGGCCCTGGCCGCCGACGCCGAGAACCGGATGCTGCGCTACCAGATCCAGCCGCACTTCCTGTTCAACACCCTGACCGCGCTTTCCACCCTGATCCTCGATCGCGAGAACGAACGGGCCGAACGCATGGTCATGGCGCTGTCGCGCTTCCTGCGCCATTCGCTGGTGCGTTCGCCCCAGGACCGGATTTTCCTGGGCGCCGAGGTCGAGGCGCAGGAACAGTACCTTGGCATCGAGCAGGAGCGGTTCGGCGACCGCCTGCGCTTCGTGAAAAGGATCGAACCCGGATGCGAGCAACTGCTTGTACCCAGCCTGATCCTGCAGCCGTTGATCGAGAACGCCGTCAAGTACGCAGTCTCGGTCTCCAACGCGCCCACCACCATCGAACTGGTGGCGCGGCGCCTGGGCGATCACCTGGAAATCAGTGTCCACGACGACGGCGCAGTGACAACGCCGCCGGCCTCGGGCCTTGGCGTGGGCCTGAACAATGTGCGCCGCCGCCTGGCGGTGACCTACGGCGATCGCTCCGAGTTCGAGCACGGACCCAGGGCGGAGGGCGGCTACACGGCGCGCCTGACGATTCCGGTCGAACCGGCCTAGCGCAAGGCGGCGTTAATGGCGTCGAGCGCGCTGGACCCCGGGGTCAGCTCCGCGTCGCCCAACCGGTTCAGCGGCTTCAACGACGTGTGCAGGTGGTCGTGCAGGTCCTGGCTATCCGGGTCGACGTAGAGCAGGCCGGTGACGATCTCGCCGGCCGACTGCCGTTCCTGCAGATAGGCCATGGCGCGGTTGCGGTCCGAAGCGTCGTACTCGGCCGCCAGCTTGCGCAGCTTCAGCTTCGAGCCGTCGTGCTGGGTCACCTCGGTGACCGTGCCGGGCTCGTAGTCGGTGGTGATCGGCGTGCGGCCCAGGATCACGTCCAGCCGGTTCACCGCCTCGTTGTGCTCGCGCACATAGTCGAAGCTCTTGGTTGATCCGGGGTGGTTGTTGAAAGCCACGCAGGGGCTGATCACGTCGATGAAGGCCGCGCCCCGGTGCAGGATCGCGCCCTTGATCAGCGGCGTCAGCTGACTCTTGTCGCCCGAGAACGAGCGGCCGACGTAGGAGGCGCCCAGCTGCAGGGCCAGACTGACCATGTCGATGGGACTGTCGTGGTTGACGATGCCGCGCTTGGATTTCGAGCCCGCGTCCGCCGTTGCAGAGAACTGCCCCTTGGTCAGGCCGTAGACCCCGTTGTTCTCGACGATATAGGCCATGTTGACGCCGCGCCGGATGGCGTGGGCGAACTGGCCAAGACCGATGGAGGCCGAGTCCCCGTCGCCCGAGACCCCCAGGTAGATCAGCTCGCGATTGGCCAGGTTGGCGCCCGTCAGCACCGAGGGCATGCGCCCATGCACGGTGTTGAAGCCGTGGCTGGCGCCCAGGAAATAGTCAGGCGTCTTGGACGAACAGCCGATGCCCGAGAGCTTGGCCAGGCGGTGGGGCTCCAGGTCCAGCTCGAAGGCGGCCTGGACGATGGCGGCGGAGATGGAGTCGTGGCCGCAGCCGGCGCACAGGGTCGAGACCCGCCCTTCGTAGTCGCGCCGGGTGAAGCCCAGCGCGTTCTTCGGCAATTCGGGGTGATGGAACTGGGGTTTGGCGATGTAGGTCATTCCGCCGCCTCGCGCTCGGCGCCGCCCAGCAGCGCCGAAATCCGGTCGATGATGAAGCGCGCGGTGATCGGCGCGCCTTCGAAGTGCAGCACCGCCGTCAGCTTGGCGGGATCGATCTCGCCCTCGTTGATCAGCAGGGAGCGCAGCTGGCCGTCACGGTTCTGCTCGACCACGAAGACCCGCTCGTGGGCGGCGACGAAATCATAGACCGCATCGCAGAACGGGAAGGCGCGCAGCCGCATCGCGTCCAGCTGGATGCCGTCATCGCCCAGTTCGGCCAGGGCCTCGTCCATGGCCGGGGTGGTGGAGCCGTAGTAGATCACGCCCAGGGGCGTCTTCTTCTTCGCCTTGCGGATCACCGGGCCAGGCACCAGGTCCCGCGCCGTGTCGAATTTCTTCAGCAGGCGCAGCATGTTGGCCTGATAGACCGCGCCTTCTTCGGAATAGCGGGCGTAGGGGTCGCGCGACGTCCCGCGCGTGAAATAGGCGCCCTTGGACGGGTGCGTGCGCGGATAGGTGCGTAACGGAATGCCGTCGCCGTCGACGTGCTTGTAGCGGCCGAAGTCCGCGCCTGCCTCGAGCATCTCGCCGGTCATCACCTTGCCCCGGTCCAGGCGCCTGGAGTCGTCCCAGGTGAAAGGCTCGGTCAGCCAGTCGTTCATGCCGATGTCGAGGTCGAGCATGACGAAGATGGTGGTCTGCAACCGGTCGGACAGGTCAAAGGCCAGGGCTCCGAATTCGAAGCACTCGCCCGGATCCATGGGCAGCAGCAGCGGGTGCTTGGTGTCGCCGTGGCTGGCGTAGGCGGCGCTCAGGATGTCGGACTGCTGGGTGCGGGTCGGCATACCGGTCGACGGCCCGCCGCGCTGCACGTCGA
>CAZRKY010000044.1:0-16601 GCA_964600375.1 uncultured Caulobacteraceae bacterium | reverse complement strand
GGGCAAGTGGATGAAGAAGCGCAAGGCGGCGAAACTGGCCGCTGCAGCGGCCGCCGCGACGCCCCCGCCTGCATAGGATCTGCATTCACGCTCGATCACGGGTCGATCACGGACCCGTGATCTGGCCGCAATCAAGGATCAGCGTCCTCCCTGGGCCTGGGGAAGGACACATGGATCATGAAACGGACTCTGATTGCCCTTGCCCTGGTCGCGACCACCGTGACCGCCTGCCAGAAGACTGAAACCCGGGCCCCCGAGGACGGCGCTCCCCCGGTCGCCTCCGCCGACGCCGCGGCGCCCGCCGGCGCCGAGGTCTCCGACGCCACACGATCGCCGGGTGACGCCATGCCCGTCCGACCGGAGTCCCGAGGCCTTTCGCTGGACCTGCCGTCCTTGGCCTACACCTACGATTTCAGCCTTGAAGCCCCGGCCGAGAGCATCCCCGACATGATGCGCCGGCACGAACAGATGTGCGTCGAGTCCGGCCCAAGCCAGTGCCAGGTGCTGGGATCAGACCTGAAGTCCGAAGGTCGCGACGAGGCGCGCGGCCGCCTCGACCTGCGCGCCACCCAGGCTTGGGTGCGCATGTTCCGGCCGGCGCTCGCGGCCGACGCGCGCGACGCCGGCGGCGAACTGCGCGGGGCTGGGGCGGACACGGAAGACCTGACCCAGTCCGTCGCCGACACCGACGCGGCGCTCAAGTCGAAGATCGCCGTGCGCGACCGCCTGCGCGAAATGCTGAAGCGCCCCGGCAAGCTGGATGACGTCATGGAGGTCTCCGCCCAGCTGGAGCGGGTGCAGGCCGAGATCGACGCGGCCCAGTCGTCCCTGACCCAGCTGAACACGCGGGTCGAGGCCGCGCGCGTCAGCGTCGACTACGCCTCGATCACGCCGATCGCGCCCGAGAGCGCCTTCCGGCCCTTCAAGGGCGCCTCCACCGCCTTCGTGAAGACCTTCATGGGGGTGCTGGCCAGCCTGACCTGGATCGCGGCGGTCGCCCTGCCCTTCGTGATCATCTTCGGACCCGTGGTCTGGATGCTCGCCGCGCGCCGGCGGAAGGCGACCACGGCGGCAGAATGAACGCGACGTGGGGACTGGAACCGATCAAGGCCGGACTCCAGTCCCCGTTGGTTCAGGCCGCGGCGGTGACCGGGGCCTGCCGGCGCACGAGGCGGCCGTAGTCTTCCATGAGGCCCAGGGACAGGGCCGCGGGCTTGAAGGTGTATTCGCCGATCTCGCTGACCGGAGTCACCTCGGCGGCGGTGCCGGTGACGAAGCACTCGGTGAAGGTCGCCAGTTCTTCCGGCTTGATCAGGCCGACATGGACTTCGATCCCCTTGGCCTTAGCCATCTCGATCACGGTGCGGCGGGTGATGCCGTCCAGGATCGCGTCCACCGGCGGGGTGTAGAGCTCGCCGTCGCGCACGAAGAAGACGTTGGCCCCCGTGGCCTCGGCGACGTAGCCGCGCCAGTCCAGCATCATGGCGTCAGAATAGCCCCGTCGTTCCGCGGCCATCTTGGCCATGGTGCAGATCATGTAGAGGCCGGCGGCCTTGGAATTGGAGGGCGCGGTCATGGGATCGGGGCGGCGCCACTTGGCCCACTCCAGCCGGATGCCCTTGGCCTTGGTCTCGGGGTCGAAGTAGCTGGGCCACTCCCACGCGGCGATGGCCACGTGGGTCCGCGTCTTGAAGGCGGAGACCGACACCTGCTCGGGACCACGGAAGGCGACCGGGCGAATGTAGCAGTCCTCGAGCCCCGCCTTGGCGCAGGTGTCCTTGCAGGCCTGATCTATCTCGGCCACGGTGTACGGAATCTCGAAGTCCAGCAGTTCGGCGGAGCGGTGCAGACGTTGCGAATGCTCGGTCAGTTTGAAGATCTCGCCGGCGTACATGCGCTCGCCTTCGAAGACCGAGGTGCCGTAGTGAAGGGCGTGGGTCAAAACGTGCGTCTTGGCGTCCCGCCAAGGCACGAAATCACCGTCTTGCCAGATCCAACCGTCACGATCGTCGAATGGAACGAACGACATTGAACGATTTCTCCCTATTTGCGGCCCAGTCTAGACGATGCCTGCCGACGCGCAACGCCGTCCGCGAAGGGAGGCCGTCCCGATGCTGACGCCTGACGCCGGCCAAAGGCACCTGCTGGTCGTCGACGACGACGACCGCATCCGCGAGCTTTTGAAGGAATACCTGTCCAAGCACGGGTTCCGCGTGACCGGCGCGGCGGACGCGGCCGCGGCGCGCCGGCTGATGGAACTGCTCGACTTCGACATGCTGGTGGTCGACGTGATGATGCCCGGCGAGGACGGTTTCACCTTCACCAAGTGGGTGCGCAAGCAGGGTGCGACCCCGGTGCTGATCCTGACCGCTCGGGGCCTGTCCACCGACCGGATCGAGGGCCTGAGCATCGGCGCCGACGACTACCTGGCCAAGCCGTTCGAGCCTCAGGAGCTCCTGCTCCGGGTCGAGGCCGTGCTTCGCCGCGCCGGGCCCAAGCCGACGGGCCCACGCAAGGTGAACCTCGGGGCCTATGAGTTCGATCTCGACCGCGCCGAGCTCAGCAAGGGCGGAACCCTGGTGCGCCTGACCGAAGCCGAGGCGCAATTGCTCAAGCAGCTGGCCACCCACGCCCACGCCGCCGTCGACCGCATGGACCTGGCGCGCGATTCCGCCGACGGGGTGGGCCGCGCCGTCGACGTCCAGGTTACCCGCCTGCGCCGCAAGATCGAGACCGACCCACGCAACCCGCGTTACCTGCAGACCGTGCGGGGCGTCGGCTACATGCTGGCCCCGGACTGAGCGTGAAAGCGCCCCCGCCCCGCCTGTGGTCGCGCGTGGTGAAACGCAGCCTCCCCCAGTCGCTGTGGGGCCGGGCGCTGCTGATCATCGTCCTGCCGATCGCCCTGATGCAGGTGGCGGTGACCTACGTCTTCTTCGACGCCCACTGGCAGACCGTGACCGCGCGCCTGTCCGACAGTCTGGCGGGCGACATCGCCTGGGCCGTGGACAGCTACCGCGAGGACCCGCGCCCCGAGGCCATCCAGCGGATCGCCGCCCAGGCCGAGAAGTCGATGCAGTTGTCGATCGTGGTCCAACCCGGCCGCTCGCTGCCGACGCGGCGGCGCGCCTCGCTGTTCGTGGCCTTTGACCGCACCCTGCGCCAGGCGCTGCAGGACCGGCTGGACGCGCCCTTCTGGTTCGACACGACCCGCTATCCGGCCGTGGTGGACATTCGGGTGCAGGTGCCCGGCGGGGTGATGCGGATCATCGCGCCGCGGGAACGCGCCTTCGCTACCCAGGCCCACATCTTCGTGCTGTGGCTGGCCGGCGCGACCGTGCTGCTGACGGGGGTGGCGGTGATGTTCATCCGAAACCAGGTCCGCGCCATCGAGCGCCTGGCGGTGGCCGCCGACGCCTTCGGCCGCGGGGTCGAGGTCGAGGAATTCAAGCCGGGCGGGGCCAAGGAAGTCCGTCAGGCGGCCCACGCCTTCATGGACATGCGCGAGCGCATCCGCCGCTACGTCGACCAGCGCACCACCATGCTGGCCTCGGTCAGCCATGACCTGCGCACGCCGCTCACCCGGCTGAAGCTGGAACTGGCCATGTCCGATCCCTCCAAGCGGGTCGACGCCATGAAGCGCGACCTGGGCGAGATGGAGCACATGATCGACGAGTACCTCGCCTTCGCCCGCGGCCAGGGCGGCGAGGCGGGCGAGGCCATGGAGGACACCGCGATCCTGCCCCTGCTGGACGAGGTCGCCGCCGACGCGCGCCGGGCCGGCGCCGAGGTCGAGGTCGAGGCCGACGCGGCGCTCACCGCGTTGATCCGCCCGGCCGCCGTGCGCAGGGCGGTTTCGAACCTGGCGCTGAACGCGGCCTTCCACGCCGACCGGGTCAAGCTGGCGGCGCGCGCCCTGCCCTCGGGCGGGCTGGAGATCACCATCGACGACGACGGCCCGGGTATTCCGCCCGACCAGCGCGAGGAGGCCTTCAAGCCGTTTTCCCGCCTCGACGAAGCCCGCAACCAGAATCTAAAGGGCGTGGGCCTGGGCCTGGCCATCGCCCGCGACGCCGCCCGCGGCCACGGCGGCGACGTGACCCTGGACAAGAGCCCGCTGGGCGGCCTGCAGGCTCTGGTGCGCCTGCCGGGCTAGGTCGCGGATGTGTGAATGCATGCAAGCATGCAATTTCACCCTGTTTCTTCCCTTGAGACGATTACCGGCTCATCATTCCGCCCTACGCGCAGGACTGCCGACATGACCCGCCCCGCCCGCTTCGCCGCCCCGCTTCTCGCCCTCGTCCTGGCCGCTGCCCCGGCCGGCGTTTCCGCCCAGGCGTCCGACGTCCACGTCGTGCTCGGTCCCAAGCTGGTGAAGGAAGCGCGCAACCTGGGCCAGCGCGACCTGGACCGGCTCACCGCGGAACTGGAACAGACCGTGGAACGCGCCGTCGCCCGGAGCGGCCGCGCCAACGGCGGGCGGCTGGAGCTGACCCTCACCGACGTGCGGCCCTCGCGCCCGACCTTCGAGCAGATGGCGCGCAGGCCGGGCCTGTCGATGGACAGCGTCGCCAACGGGGGCGCCGCCCTGGAGGGCGTCGAGATCGCCGCCGACGGCACGCGCCGCCCGGTGAAGTTCTCCTGGTACGAAAGCGACATCCGCTGGGCCCGGGCGCGGGCGACCTGGACTGATGCGCACCGCGCCTTCGACATCTTCGCGCGGCAGTACGCCAGCGGTAAGCGCTAGCCCGCCAACTCCTGCGCCCGCCGGACCGCCGCCGCCACGGCCTCGGTCATGGCCTGTCGCAAGGCCGGATCAAGCACCGCCAGGGCCGCCTGCGTGGTGCCGCCCGGTGAGGCGACCTGGGCGATCAGGTCGGTGGGATCGCCGTCGCAGGCCGCCATGAAGGCCGCGGCGCTGGCGAGGGTCGAGCGCGCCAGAATCTTCGACGCCTCCGCCGGCAGGCCCGCCGCCGCCCCGGCCTCCTCCAGCGCGCGGGCGAAGGCGTAGACATAGGCCGCGCCCGAAGCCGAGACCGCGCCGGCGGCGTCCATCAGCGGCTCCTCGGACAGTTCGACCACGGTCGAGATCGGGTCGAACAGCGCCGTGGCGGCGGCCAGGGCCTGGGGGTCCGGCGCATAGAGACTGGTGACGCCCGAGGCGGTGGCGACCGCCGTGGTCGGCAGCACGCGGGCGACCTTGCGGCCCCCAAAGCCGGCGGCGATGCCTGCGGCGCGCGTGCCCACCAGCACCGAGACGATCACCGCGCCCTTGTGCAGGACATCAATGTAGGCCGGAGCGATCTCGCGCCATTTCTGCGGCTTTACGCAGAGCACGACGGTGCGGGCCTCGGCGATTTCATGGTCGGGCGGATTTATGGAGGCGCCGCCGCGCGCGGCCTCGGCGCAACCCTCGTTGATGTGCGGGGCGCGCACCATCAGGTCGGCGAGATCGAAGGCTTCGGATTTCTTCCAGCCGGAAATCAGGGCCTGGCCCATCCGACCGGCGCCGATGAGCAGGACGGGCGTGATGCCCGGCCCAGTCACGCCCGGCCGACCGTCTCGAACATGCAGGCGGCCATGGCGTCGGAGGGACTCTTTGCGCCACGGATCAGGAAGTCGAAGGCCGGATAGAATCGGTCCGACGCCTCAATCGCCGCGTCGATCATCGAGGCGGCCTGGGCCAGCGTCGGCCGCTCGCCGTGCGGCAGGGCCATGGAGTGGCGGAAAACAACCTCGCCGTCCTCGGGCCAGACCTCGAAGTGGCCCATCCAGACGCGCTGGTTGACCAGCGAGAGCAGCTCGTGAGCCTGGCCGCGCTTGACCTTGTTGGCGCGCAGGTCGAGCGAGCAGCACAACTGAAGACAGTCGCCCTCGGGCCGCCAGGCGAACCACAGCTCGTAGTCCTTCCAGTCGCCGGTCAGGGCGAAGGCGAGGTCGCCGTCCTCGGTGCGATCGAAGGGCAGGTTCTCCGCAGACAGCACGTTCTCGACGACGTCCAGCGGATCCATGTTCAGATCAGCGTCGTCCGGGCGTGGAGCGGTCATGCGGTCATCCTTCGCCGGGGGGGAGCCGACGGGGTGGGGCGGGCGCGACTCACGCCCGCCATGAGAGGGTATGCGGTGGGGCGTGACCGGCTCAACCGGCTCCGCCCTTCGCAGGCTTCTTGCCTGTGGACGATGTCGCGGCGGCGGCGGCAGGCGCCGCCTTCAGCGCAGCGACTTCCTTGCGCAGGGCGGCGACCTCGGCCTTCAGGGCCTCCAGCTCGTCCTTGCGCACCAGATCCATGTCGGCGACGAAGCGATCGGCCTGGGCGCGGAAGGCGGTCTTGGCCTCCTCGCCGGCGGCCTGGGCGAGGCCCACGGCGCCGGTGGTCAGCTTGGCGAACTCGTCGAGGATGGGGTTGCGGGTCTGCATGGTGGATCTCGATCCTTGGGGTGAGCCTCCGCCCGATATGGTGAGTCAAACCTTAACGCGCACCCATTCGTGACGACGGCGTGATGGGCGTAAGGATTCCTGTGGATGGACGGACTGGGGGACCGGGCCGTCCACGGGCGGTCTCGCGCCGAATCCGGCGCCCTGCTATGCAAACGTCCAAGCCAAGCCTCTGGGGGTCCCGTGCCGTTTCCCGATATCGATCCGTTCATCATCGGCCAGATCCCGGCCTTCCAGCTCTTCGGCCTGACCATCGGGCCGCTGGGCGTGCGCTGGTATGCGCTCGCCTACGTCATGGGGATCATCCTGGGCTGGCGCTATGCGCTCAAGCTGATCCGCGGTGAAAGCCTGTGGGAGCCCGGCAAGCCCCCGGCCACAGCGCCCCAGATCGACGACCTGATCCTGTGGCTGACGCTCGGCATCATCGGCGGCGGCCGGCTGGGCTACGCCCTGTTCTACAGTCCCGACATGTTCCAGCATCTGCTGGACATCCTGAAGCTCTGGGACGGCGGCATGTCGTTCCACGGCGGGCTGGCGGGCGTGGCCATCGCCATCATATGGTTCTGCCGCGCCAACAAGCTGAACCTGCTCAGCGTCGGCGACGTGATCGCCGCCTGCGCGCCCATCGGCCTGTTTTTCGGTCGCATCGCGAACTTCATCAACGGCGAGCTCTGGGGCCGCCCGACCGACCTGCCCTGGGGTATCGTCTTCTGCAACCGCACCATCGAGGCGACCTACGGCAGCTGTCCCGCCGGAGGCTATTCGCGCCACCCCAGCCAGCTCTACGAAGCGGCGCTGGAAGGCCTGTTCCTGTTCTTCCTGCTGCGCTGGTCGACCCACATCGCCAAAAAACTGCCCCGCCCCGGTTTCACCACCGGCCTGTTCCTGGTCGGCTACGGCGTGGTGCGCATGCTGATGGAGACGGTGCGCGAGCCGGACGCCCAGATGCCCGAAGCGCTGCGCGGCATGATCACCATGGGCCTGCTGCTCTCCATTCCGATGGTGCTGATCGGCGGCTGGCTGATCTGGCGTTCAAAGCCCAAGGCCTCCGCGGCCTGAGTCAATGACCCTGGGCGACCGGCTGAGGGCAGAGATCGCGGCCACCGGCCCGATCTCGGTCGCCGACTACATGGCGCGCTGCCTGTTCGATCCGCAGGGGGGCTACTACGCCACGCGCCCGGCGCTGGGTGAGGACGGCGACTTCATCACCGCCCCCCTGGTCTCGCAGATGTTCGGAGAGCTGATCGGCCTGTGGGCGGCCGAGACCTGGAACCGGCTTGGCAAGCCCGCTCGGGTTCTGCTGGTGGAGATGGGCCCGGGCGACGGCACCCTGATGAGCGATGCGCTCCGCGCCGCCAGCCTCGCGCCCGACTTCCTGGCCGCCGCCGAGCTCTGGCTGGTCGAGCCGTCCGCGCCGCTGCGCGACCTCCAGGCCTCCGCCCTCGCCGGAGCCAGCCTGTCGCCGGGCTGGTCGCACGACCTTTCCGAAATCCCCGGCGGCGCGCCGATCATCCTGATCGCCAATGAGCTGCTGGACTGCCTGCCGGCGCGGCAATTCGTGCGCACCGGCGAGGCCTGGGCGGAGCGGATGGTGGGGCTGGATGACGGCGGCGCCCTGGCTTTCGGCCTGCGCCCGACCATCCGGCCCGAGGGCGCGCCGGCCGATCTCGAGCCCGGCCTGATCTGGGAAGTCTCTCTGGCCCAGCAGGTCGTCGGTATCGACGTCGGCGAGCGGGTCAGCCTGAACGGCGGCGCCGCCCTGTTCATCGACTACGGCCGCGATGCGCCGGGGCCCGGCGACACCCTGCAGGCCCTGCATCGGCACGCGAAGGTGAACCCGCTGGCGGATCCCGGCGGCGCCGACCTGACCGTCTGGGCCGACTTCCCCGCCTTTCTGGAGTCCGCCCGTGAAGCGGGCGCCCAGACCGGCCTGCTCGACCAGGGAACCTTCCTGCGCCGGCTGGGCGTTGAACACAGGGCCCGGGCCTTGTCCTCCGCCCGCCCGGACCGGGCCGACACGGTCGGGCGCCAGCTCGCGCGGCTGGTCGAGCCCGACCAGATGGGAAGCCTGTTCAAGGCGGCGGCGATCTGGTCGAAGGGCTCCCCCGCCCCGCCCGGATTCGAGGCCGCGCCATGACCGTTCCTGTCCTCACCTCCCGCCGGCTGGACCAGCTGCCCGGCGTCCGGCACGCCTTCTTCACACGCCAGGGCGGGGTCTCGACCGGCATCTACGACAGCCTGAATGTCGGGCGGGGATCGAGCGATGATCCCGCCGCGGTCGAGGAGAATCGCCGCCGGGCCGCCGGGGCCTTGGGCGTCGAGGCCGACTCCCTGCTCAGCTGCTACCAGACCCATTCCACCCTGGTGCGGGTCGCCGAGGGCCCGTGGAACGACCTGCGGCCCGAGGGGGACGCTGTGGTCACCAGCGTGCCCGGCCTGGCCTGCGGGGCGCTTACCGCCGACTGCGCGCCGATCCTGCTGGCCGACGCCGAGGCGCGGGTAGTCGGGGCCGCCCACGCGGGCTGGAAGGGGGCGCTGGACGGGGTGGTGGCCTCGACCGTGACCGCCATGACCGCGGCGGGCGCGCGGCCGGGCGACATCGTCGCCGTGGTCGGACCCTGCATCGGGCCGCTGAGCTATGAGGTCGGACAGGAGTTCGTCGACCGCTTCCTGGCCCACGACCCGGCTTCGGAGCACTTCTTCCATCCGACCCGTTTCGAGGACAAGGCGATGTTCGACCTGCCGGGCTTTGTGCTCTGGCGCCTCGAACAGGCCGGTGTGCACAACTGCGAATGGACCGGCCACGACACCTGCGCCGACGAGACCCGGTTCTTCTCCAACCGGCGAGCGTTCAAACGTGGCGAAAGCGACTACGGTCGCCTCATAAGCGCGATCGCCCTGACCTGAGGCCTTGCCCTCGGTCCGTCCCCTGATAGAAGCCGCGGGCGAGCTAGGGATGAGCGGCGCATGAAACTTCTGGCGGGTAACTCGAACCGGACGCTGGCCCAGGCCATCGCCGACCACCTGGACGTGCCCCTGACCAAGGCCCAGGTGCGCCGCTTCCTCGACAATGAGGTGTTCGTCACCGTCGACGAGAACGTGCGCGGCGAGGATGTCTTCGTCATCCAGTCCACCAGCTTCCCGGCCAACGACAACCTGATGGAGCTGCTGATCTGCATGGACGCACTGAAGCGCGCGTCCGCCAAGCGGATCACGGCGGTCATCCCCTACTTCGGCTATGCGCGTCAGGACCGGAAGACCGGGGGCCGCACGCCGATCTCGGCCAAGCTGGTCGCCAACCTGATCACCCGCGCAGGGGCCGACCGGGTCCTGACCATGGACCTGCACGCCGGCCAGATTCAGGGCTTCTTCGACATCCCCACCGACAACCTGGTCGCCATCCCGGTCTTCGCCCGCGACATCAAGGAAAACTACGGCAAGAAGGCCTCGGACCTGATGATCGTCTCGCCGGACGTCGGCGGGGTGGTGCGGGTGCGCGCCCTGGCCGACCGCCTGAACGCCGAGATCGCCATCGTCGACAAGCGCCGGCCCAAGCCCGGACAATCGGAGGTGATGAACATCGTCGGCGACGTCTCGGGCCGCCGCTGCATCCTGTTCGACGACATCGCCGATTCCGCCGGCACCCTGGTCAACGCCGCCTCCGCCCTGATGGAGCGCGGCGCCAAGGAGGTCTCGGCCTTCATCTCCCACGGCGTCCTGTCGGGCCCGGCCATCGAGCGGGTGACCAATTCGGTGCTGACCGAACTGGTGATCACCGACTCCATCGAGCCCAGCGAGGCCGTGAAGGGCTGCGCCAAGGTCCGAACCGTTCCCGTCGCCCCCCTGATCGGCGAGGCTATCCGGCGGATTGCAAACGAAGAATCGGTTTCCAAGCTGTTCGACTAGCCGGGCCCGAGCAATTCCCGGCCCTTGGTGATTCGGAAGGGTCGAACTTTCGGCGCCGTGGGGCTATAGTCTGTGGATAGTTCGCGCTCGGGGCGCGGGCCAGTAAAGATTTCAGGGGGGATTTCCCGGCATGAAAACGGCCTTTATCCGCAACGGGGCCCTGGTCGCGGCCTTCGGGTCCGCGCTGTTCCTGGCAAGCTGCAAGACCGAGGAACCGGCCCCCCCCCCCCCCCCCCCCCCCCCCCCCCCCCCCGGCCGGGGGCCCCCCGGGGGGGGTGGGGCCCCCGGGGCCGCGCTGTTCCTGGCAAGCTGCAAGACCGAGGAACCGCCCCCGCCCCCGCCCCCGCCGCCCCCGCCGGCCATGGCGCTGTCCAGCAGCGTGGTTCAGGCCGCCGCGTCTTACCGCAACTATGTGCGCGAGGCCTCCTCGATCTCGGCGACCTTCCCCGACGCCGCCTCGATCCAGACCGGCCTGACCCGCGGCGCGGCCTATGAACCCAACGAATTCGCCCGCGGCGCGGTGGCCTACGCCGCCGTCCTGGCCCTGCAGGATCCCGCCTTCGTCCAGGGGGTGAAGACCCTCGGCGCCGACGCCACAAACCGCGCCACGGTGATCCGCCAGCTGTTCAGCGATCCGGCCTACGCCGCCCAGCTTCCGGGCGCCTCGTCGGCCGCCGGCACGATCGTCTCGAACCTCGCAGCGGACGGCCGCCAGCTCTACGCCGCCGGCTCGGCGGTCAAGCAGACCGCCTACGACATCCAGCGCCAGCTGTGGTCGCGTGAATACGTGGCCAACCGCGATGCCCGTCTGGCCACCGCCAAGCGCCTGTCGACCCTGCCGATGGCCGGCACGACCGCCGACACCGCCATGCTGATGCAGGCCGCCATGAGCGGCCAGGGCCTGGCGGTCACGGGCCAGACCGCCTCGCCGCCCTATACCGAGGCCGTGGTCCGCGGCATGGCGATCGCGGCGCTCGCCGTCCTGGGCGCCGCGGGCGACGAGAACGCCGTGCAGATCAACGCCCTGCTGGCCGACAACGCCGGCCCCTACTGCCTGCGCATGTCCAAGCTGAACCTCTACCAGTGCCTGGCCGTGGCCAAGCCGCACTACGAGGACGTTTTCTGCCTGGGCCAGCACATCCTGATGGACGCCGGCGAGTGCGTCACCAAGATCTCGGGCGCGGCTCCGCTCCCGGCCTGGTCGCGCACCACCATCGCCTCCGCGCCTGATGCGGCGGCGGCGTCCCGCAACGCTGCGGCCACCGCGCCGCGGTCGCGCAAATAGGTTATAGCCGGGCGAGGCCGAACGCTCCGACCTCGCCCGGTTTTCACCGCGCAGCAGATTCACCGGTGTCGCGGTTGCGAAACCGCACTGATGCCTGTATTAAGCCGCGCTCTTGATTTCAGGGGTTTCCCCACGCCGCGCGCGACGCGCGGCGAATTCGTTTTAGAGGCAAGGCATATGGCCGACATCGTCCTGAACGTCGAAGTTCGCGAACGCACCGGAACGGGCGGCGCCCGTTCTGTTCGTGGCGCCGACAAGGTGCCCGGCATCCTGTACGGCGGCGGCAAGGATCCGGTGGCCATCGCGGTCAACGGCACCGAGTTCAAGAAGGCGCTCTACACCGGCAAGCTGCTGGGCCACTTGGTGACCCTGAAGTACGGCAGCGAGAAGCAGCCGGTGATCGCCAAGGACGTCCAGTTCCACCCGGTTTCGGACGCCCCGGTTCACTTCGACCTGATGCGCGTCGATGAATCCAAGCCGATCAAGATCGACATCCCGGTTCACTTCAAGAACCACGAGCTGGCTCCGGGCATCAAGCGCGGCGGCAGCCTGAACATCGTGCGCCACGATGTCGAACTGCTCTGCCCGGCCACCGCCATCCCCGAGGATCTGGTCGTGGACCTGAAGGGCCTGGAGATCGGCGACACCGTGCGCGCCTCGGCCTTGACCCTGCCGGAAGGCGTCACCCTGACCGTCGACCGCGACTTCGTGATCGCGACCATCGCCGGTTTCAAGGAAGAGCTCGAGACCGACGAAGCGGGCGTCAGCGCCGCGCCGGCGTCGGGCGGCGACGACGAAGAGGAAGCTTCGGAAGAAGCCGCTTCGGACGAGGCCGCGACCGAGGAGTAATCCTCGCCTTCGCATAGTCTGCGGACACGGCCTCGTCCTTGCGGATGAGGCCGTTTCCATATCCGGCAAGGAGGTCGGCCATGCTTATCATCGCCGGCCTGGGCAATCCGGGCGCGAAATACGCCGCCAACCGGCACAACATCGGCTTCATGGCGATTGACGCCATCGCCGAGCGGCATCGCTTCGGTCCCGACCGCGCCAAGTTCCAGTCGGTTATCAACGAGGGATCCATCGAGACCGCCTCGGGGCCGGTGAAGGCACTGCTCATGAAGCCGCAGACCTTCATGAACAGCTCCGGCAACGCCATCGGCGAGGCCATGCGCTTCTACAAGCTGACGCCCGCCGACGTGGTGGTCTTCTACGACGAGATCGACATGGCCCCGGGCCGCTTCCGCATGAAGACCGGCGGTGGCGCGGCCGGACACAACGGAATCCGCTCGACGATCAGCCAGATCGGGCCGGGCTTCCGCCGCGCCCGCATGGGCGTCGACCACCCCGGGCAGAAGGAACTGGTCCACGCCTGGGTGCTGTCGGACTTCCACAAGGCCGACCAGCCCTGGGTCCGCGCGCTGAACGACGCCATCGCCGACGCCCTGCCCTACCTCGCGCTGGGCGACGATGAGCGCTTCCAGGCCGAAGTCATGCGACTGGCCCCGGCCCCGAAATTCAGTCCGCGCCAGGCGGCCCGCGGCGGTGACGACGCCTAGGGCGCCGTACCGGCCTCCGCCTTCGGAAGCAACCTGAGCATCTCGAACATCAGGGCGAACGGGCCCTGGATGAATCCCCGCAGGTCCTCTGGCCTGCGCACCTGGGCGGCCAGGTAGATGGAGTGGAACAGCCGCCCCCCGGCCTCCGCCCGGGCCTTGTCGATGCCGTAGATGCGCACCAGCAGTTCGGAGACGATGGCTTCGCGCCGGGCGTCCATCGCCTCGACCGCGGCCGCGACCTCGGGCCGGTCGCCGCCCAGGGCGCGGATCGCCATGTCCAGCCGCGGGTCAATGTCCGCCACCAGCCGCAGCAGGGTCTTGGATGCGGTCTCCGGATTGCGCGCGGCCAGGGCGACCTCGCCGATGCCGTCAGTGGTCCGCGACCGCCATCCCGCCACCAGCGCTTCGACGAAGGCCTCGGTGGTGGGAAAGTGATGGTAGAACGACCCCTTGGTCCGGCCTGCAGCCTCGCACAGGACATCCAGGCCCAGCGCCGCCGGCCCGGCGGCCTTCAGCCTCTCTTCGCCAAGCGCCAGCCAGCGCTCCCGGCTCCACCGACGATCGCTCACGCGAGCGCGCTCCAGAGTCCGGACGCAGCCATGAGGCTGAAGAGCACGAAGGGCGGAATCTTCAGCGGATTGAAGCCTGCCCGCCGCGAGACGTAGAGCGTCAGCAGCGCCAGCGACGCCACGAAGATGCTGAGCATGAGGCCCACTACCCTTAGCTCTCCCGACCAGGCCAGCCACCCGAAGGCCGCCGCCAGCGCTACCAGCAGCAGCGACACGGCGTGCCAACAAAGGAACATGAGCCACCGCGACGGCGGCGTCAGGTCTCGCGCCTTCAGCAAGGGCGCCACCACCCGGCGACTGCCGACGAAGGTGTGAATGCCTGCTCCCAGCGCTGCAATCGAGCCGGCCACGGCGAAACCGATCATGGGGCGATCCCTTCCATACCAGTCAGTATGGTATGTCGAATGACGCGCCTTGGCAATCCCGGCATTTGAGCCCGCGCCCGGTCCGTGCTACCTCGCGCCGCTCCTTATCCACGAAGCATTTCCATGGCCCTGAAAGTCGCGATCGTCGGCTTGCCGAATGTCGGCAAGTCCACCCTCTTCAATGCGCTCACCCAAACGGCGGCGGCCCAGGCGGCCAACTATCCGTTCTGCACCATCGAGCCGAACGTCGGCGACGTGGCGGTGCCCGAGCCGCGGCTGGAAAAGCTGGCGGCGATCGCGGGTTCGAAGGAGATCATTCCGGCGCGCATCAACTTCGTTGACGTGGCGGGTCTGGTGCGCGGCGCCTCCAAGGGCGAGGGCCTCGGCAACCAGTTCCTGGCCACCATCCGCGACTGCGACGCGGTGGCCTTCGTCACCCGCTGCTTCGAGGACGGCGACGTCACCCACGTCGAGGGCCGCATCGATCCGCTGGCCGATCTCGAGATCATCGAGACCGAACTTATGCTGGCGGACCTGGAGAGCCTGGAAAAGCGCGTCTCCAACCTCGAGAAGCGCGCCAAGGGCGGTGACAAGGATTCGGCCCAGACCCTGCGTTTGGTCCACCTCGCCCTGGCCCAGCTGAATCTGGGCCGCCCGGCCCGCTCGGCCGACGTCGCCAAGGAGGACGAGAAGGCCTGGCATATGCTGCAGTTGCTGACCTCGCTGCCGGCGCTGTACGTCGCCAATGTCGATGAGGACTCCGCCGCCACCGGCAACAGCCTGTCGGCCCAGGTCGTCGAGCGCGCCAAGCGCGACAAGGCCGCCGCCTCCATCATCTCGGCCAAGATCGAGAGCGAGATCGCCATGCTGGACGCCGAGGAGCGCACCGAATTCCTCGAGACCCTGGGCCTCAAGGAGCCGGGCCTGAACCGCATGATCCACGACGCCTACGCCCTGCTGGGCCTGCAGACCTACTTCACCGTGGGTCCCAAGGAGGCGCGCGCTTGGACCATCCACATCGGCGACACCGCGCCCCAGGCGGCCGGCGTCATCCACACCGATTTCGAGCGCGGCTTCATCTCCGCCGAGACCATCGCCTTCGACGACTTCGTCACCCACGGCGGCGAGACCGGGGCGGCGGTTGCCGGCAAGATGCGTAAGGAAGGCAAGTCCTACGTCGTCAAGGACGGCGACGTCATGCACTTCCGCTTCAACGTCTAGGCGGAGGACGGGCGGCCGAGGCCGCCCTCCCCGATCAGCGGCGCGCCGCCTCGCTCTTGTCCCGCTCGGCGCGGAACTCCGACGTCGGACGCCATTGCGGCCAGCGGTTGGAGAAGGCCAGGGCCCGCCCGATCTCGTAGTTGACCATCAGGTCCTCTATGGCGCCGTCCCAGTTCCAGTCGGCCGACCACTCGTCGTCGGGCTGGTGGTAGCGGTTGACGTTGTAGTCCTTGCCCGCCGCCTCGCCCGCGGCCTCGCCGCCGACCCGCAGGTCGTTGCCGGACGCGGCGTAGAGCATCGGCACCCCGCGCTTGGCCAGAGGGAAATGGTCCGAGCGGTAGAAGCTGCCGCCCTCCGGGTGCGACTCGGCTCGCACGGTCCGGTCCTGGGTGCGGGCGACGCGGACAAGGTCGTCTTCGAGGTTGGACTGGCCGAAGCCGACCACCTCGACGTCTCGCGTGCGGCCCAGCACGTTCAGCCCGTCCATGTTGAAGCCCGCCACGGTGGTCTCGAGCGGATAGACGGGGTGGGTGGCGTAGTACTCCGACCCCAGCAGGCCCTTCTCTTCGACGCTGTAGCCGATGAAGACGACGGAGCGGTCCGGACGGGGGCCCGAGGCGTAGAGCCGCGCCAGCTCCAGCAGGCCGGCCGTGCCCGAGGCGTTGTCGAGGGCGCCGTTGTAGATGTTGTCGCCGTTGGCGTCGGCCCCGCCCACGCCCAGGTGATCCCAGTGGGCGGTGTAGAGGATGGTCTCCTGCGGCCGCTTGGCGCCCTTGAGGATGCCGATGACATTGTGGGTGGTGATCTGCTCGGCCTTGAGGCGGAAGTCGGCCGAGAAGGTCGCGTTGATCGGCACGGCGCGGAAGCCCTTCACCCGGGCGCTGGCCTTGAGGGCGTCGAAGTCGAGGCCGGCGCGGCGGAACAGGTCCACCGCGACGTCGCGCTGGATCCAGCCCTGGGCGGGGACGGCGGTGGCGTTGGGGTCGGGCCGCACCACATCGAACTGGGGCACGCCGGACCAGGAACCGCGCACGGTGGCCCAGCCGTAGGAGGCCGGGTCGCGTTCGTGGACGATCAGGACCCCGGCGGCGCCCTGGCGGGCGGCTTCCTCGAACTTGTAGGTCCAGCGGCCGTAGTAGGTCATGGCGCGGCCGTTGAAGGTGTTGAGCGCCGGCTCCTCGAAGTCGGCGTCATTGATCAGCACCACGGCCACCTTGCCGGCCTCGCGGCACATGAACTCGATGGCGTCCTGGTCGCCGAGCCA
>CAZRKY010000043.1:7561-16612 GCA_964600375.1 uncultured Caulobacteraceae bacterium | reverse complement strand
AAGCGCCCGCCGTGCTAGGCAAGGGCGCGGAACATAGGAATTTTCACCCTCATTGCAAGCAGGGGATTCGCATGGCGCGACGAGACATAACCGGCGCCGTGAATTTTGCGGTGCTTGAGGCCTACACGGCCGGCGACCAGGCGGTGATCGAGGAGGTGCTGGACCTTTTCCGCCAACAGGTTGAGCTGTGGACGCCGATGCTCGATCCAGCATCGGAGGGGTGGCGGGACGCGGCCCATTCCGTGAAGGGCGCGGCCGCCGGGATCGGCGCGGAAGCGCTGTCGCGGGTCTGCGGAGAGGCGGAGGTGACGCCCGATTCCCTGGCCGGACCGGTGCTGCACCGGGTGCGCAGCGCGCTCGACGCCGCCATGGCCGACGTTTCGGCCTATCAGCACGAACAGATGCTGCAGTCCCTGAAGTCGCCCAGGACCGGCTAGGTCTGGTCGCGGATCTGGTCCCACTGCACAAACTCGTGGGCGATGCACCGCTCAATGAGCAGGCGCCAGACGGGTTCTGCGATGTCGTGGGACAGTCCGGCGACGGTTGCGGCCGCCTTCACCTTGGCGACAACGTCTTCGATACGGGCCTCGTCGCGGACCACGCCGCGGTCCGGTTTGATGCGCGCCGCGGCGTCCATGTAGCGCTGGCGCTCGGCCAGCAACTGGACGAGCGCGCGATCCAGGGCGTCCACCCCGACCCGCACTTCGGCCATGCTCGCGCAGTCTTCCGGCGCGAGGCGCGGGTCGATGGCGACATAGCCGGGGGATGGGGACTTGGCGGCGGGGGAAGGAAGCGCGGACATGGCGCAAGCGTTTAGGCGTTTTCGCGCCCGCCGCCAATCGTCGCGAGACGACCAGCGCTCAGGGCGCGACCAGGCCGCTCTGGCGGCGCTGCCATTGCTCGGCGATGAACTCGGCGAAGGCCAGTTGCGGGCCCAGGATTCCCAACCGGTGGGCGATCTGCAGCAACATTTCGGTGTGTCCGGCGCCGGGCTGGGGGCAGCCGCGGAAGGCGCCCGCGCGGACGACGCGCAGGGACTTCAGGCTCAGGTTCATCGCCGGGGCCATCGAGGCGCGACTGGTGCCCGTGTAGAGGTCGATGCGGTTGCCCTTGACCCCGCCGCCGACGTCGGAGGCGTACCAGAAGCCGTCGTGCGAGCCGCCGCCCGGCAGGCGCATCCCGACCGTTTCGGCAATGAACAGGATGGTGCGACGGGGAATCAGCCGGGGGTCTGTCGCCACGGTGCGCATGGCGATCGGGCGGCAACCGATGGAGTCCTTCAGACCGACGCCGGGATTGCCGGTGTGATAGAGAGTCGCCTTCAGGACCCAGTCGGGCACGAGGCTCGCGGCCACAAGGCGCGGGCTCACGTCGGACCGGGCGGACACCGAAGTTGGAGCCGAAACCTGCGTAACGGAAGGCTGATAGGGTTGGGGGCGGCCCGGACCGGCATCGGCCGCCCGCGCGCCGTTGCCTCCCAGCAATGCCAGGCACGCAACAAGCACGCCGAGAAGAGGTCGCATGGGTGCTCCATTTCTCGTGACGTCGGGTGGGGCGGGTTCTTAGGCTAATCCCCCGGTTCGGTTCAACCCCAATTCAGCGGCGACATTATGACATTGACCGTCTTTGGCGACTCCACTTCCGGAAACTGCCTGAAGGTAAAGTGGATACTGGATCATCTCGATATAGACTACGACTGGACTGAAATTGATGTGCGGTCGGGAGCAACTCGGACCGCCGAATATCTGTCTTTGAACCCGGCCGGTCAGGTTCCGGCGGTGCGCTTCGAGGACGGGCGCATCCTGGCCCAGTCGAACGCCATCATCGGCTACATCGCGGAAAACACGGACCTTGTACCGGGCGACCCCTTCGAGCGCGCCCGCATGTATGAGTGGCTGTTCTGGGAGCAGTACAGTCACGAGCCTTACATCGCCGTCCGGCGGTATCACCTGGTCTATCTCAACAAACGGCCTGAAGACCTCGACCCGAAGCTGTTCGAGCGCGGGTCGGCGGCCCTGGCGCGATTGGAGGCGGGACTGGAGGGCCGCGACTGGCTGGCCGGCGACCGGCTTAGCCTCGCCGACGTGGCCCTGGTCGCCTACACGCGCATGGCCGGGTCGGGCGGATTCGACCTCGGCCTCTATCCCGGCGTGTCCGCCTGGGTGAACCGGGTCGAAAAGGCACTGGATCTCGACGCCTCGACTCGCGATCTCGCGCCGGGCTGAGATGGATCACAAGGTCCAGTTGCTCCGACGGGCCTTCGACGCCGCCGTCACCGCGGCGTCGCCCGGGGTCTGGCTGGCCGATCCGATCCAGGGTCTGCGCCTTCCGATACGCAATCCTGCCGACGGTGTTCAGGTGATCGCGCTGGGCAAGGGCTCGATCGCGATGGTCGAGGCGATCCCGGCTCTCGTCCCGTTCGGGTGGAGGGGGCTGGTTGTCACGCCGCACGGAACCGCCAGGCCCGTGGACCGGTGCGAGGTCCTGGAAGCCGGCCATCCGGTCCCGGACACCGCCTCCCGTGCCGCCGGTGAAGCGGCCCTGGCCCGCGCCGCCGAGGCCACGCCGGACGACATCTTGCTGTTGCTCCTCTCGGGAGGGGCCTCGGCCTTGGCATGCGCGCCGATCCCCGGGGTAAGACTTGCCGCCAAGGCGGAGGTTTCGAGGCAGCTGCTGGGTTCAGGCGCTTCGATCGGCGAGCTGAACACCGTGCGCCGGGCGCTTTCGCGCCTGAAGGGGGGCGGCCTTGCCCGCGCGACGAGGGCCTCGCGCGTGGTCACCCTGGCCATGTCAGACGTACCGGGCGATGTCCTGGCCGACATCGGCTCGGGACCGGGCGTTCCGTCGCCAACGGGGGTGGAGGAGGCGCTGGCGGTGCTCCACCGGTTCGCGCCCGAACTGGTGGACGAACTCAGGCCGCCGATGCAGGCCTGGGCGGCGTCTCAGGCGTCTATCACCACGCCGACCGAGGCCAGGGTGGGCTTCCCCATCGACGGCGGCGTGCGGGCTGCGGCTTCGGCCCTGGCCCAGCGCGGCTGGGCGGTGGAGCGGACCGAGGTGCTGACCGGCGGGGTCGCGGCGGCCGTTCAGGCGGTCCTTACCCATCTCGCCGGCGGCAGGCGGGCGGTCGTTTCGGGAGGCGAGCTGTCACTGGCTGTGCCGGGTGGCGCCAGCGGTCGCGGCGGTCGCAATCAGCACTATCTACTCTCGCTAGCCGTTGCGCTCGCAGGGCGGACTGATGTCTGGGCCCTGGCCGCGGACACCGACGGCATCGACGGATCGTCGGATGCGGCAGGGGCCTGGATCGACCCGGCGCTGCTGGGGACGCTGGACCGGGCCGAGGCCGCGGCCGCCCTCGCCGCCTACGACGCCCACGGTTTCTTCGAGCGCCATGGGCGGTTGATCCGCACCGGTCCCACCGGAGTCAATGTCGGGGACCTGCGCATCGCGCTGGTCGACCCTGGCTGGGACTGAAGAGAATTCCACAGGCAGCAGGAACGGCTGCCGCTTCAAGCCGTTGTATCTCCCGACACTCACAGGAGACTCCCCATGCCTGACCAAGATCGCATCGACGGCGCCGCCAAGAAAATCGGCGGCGACATCAAGGAGGGCGTTGGCAAGGTCCTCGGTGACGCCAAGCTCGAAAGCGAAGGCAAGGCCGATCAGGCCGCCGGCAAGATCCAGAACGCCATCGGCGGGATCAAGGACGCCCTTCGCGACAAGGACAACCGCAACTAGCGGCTGGCCCCTACGCGAATGAAGTCAGGGCGTCGGGGCAACCCGGCGCCCTTCGCCTATCTGCCCAGTTCCTTCATGGCCTTGTCCAGGCCCTCGATGGTCAGCGGGAACATCCGGTCGCCCACCAGCTCTTTCACCATCTGGACCGACTGCGTGTAGTTCCAGAACCGCTCGGGCGTGGGGTTCAGCCACACGACCTTGTCGTAGATTTCCGCCAGCCGCTGCAGCCACACGGCGCCGGCTTCCTCATTCCAGTGTTCGACCGAGCCCCCCGGCATGGCGATCTCGTAGGGGCTCATGGTCGCGTCACCGACGATGACGACCTTCCAGTCGTGCGGGATACGGTGAAGCACGTCCCAGGTGGCGATGCGCTCGTCGTGGCGGCGGCGGTTGTCCTTCCAGACGTACTCATAGAGACAGTTGTGGAAGTAGTAGAACTCCAGGTTCTTGAACTCCGATTTCGCCGCGGAAAACAGCTCCTCGCACATCCTGATGTGCGCATCCATCGAGCCGCCGATGTCCAGCAGAAGCAGCACCTTGATGGTGTTGCGCCGCTCGGGCCGAAGCACGATGTCGAGGTAGCCGTGCCGGGCCGTCATATCGATGGTCTCGGGAAGATCCAGCTCTTCGGGCGCGCCTTCTCGGGCCCATTTGCGCAGGCGGCGCAAGGCGACCTTGATGTTGCGGGTGCCCAGCTCAACGGTGTCGTCGAGGTTCTTGTACTCGCGCTTGTCCCAGACCTTCACCGCCCGGCCCTGGCGCTGGCCTTCCTGGCCGATGCGCACGCCCTCGGGATTGTAGCCACCCGATCCGAAGGGCGAGGTCCCACCGGTGCCGATCCACTTGGAGCCGCCCTCGTGGCGCTCCTTCTGCTCGGCCAGCCGCTCCTTGAGCGTTTCCATCAGCTTCTCGAAGCCCCCCAGGGCCTCGATCTCGGCCTTCTCCTCGTCGGTGAAGAAGCGCTCGGCCAGCCGCTTCAACCACTCCTCGGGAATGTCGGCCAACATGTCGGCCTCGAGCGTCTCCAAGCCCTTGAAGACGTGGCCGAAAACCCGGTCGAACTTGTCGTAGTGCTTCTCGTCCTTGATCAGGGACGCGCGCGACAGGTGATAAAACTCCTCCACTCTGCGGCCGATGACCGCACGGTCCATCGCCTCCATCAGGGCCAGGTACTCCTTGAGGGAGACCGGCACCTTGGCGTCGCGCAGTTCGGTGAAGAGGCGGAGGAACATGGCTAGATAGCCTGCCCATGGTCGACGACATCGATCAGGACCGCGTTCCAGATCATCCCGGCCATCAATTGTCCCATCGTCGCCTGATCCATCGGGGCGGTCAGGCGCTGCATGAAGATCCAGCCGCCGTAGTCCGCGATCCGCGCGGAGGTGTAGTTGTCCACGCCGTCAATGGAAACGACATAGTGGCCGCTAAGCGTTCGGGGCAGGGCGGCGGCGCCGTTGCGGTCGGTTGAGACGTCGGTGGTAAGGCCGTCGTAGGGGCGGGCGTCCGGCCACCGATGCTGGATCGCGCCGATGGCCTGATCCAGCGCCGACCGCGCGGACATCGCCGGGCGGTACCGGGTGGCGTAGAGGGTGTGTGAGATCCCGGCCTGGGGCGCGTTGCAGCCGACGTCATCGCCCCGCGGGATCGGCGTCCCCGCCTGGTCGAAGATCAGGATCGCGTTGTCCTGCGCGCCGGGGGTGAACTCGCAGACCAGTCCGGAGCGGTTGTGCCGCACGCGCGCCGTCGCGCCCGTGGTGATGTTGGTGAACAGGTCCTCGGCGTGGGCGAGCGTGATGAGGCGGCTGGCCTCGGAGCGAGCCGTCGCGATGTCGCCGGCGCTGGCGGGCGTTTCGGCGACTATGGCCGTGGGCAGCAACAGGGCGAACATAAGCGTGGGCAGGAACTTCAGCATGGCGCAGCCTCCTAGCGGCAAGCCCATCACGAACCCTGGCGTCGGTCTATCCCCGCCGAAGGATGAACTCGTCGTCCAGCCAGTCGCCCACCGGGAACTTGTATTCTCCCACCAGATGGAAGCCGTAGTGGCCGTAGAGGCGGATGGCCTTGTCGTTGCCGCTCCAGACGCCGATCCACTCCGAGCCGCTGAACCGCTCGGCCATCGCCGTCAGCGCCACCTCCAGCAACTTCGTGCCCAGACCCAGCCCCTGCGCCTCCTTGCCGATGTAGAGGCGCTTCAGCTCGCCGTTGGCCTTCTTCGCGTCAGGGTGGGGCAGGGAACAGGGGCCGATGTTGGCGAAGCCGCCGATCACGCCCGCATCGTCCGCGGCGACCCACCAGCCCTGAGCCGGGTCGGCCAGGTTGGCGGTGATCGCCGTCTTTCCAAAGGCGTCCTCGATGAAGGCCGCGAGGTCTGCGGGCGGATAGGGGATGCCGAAGCCGTCGACGAAGGTTTCGACGAAGGTGCGGCCGCCCAGGGCGGACAGCTGGGCGATATCGGCGGCGGTGGCGGGGCGGATCGAGTGCATCGCTGCGGACATACCGAATCCTGTCTAATAGTGTGAGGCAAATGTCCGTCGCCTTTTTCACCCATGCCGACATGCTGGAGCACCGCCCCGGCGCCGGCCATCCAGAGCGGCCCGAGCGGCTGGCGGCGGTGACCGCGGCGCTGGCGGACGCGTCCGACCTGAGCCTCGACAAGCGCCTAGCCTCGGAGGCCTCCGCCGAAGACCTGGCCCGCGTCCATCCAGACACTCTTATAGAGGCGTTGTTTTCCGCCGCGCCGCGCGAAGGCGTGGTGCAGGTCGACGCGGACACGGTGCTCAGCGCCGGCAGTGTGCGCGCTGCGAGGCTGGCGGCCGGCGCTGTGCTGGATGCCGTCAGGGGCGTAGCTGCCGGCGAGTTCGAGCGCGCCTTTTGCGCCGTCCGCCCGCCGGGCCACCATGCCGAGCCGGACCGGCCCATGGGTTTTTGCCTGTTCTCCAACGTCGCGATCGCCGCCCGCGCGGCCCAGGCGGCGGGGCTGGCCCGCGTGGCGGTGGTCGATTTCGACGTCCACCACGGCAACGGCACCCAGGCCGCGTTCGAAACGGACGACACTCTCTTCCTGGCCTCCATCCACCAGTCGCCGCTCTATCCGGGCACGGGCATGGATGACGAGACCGGCGTGGGAAACATCGTCAACGCCACGGTGGCCCCGCACGCCAGCTCCACCGCCTGGCGGCAGCGCTTCGAGGGCGTGCTGATGCCCGCGCTGGACGCCTTCGCGCCCGACCTGGTCCTGATCTCGGCGGGCTTCGACGCCCACCGGCGCGATCCCCTCGCGCACCAGTCGCTGGAGGAGGCTGATTACGCCTGGGCGACACGGGCCGTGGTCGAGGCCTCGCGTCGCTCGGCGCGGGGCCGGGTTGTTTCGTCGCTCGAGGGCGGCTACGACCTTGAGGCGTTAGGCCGTTCGGCGGTCGCCCACGTTCGCGCGTTACAGGCGGCGTGAGTGGCCCGCGAGGCTCAGGGGCTATGACGACCGACACCCTTCCCGAGGTACGATCCGACCGGACGCCTGCACAAGGCGCGGGCGCCGCCGTGGCCGTCGCCCGGACGGGCGCAATCGTCCTGACCCGTCACGGCGAACCGGCCCTGTCGCGCAAGATCATGCTGACCTCCGCCGGCTACCGCGACTGGTGGGCCCGTTACGAGGAAGGCGGCCTGCTGGGCGGCCAAGTCCCGCCGGCCTGCTTGGTGGAAACCGCCCGCAACGCGGGGGCCGTCTTTTCTTCCACGCGCCAGCGCGCCCGCGAAACCGCCGCCGCCGTGGCCGGGGAGGGGATCGCCATGGCCGACGACCTGTTCATCGAAGCGCCCCTGCCGCCGCCGCACTTCCCCGCCTGGTTCAAGCTCTCGCCGCGCTGGTGGGGGGTGGTGGCCCGCTTCTGGTGGTGGTTCTTCGACCACAACGAAGGGCAGGAGACCAAGGCCGAGGCGGAGGTTCGCGCCGCCAGGGCCGCCGACGCCCTGGAACGCCAGGCGGCGAGCGGCAAAGACGTTCTGGTCCTGGCCCACGGCTTCTTCAACGGCATGATCGGCGTCGAACTGGCGCGGCGCGGCTGGCGCTGCACGCGTGACAAGGGTTTCAAGTACTGGTCGGCCAGGAAGTTCGAGAAGGTTTGATCACCCAAGTGGCACCTGCGTCGGCCGAAAAAGTGGCCGTCGACGGCCTGCGTCCGGCTTCCTAGCGTGACCCCTTCTGATGAAGGGAGCCAGTTTAGTGAATCGTCGCGAGGTGATGGCCATCGCGCTTTGGGCGGCGGCGTTGGGAGATGCTGTGACCCATGCAGGGGCCGCGGCTGCCGCCACTGAATCTGGTGCCGATGAGCGGGTGTCGTGGACATGGGACCTGAGCCCTTTGTACGCAAACCCTGAGGCTTGGGAGGCTGACAGGTCACGGATCCCGGAATTGACCTCAAGGGTGGCCCAGTTCAGAGGCTCGCTCTGCCGCGACGCCAGCCGCTTGGCCGCGGGTCTCGACGCCGTTTCCGAATTGCGCCGTTGCGCGGGCAAGCTTCACGCTTATGGCATCCTCTCGTGGGTGGAGGATCAACGGGTCGAGGCCGCTGGCCGTCGGCGCGACGTTGGCGCACGCACCCAGGCAGAGGCCGAGAGCAACGTGGCCTTCGTCTTCCCGGAAATCGCCGCTCTCGACCCAAGCGTCTCGGAGGCTTGGATCGCAGGGGAACCGAAGCTGATCCGACACCGAGCCATCATTGAGGAGGCGTACTACCGAGGCCCTCACCTTCCGTCGGCCGACTTGCTCGGCGCTATCCAGGCAATGGATCGCTGGCGGCAACAGGCGCCCGACACCTACGCCGCCATCTTCGCCGCTAGTCCGGTTTGGCGGCGCATCGTCGATCGGGCCGGCCACGAGGTACTGGTGGACCGCGCCGCGTTCACTCGCTTGCGGGCCTCGCCAGACAGGGGCGAACGGGCAAGGGCAGCTGAGGCGTATTATGGAGAATTGTCTCGGCACGCAGACGTGTTCGCCCTGCTGCTAAACCGTCGACTAGAGGCCCAGGCAGCGGTGGCGCGACTAGAGCACTACCGCAACGGAGCAGAGGCCTTCCTCAGCGGGGAGGGGATGCCCAATGGTGTTCGCGAGCAGCTCTTCACGCAGGCGCGCGCCGGCGTGCCTACGTTGCGACGCTACCTCGCTTTGCGGGCTCGACACCTCGGGCTCGAACAATTCAGCCACTACGACTCCTACGCGCCGCCACCAATTTCAACGCGCCGTTTCACGGTTGAAGAGTCGATGCGGTTAGCGGTTGCCGCCGCCGCGCCTTTTGGCGAAGCAATTCAGGAGCGCCT
>CAZRKY010000043.1:0-7551 GCA_964600375.1 uncultured Caulobacteraceae bacterium | reverse complement strand
ACCCTGGCCAGGTTGGCGGCCAGGAGCGCCTCCGGCGCCGGCTTCGGGAGCCTTGGTCGCACCTGGTTCCCTCGGAAGGCAAGGATAGCGGCATTGGCGGGCACTATCCCATCGGCGGCGCCCCTCCATATTGGCATATGAACTTTGACGGCTCGGTCTCGAGTTCTTCCACGCTGGCTGGTCTTGCCTTCTCGATGACGTGGTCTGCGGACATCCCTTCAGACTTCGCCCCCGACACCCTGCATGATCCGACCATTTGGGTGAATGGCCTGATCTACCTTGGAAACATGCTGCACGACGCGGCCGTCGAAACTCAAGCGCGGAGGCGCGACGAACAGGTTGCAATGTTGTTCCGGCAACTGGACCAGCTAACGCGACACTTCTTCTTCCACGCCATGATCGCCGAAATGGAACGAGACGTAGAGGATGCGGTGGCGCGAGGCTGGCCGCCTACCGGCTCTGACTTGTCAGGGATCTATTTGGAGAAATTGCAGGCATTCTACGGCGAGCGCGCAATCCCACCGGTCCTTGCTTCGGAGTGGATACATCAGCGTGTCTCGTTCTTCGGCCACGACACGGTGGGCTGGCCCATTGCCCTGGCCGGGGCGGTCCATGCAGCAGAGCGGATTCGGGCGGGCGAACCGGGTGTGCGAGCCGTCCTGGATGGAACCGGGAGGGGGCGACATTTCGACACCTCTTATTCCCTATTCCGTGATGCCGGAGCCGATCTCGCGACAGAGGCGCCCTATCAAGCCCTGATTACACGCATGGCCGACATGACGAACACCCTGGAACAACTGCTCGAACGCGGAACCGGCCGACCCTGAGTGCGACGAGGCTGCATCCGCAAATCCCGCGAAATTCAGCCCTTGCGGGGTTGACCCCGGCGATTCTCACCGGTAGTAACCCGCCTCTTGCTGAGCCGGCCGTAGCTTTTCGGAGCTAGACGCGGTTCGCGGAAACAGTTTTGGGCCCTCGCTTTTCCGCGCGGGCCTATCGTTTTTGCGGACTTCCGCGTCCTGGGGGAAACCTCGGGGTTGGTCTTTGAAATGGTTCAGGGCACGCGGGCGTCTTCGCCCAGAGGAATAACGAGCGATATGGATCGTCAGAACATCCGCATCCGGCTCAAGGCCTTCGATCACCGCGTGCTGGACCATTCAGCACGCGAGATCGTGAACACGGCCAAGAGAACGGGCGCACAAGTGCGCGGGCCGATCCCGCTGCCTACCCGCATCGAACGCTTCACCGTCAACCGCTCGCCGCACGTCGACAAGAAGTCGCGCGAGCAGTTTGAGATCCGCACGCACAAGCGTGTCCTCGATATCGTCGACCCCACCCCGCAGACTGTGGACGCGCTCATGAAGCTCGACCTGTCCGCCGGTGTGGACGTCGAGATCAAGCTGTAGGGGGCCAAACCAATGCGTACCGGTTTGATCGCCAAGAAGCTCGGCATGACCCGCATCTTTGATGATGCCGGCATGCACGTGCCCGTAACCGTTCTGTCGCTCGACGGCTGCCAGGTCGTTGGCCACCGCACCAAGGACAAGGACGGCTATGTCGCCCTGCGCCTCGGCGCCGGCGCCAAGAAGGCCAAGAACACCACCAAGGCCGAACGCGGCATGTTCGCGAAATCGGAAGTCGAGCCCAAGCGGATCGTCACCGAGTTCCGCGTGTCCGAAGACGCTCTGATCGACGTGGGCGCGGAAATGACCGCTGACCACTTCATCGAAGGTCAGAAGGTCGACATCCAGGGCACGACGATCGGCAAGGGCTTTGCCGGCGCCATGAAGCGCTGGAACTTCGGCGGCATGCGCGCCACCCACGGCGTCTCGGTCTCGCACCGGGCGCACGGGTCGACGGGCCAGCGCCAGGATCCGGGCAAGGTGTTCAAGGGCAAGAAGATGGCCGGCCACCTCGGGGTCGAGACCGTCACCACCCAGAACCTCACCATCTTCCGCGTCGACGCAGACCGCGGCCTCCTGCTGGTCAAGGGCGCCGTTCCCGGCGCCGAGGGCTCCTACGTGAAGGTGAGCGACGCCATCAAGCGCGCCCTCCCGAGCGAGGCCCCGCTGCCCGGCGCCTTCCGCAAGGCTGGCGACGCCAAGCCGGTGAAGGAAGAAGCTGCTCCGGCCGAGGTTGCTGAAGAAACCATCATCGAGACGCCGGTCGAGGCCGCCGCTCCCGAAGCCGCGGTGGAAGCTGCTGCTCCGGAAGCGACTGTCGAGGCCGCCGCCGAAGAAGCCCCCGCCGCCGACGCGGCGCCGGAAGCTTCGGAAGAAGGCGACAAGCAATGAAAGTCGATGTGATCAAACTCGACGCTTCCAAGGCCGGCCAGATCGAGCTGTCTGACGCCGTCTTCGGGATCGACGAAATCCGCGCCGACATCCTCCAGCGCTGCGTCGTTTGGCAACTCGCCAAGCGCCGCGCCGGCACCCACAAGGTGCAGGTCCGCAACGAGGTCTCGCGGACGTCCAAGAAGATGTACAAGCAGAAGGGCACCGGCGGCGCCCGTCACGGTTCGCGCCGTGCGGCCCAGTTCGTCGGCGGCGCTCGCGCCTTCGGCCCGGTGGTTCGTTCGCACGAGATCGGCCTGCCCAAGAAGGTCCGCGCCCTGGCCCTGCGCCATGCGCTGTCTTCCAAGGCCAAGTCCGGCTCGCTGATCATCGTCGACGACGTCGCGATCAAGGGCCCCAAGACCGCTGAGCTGCGCGCCAAGTTCGACAAGCTCGGCTGGGCCAACGCCCTGGTCATCGCTGGTCCCGAAGTTGACACCAACTTCGGCCTGGCCGCCCGCAACATCCCGCACATCGACGTGCTGCCGAACGCCGGCCTGAACGTTTACGACGTCCTGCGCCGCGAGAAGCTGGTGCTGACCCGTTCGGCTGTTGAGGCCATCCAGGCTCGCTTCGAAGGGGAGGCCGCGTAATGGCTCAGCCCACCGCCCGCCACTACGACACCATCCTGTCTCCGGTGATCACCGAGAAGTCGACCCTGCTCTCCGAGCAGAACAAGGTTGTCTTCAAGGTCGCCGACGACGCTTCCAAGGACGAGATCGCCGCTGCCGTCGAGGCGCTGTTCAAGGTCAAGGTCACGAAGGTCAACACCGTCGTCACCAAGGGCAAGACCAAGCGCTTCAAGGGCATCATGGGCCGACGCTCGGACGTCAAAAAAGCGATCGTGACCCTCCAAGAGGGCCAATCGATCGACGTGACCACGGGACTCTGACCGATGGCTCTGAAACAATTCAATCCGACGTCCCCCGGCCAGCGCGGCCTGGTCCTCGTCGACAAGGGTGAGCTCCACAAGGGTCGCCCCGAGAAGTCGCTCGTCGAGGGCCTGACCAAGTCGGGCGGTCGTGGCGCCGGCGGCCGCATCGCCGTCCGCTTCCGCGGCGGCGGGGCCAAGCGCCTCTATCGCATGATCGACTTCAAGCGCCGCAAGTGGGACGTGCCCGCGACGATCGAGCGCCTGGAATACGATCCGAACCGGACCGCGTTCATTGCGCTCGTCAATTACGCCGACGGCGAAAAGGCCTACATCATTGCGCCGCAGCGGCTTAAGGCCGGCGACGCGATCATCGCCGGCGAAAAGGTCGACGTGAAGCCGGGCAACGCCATGCCGCTGCGCTCCATGCCGATCGGCACGATCATCCACTGCGTGGAAATGAAGCCGCTCAAGGGCGCTCAGCTGGCTCGTTCGGCCGGCACCTACGCCCAGCTGGTCGGCCGCGACGCGGGCTACGCCCAAATCCGCCTGACCTCGGGCGAGCTGCGCATGGTTCCGGACGGCTGCATGGCCACGGTTGGCGCGGTTTCGAACCCCGACAACATGAACCAGAACCTCGGCAAGGCCGGGCGCGTGCGTCACATGGGCTTCCGCCCGCACGTCCGCGGCGTCGCCATGAACCCGGTCGATCACCCGCACGGCGGCGGCGAAGGCCGCACCTCGGGCGGTCGTCACCCGGTCAGCCCGACGGGCCGTCCGACCAAGGGTTCCAAGACTCGTAAGAACAAGGCCACGGACAAGTTCATTATCCGTAGCCGCCACGTGAAGAAGGCTCGCTAACGATGACCCGTTCCGTCTGGAAAGGTCCGTTCGTCGACGGTTACCTGCTGAAAAAGGCCGACGCTCTCCAAGCGTCCGGGCGCAAGGATGTGATCAAGACCTGGTCGCGTCGTTCGACTGTCGTGCCGCAATTCATCGGGCTGACCTTCGGCGTCTACAACGGCCAGAAGCACGGCCCCGTCTCCGTGTCGGAAGACATGGTCGGCCACAAGCTCGGCGAATTCTCGCCCACGCGCTCGTTCCACGGCCACGCCGGGGACAAGAAGGCGAAGAGGAAGTAACCCGATGGGCAAAGCCTCCAACAAACGCCGCGTCGGTCAGACCGAGGCCCGGGCGAAGGTCGTCAACCTCCGCACCAGCCCTCGCAAGCTGAACCTCGTGGCCCAGTCGATCCGCGGCCTGCCGGTGCAGCGCGCGCTGAACGAGCTGGAATTCAGCCACAAGCGCATCGCCAAGGAGGTCCGCAAGGCCCTCTACTCCGCGATCTCCAACGCTGAGAACAACCACAACCTCGACATCGACAGCCTGATCGTCGCCGAGGCCTTCGTGGGCAAGAACCTGGTGATGAAGCGTTTCTCCGCCCGCGCTCGCGGTCGGGCCTCGCGCATCGAGAAGCCCTTCTCCGAGATCACGATCGTGGTCCGTGAACTGTCCGAGGCCGCCTGATGGGTCAGAAAGTCAATCCGGTCGGGCTGCGGCTCGGCATCAACCGCACCTGGGACAGCCGCTGGTTCGCCCGCAAGCAGGACTACGCGCGCCTGCTGCACCAGGACCTGAAGCTGCGTGACGAACTGCGCAAGCGCCTCGCCGGCGCCGGCGTCTCGCGCATCATCATCGAGCGCCCGCACAAGAAGTGCCGCGTGACGATCTACGCCGCCCGTCCGGGCGTCGTGATCGGCAAGAAGGGCGCCGACATCGACAAGCTGCGCAAGGACATCTCGATGATGGCCGAGGGCGAGGTGTTCCTGAACATCGTCGAAGTCCGCAAGCCCGAGACCGACGCCCAGCTGGTGGCCGAGAACATCGCCCAGCAGCTCGAGCGCCGCGTCGCCTTCCGCCGCGCCATGAAGCGCTCGATGCAGTCGGCCATGCGCCTGGGCGCCAAGGGCGTCCGCATCAACGTCTCGGGCCGCCTCGGCGGCGCCGAAATCGCGCGCATGGAATGGTACCGCGAAGGCCGCGTGCCGCTTCACACCCTGCGCGCCGACATCGACTTCGGCTTCATCGAAGCCAAGACGACCTACGGCATCATCGGCGTGAAGGTGTGGATCTTCAAAGGCGAGGTGCTCGAGCACGACCCAATGGCGCAGGACAAGCGCTGGACGGCTGAAGCTTCGGGTCCGTCGTCGAACGAAGGCCGTGGCGACCGCGACCGTGGGCCCCGTGGCCCCCGCCGTGATCGCGGCAGCCGTGGCTCCGAGGCTTAATCGTCATGCTGCAACCCAAGAAAACCAAGTACCGGAAGGCCTTCAAGGGCCGCATCCACGGCGCCACCAAGGGTGGTTCCGCCCTGAACTTCGGCGCCTACGGCCTGAAGGCCATGGAACCCGAGCGCATCACCGCGCGCCAGATCGAAGCGGCCCGCCGCGCGATCACGCGTCAGATGAAGCGCCAGGGCCGCGTCTGGATCCGTATCTTCCCGGACCTGCCGGTGTCCGACAAGCCCGCCGAAGTCCGTATGGGTAAGGGCAAGGGCTCTGTTGAGTACTGGGCCGCGCGCGTCGCGCCGGGCCGGATCATGTTCGAGATCGACGGCGTGCCGGACGATGTGGCTCGCGAAGCCCTGCGTCTCGGCTCGGCCAAGCTGCCGATCAAAACCAAGGTCGTCACGCGTCTCGACGCTGGCGCCCTGGCGGCGGAGTAAGAGCCATGAAGACCAAGGAACTCCGGGGCAAGACCCCCGATCAGCTCCAGGACGAGCTGCTGTCGCTCAAGAAAGAGCAGTTCAACCTGCGCTTCCAGGCGGCCACTGGCCAAATGGAGAAGACCCACCGGGTCGACGAGGTCCGCAAGACCATCGCGCGCATCAAGACGCTGCAGCACCAGCAGCGTCCGGCCTGAGGAAGAGAGACACATGCCCAAGCGAATTCTCGAAGGCCTGGTCGTCTCCGACAAGGGTGACAAGACCATCATCGTCAAGGTCGAGCGGACCATCCTGCACCCGGTCATGAAGAAGATCGTGCGGACGTCCAAGCGCTACCACGCCCATGACGAAGCCAATACGTACAAGTCAGGCGAGCGTGCTCGCATCGTCGAGTGCGCCCCGAAGTCCAAGCTGAAGCGCTGGGAGGTCCTGCCCAGGGACGCCCAGGGCGCGGCCAAGTAACCGGAAGGATCTGAACAATGATCCAGATGCAGACGAACCTGGAGGTCGCCGATAATTCGGGCGCTCGCCGGGTGATGTGCATCAAGGTGTTGGGTGGCGCGAAGCGCCGCTACGCCTCGGTGGGAGACGTGATCGTGGTCTCCGTCAAGGAAGCCATTCCGCGTGGCCGCGTGAAGAAGGGCGACGTCCTGCGCGCCATCGTCGTGCGCACGTCCAAGGACATTCACCGCAAGGATGGCTCGACCATCCGCTTCGACAAGAACGCGGCGGTGATCGTGAACAAGCAATCCGAGCCGATCGGCACGCGGATCTTCGGCCCGGTTCCCCGTGAACTGCGCGCCAAGAACCACATGAAGATCATCTCGCTGGCTCCGGAGGTCATCTAATGGCCGCGAAAATCAAGAAGGGCGACAAGGTCGTCCTGCTGACCGGCAAGCGTTCGGACAAGGGCAAGCAAGGCTCGGTCCTGAAGGTCTACCCGGAAAAGAACCGCGTGCTGGTCGAGGGCATCAACATTGTCCAACGCCACACCAAGCCGACCCAGGCGAACCCGCAGGGCGGCATCGTGAACAAGGAAGCGCCCGTCCACGTCTCGAACGTGGCGATCGTGGATCCCAAGACCGGCGAGCCCACTCGCGTCGGTTTCCGCATGGAAGGGGACCGCAAGGTGCGCTTCGCTAAGAAGTCTGGTGAGGCTCTCAATGGCTGAGACCGAAAAATACGAACCGCGCCTCAAGGGCATTTATCGCGAGCGGATCCGCGCCGCGATGAAGGAGCAGTTCGGCTACACCAACGAAATGCAGATCCCGCGTCTCGACAAGATCGTCGTGAACATGGGCATCGGTGAAGCTGTGGCCGACTCCAAGAAGGCCGCCGCCGCGATGAAGGACCTGGCCAAGATCACGGGCCAGAAGCCGGCCCCGACGAAGGCTCGCCTCTCGGTCGCCACCTTCAAGCTTCGCGAAGGCATGACCATCGGCGCCAAGGTTACGCTCCGCAAGGAGCGCATGTACGAGTTCCTGGACCGCCTGATCACGATCGCGCTGCCGCGCGTGAAGGATTTCCGCGGCCTGAAGCCGACCTCGTTTGACGGCCGCGGCAACTACGCCATGGGTCTGAAGGAGCACATCGTGTTCCCCGAGATCAACTACGACGAGATC
>CAZRKY010000042.1:0-16959 GCA_964600375.1 uncultured Caulobacteraceae bacterium | reverse complement strand
AGGTCGCCGCCGCCTATTCCGGCCGCCGCCTGAAGTTCGGTCCTGACTACATCATACCCTCGCCCTTCGATCCTCGCCTGATCTGGTACGTACCGCCCTTCGTGGCCGAGGCGGCGATGAAGACCGGCGTGGCGCGCAAGCCGATCGCGGACATGGACGCCTATCGCGACAGCCTGCGCCGACGCCTCGATCCTTCCGCGGGCCTGCTGCAGAAGATCTCCGCCGCCGTCACCTCGGCGCCCAACAAGCGAGTGGTCTTCGCCGAGGGCGAGGAGACCTCGGTCATCCGCGCCGCCTATGCCTTCAAGACCCAGAACCTCGGCACCCCTATCCTGTGCGGGCGCGAGGAACTGATCCGCCAGAACGCCAACTTCTCGGGCCTGGATTTCGACGATCTGGGGATCGAGATCGTCAATTCGCGCCTGTCGCACCGCAACGCCGAATACGTCGACCGCCTCTACGGGCGACTGGGCCGCGACGGCTATCTGAAGCGCGACGTGCAGCGGTTGATCAACCTTGATCGCAACACCTTCGCCGCCTCGATGGTCGCCGCCGGCCACGCCGACGCCATGGTCACCGGCACCACGCGCTCCTTCGACCAGGCGCTGGCCGACATCCTGCGCGTGATTGATCCGGTCGGGCGCGTCATGGGCATGTCGGTGGTGCTGGCCCGCGGCCGGACCCTGTTCATCGCCGACACCTCGATCTCGGAAGTTCCGGTCGCCGAGGACCTGGTCGAGATCGCCCTGCAGGCCGCCCGCACGGTCCAGCGCCTGGGCCGCACACCGCGCGTGGCCTTCATGAGCTACTCCACCTTCGGCAACCCGGCCGGCGAACGTGGCCAGCGGGTGCACGACGCCGTCAAGCTGATGGACAAGCGCACCGATATCGACTTCGAGTACGAAGGCGAGATGCCGCCCGACGTGGCGCTGAACCCGGACCTGTGGGTGAACTACCCGTTCCAGCGACTGACCGCCGCGGCCAACGTCCTGATCATGCCCGCCATCCACTCGGCCTCGATCGCCACCAAGCTGGTCCAGGCCGTGGGCGGCGCCACAGTGCTGGGTCCGTTGCTGCTGGGCCTGGAGAAGTCGGTGCAGATCGCGCCGCTCTCGGCGTCGGTAAGCCAGATCATCACGGCGGCCACCTTCGCGGCCTATGAGGACGGGGCGAAGGGGTAGGCGCACGATTGGGCGCCGGGGGGCGAGAGACATGGGGCTGCAATACCGCAGGGCCGAGGCCGCCAAGGTAAACCTCACCCTGTTGTCCGGAGCGATCGGGCCGGACGAAGTCATGGCCTACTACGAGGCCATAGACGTAACCGACGCATCCATGGCCGACGCCTGGATCACCCTCGACTGTGGAGACGCGGATCTCTCCGAGATCGACCTCGCCCGGGTCGCCCAACTGAAGGCCTTGATCGGGTCGAAGCTGAGGGCGCTGGCGGCGTTCGGAGCCATGCGATCGGCGCTGGTGTCTGCGCGGCAGATCAACGAGCCCTTCTTCCAGTTCTGGAAGGTCCTGGTCACCACCGACGCCGACCACCCATCGGCCCCACAGTTCTTCCACCGGCTTGAGCCCGCCTACGACTGGCTCGGGCTCGACGTCGGTGGTCGGGACGCAGTCATCGCTGCGGCAGGGGCGGGCTGTTCGGACTGACGCGCCCGAAAGGACGCCCCTAATTCAGACTGGGCGCCGCCGTCAGCCAGTAGAGCACGGACAGACCCACGACGATCGCCGGCCCGGCGATCTGGGCCCACGCCTGACGAACCAGCAGGGTGAGCAGGGCCGGCGCCTGGAAGACTACGAAGGCGATCGCCAGCGCAGGCAACTGACCGTTCGACTGGCCCGCCTGCAGCACCGCGGCGACCACTTCGTCGACCACGACGAAAGCCATGAAGGCGAGGATGTAGCTGCGGCGATGGTCGGCGTGGAACTGTGACAGGTCGAACACGCCGTCCAGGATGAAGGACGCCGGCATGACCAGCGCCGCCAGCAGATAGGCCACCGTCGACTGCATGATCAGCAGCAGCACCACGCCAGTCGACCAGTCCGTGACGTGTCGCTGCTGGAACAACCCCAGCCAGGTGTCCAACAGGCAGCTGACCGCCACCAACGCCCACAGGGCGTGCGGGATATTGATCCGCACCTTGGCCGGCGACTGGATCAGCCCGGCCACGCCCACCAGGACATGGGCGAACCCCAGCGAGACGAAGAACGAAATCAGCGCCGAGATATGTTCGTAGGCGACCATGCTCCCCCCGGAGGCGTGGCGGCGTCAGACGGTCAGCCCGCCTCGCCCGCAGGCTTGGTCCGGACGGCCATGAGCCAGAGCAGCAACAGGATCGACGGCACGCCGATCAGGCCCGCGCCCAGGAAGAAGATGGAATAGCTCTCCATCAGGCTGTGGCCCTGGGCCTGGATGCCCTCGACCACAGCGCCGGAGAAGCCCTTCAGGAACTTGCCGACGATGGCGTAGGTCGAACTGAGCAGGGCGTATTGGGTCGCGGTGTAGCCGACGCTGGTCAGGGTCGACATGTAGGTGACGAGCGCGACCCCGGCGATCGAGACGCCGAAGTTGTCGAACATCATCACCGGGCTGAAAACCGCGAGGTTTCCCGGAAACAGTGGCAGCAGCGCAAAGCTGCCCACGGCCAGTCCCTGCATGATGCCGCCGACGATCAGCCCTTTCATCGGACCGACGCGCGCGACGATCAGGCCGCCTACAGCAATACCCAGCAGCGAGCCGGCGAGCCCGAAACTGGTTCGGACGCCCGCGACCACGTCCTTGGATAGTCCCAGGTCGACATACAGCGGCGTCGCCATCGGCCCCATGACGAACTCGGGCAGTCGGTAGAGGCTGATGAAGACCAGCATGAGCAGGCCCACCCAGGCGTAGGTTCGGAAGAAGTCGAAGAATGGCCCGATCACCGCATCAAAGAAGCCGCGCGGGGTCCAGATCGGCAGGGCCGCGGGCGCCCCGGCCTTGATGGTGGCCTCGCTACGGGTTGGCTCGAAGGCCGTGAGCGTCGCCCACAGGCCGATGCCCATGAGCAGGGCCATGAAACCGTATGAGATCGGCCAGCCCATGTGGTTGGCGACCAGCAGGATGACAGCGTCGGAGACGATGATCGCGATGCGGTAGCCCAGCTGGTAGGCGCTCGACAGCATGCCGAGCTCCTCGCCGCTCTCGGCCGCCTCGATTCGCCAGGCGTCGACTACGATGTCCTGGGTCGCCGAGGCGAAAGCCACCACCAGCGCCGCGGCCCCCATGGGCAACAGGCCGCCCGCCGGCGTTATGAGCGCCATGGCCACCAGACCGAAGGCGACGATCATCTGGGCCAGCAGCATCCAGCCGCGCCGCCTGCCCAGCATCCTGCCCAGGATGGGCGCATCCAGTTTGTCGATCAGCGGGGCCCAGAGGAACTTGAAGGAATAGGCGAAGCCGACCCAGGACAGGAAGCCGATCGCCTTCAGCGTCGTGCCTTCGTCGCGCAACCAGTAGCCGAAGGTCCCGGCGGTCAGCAGGAAGGGCAGGCCCGACGAGAAGCCCAGGGCCAGCATGACAGCGACCTTGGGCTTGCCGAGCGAGCGGAAGACGTCGCCCATGCCGGGCTTCTTCGGCTTGGCGGGCGTCGCGGCCGCGGTGGTCGGTTCGGTCACTGGCTATCCCCCGGATGGAGCGCTGACGGCGCCCAAATCAGGAGGCGAGCTTTACCCGGCTGTCGCGGTTCGTCCAGCCAATGCGACCACCGGCCTCGGCCGGGCCTTCTATGACGTCGCACCGGCCGCGACCGACGCCTCGGTCGATCTGACCAGGGCGAGCAAGCCCGGCGTAAAGTGCGGATCGCCCGGGTTGGCGACCGCGGCGTAGGTCAGCACAAATTGGGATGGCGGCTGCTGCAGCAGCGCGATCGTGGCGGCGCGTCCCCTGTGAGCCTCGATCACCTTGGCCATGCGATAACCGAGGAAGTAGGCGCTACTGTCCCACTCTCCCGAGAATCCCAGTGCGTAGAGGTCGAAAGGCGAGGTGTCGGGGTCATTGACCGCGCGGAAGACAAGGCTCGAAAAGAGTTCTGCTGCCTGCTGGACGCGGCCAAGGTTGCGCGTGAATTTCTGGCGATACCAGATCGTGTAGGCGCCTTGGCCGGGCCATTCGACAGCGTCGCCGACCCACGCTGCCATGCCTTCGTTCCGCAGGCTCTGCAACAGCGCCATAACCACTCCGGCCTGGCCGTTTCGGGTCAGAAAGTCGTCGGCCGTGTAGTCCACTGGTTGGGCTTCACGTTGAACCATGTGGTAGAGTTCGTGAGACATGAGGAGCTTGAGCCCTTCCAGGTCATCGCGAAAATATTGCGCAGCCAAATGGAGCCGGTGCGATCCCTGATCCTCGCTGGCCCAGCCATCTGAGGTTCCTCCCACCACCACCACTGCGGTGACTGTTACGCGAATGGACGGTGGCGAGTAGGCGTTTACCCGGTCTTCAACCGCACGCGCCGTCTCGTCCCTTCGGGCTTCCAGTTCGCGCAGCAGCGCGCGGACCTCCAGCGCTCGCTGTTTGGCCGTGCGGAGCTGGAACGGATCGGTAGCGGGGGTCTGACCATGGGCCAGGGCCAAAAGAGCATTGACGTAACCATCTTCGGTGGCGGATGGAGCAAAGCTATGGGCCTTGGCGATCAGAGCCCGGTTTCCAGGCAGTCGCGCTACGGCTTGAGCAGCGGACCCCGTCAGCGTCGGGTTCGCTAAGGCATCCAGCGTCGCGTCGGCTGCGGTTGTGTCAATGCGCAGCGTCAATTGGGAGGCTGGTCTGGCAAGCACCACGGACGGTGCAGCGGCGAAGGCCAGGGCGACGGCCATCGCAATGAACATTCGGACCGCTTCAAAACGGGTGAATCGCGACAACTGCCAAGCCTCCCCAACAGCCTTGGCCACAGCATCAAGGTTTCGCAAGTACGCGTGTTTTCATTCAGCCAGCGGATATGGGCGAAAAACCCATAGTTCGGGTTCAACGCAAGCCAACGACCCGCAGCGTTCAGGAGGCGAGCTTTACCCGGCTGTCACGGTTCGTCCAGCGAATGAGCATGGCGCGCAGAGCCGCAGGCTCGAGCGGCTTGGTCATGAAGGCGTTCATCCCCGCCTCCAGGCACTCGCGCTTGTCGGACTCGAAGTTATTGGCGGTGAGCGCGATGATCGGCGTGGCGTCCTCGCGTTCGCGCAGGGCGCGCGCGGTCGTCGGTCCGTCCATGCCCGGCATGCGCATGTCCATCAACACCAGGTCGTAGCGGCTGTGGGCGAGCGCGGCGAGCGCCTCCTCCCCGGTGCCGGCGAGTTCAACGGTGCAGCCTTCGCGCTTGAGCAGGGTCTGGACCAGCAGGGCGTTGACGGGATTGTCCTCGGCCAGCAGCACGCGGACCCCCGCGACCCCGGCATTGGCGACGCGTTCGTCCTCGGTCCGGGGTCCGGTCTGGGCCGGGGCGCCGGGCGCGATGGCCAGCACCCGCTCAACCACCGAGCAGCGGCGCAAGGGCTTGATCAGATAACCGAGGTAGCCGGCGCCGCGGTACTTCTCGATCAGGTGCCGCTCTTCGGGCTTGAGCAGGATCAGCGCCTTGCGGCCGCGCGGCTTGAGCACCAGCGAGCGGGCGTCGGCGGCGAGCGCATGGTCCACCAGAACCGGCGCGTCGTCGGCCCCGCCCGTGAGCGCGGCCTCCAGCGAGGGCGCCGCCCAGACCTGGCCGCCGGCGGCGGCGATCTGGGCCGAGGCGGCCTCCAGCACCTGGGGCGAGGGCGAGGCGACGATGACGGTGACGTCTTCGAGGGCTTGCGTCTTTGCGCCGGCCCCGGTCACGCCGAACGAGACCTCGAACCAGAAGGTGGCGCCTTGGCCGGGTTCGGATTCGACGCCGACTTCGCCCCCCATGGCCGCCACCAGCCGCTTGACCACCGCCAGCCCGAGCCCGGCCCCGCCGTAGCGGGTCGCGTGGTGGGGGTCGGCGTGGCCGAATTCCTCAAAGATCCGCTCGCGCGCCTCGAGCGGGACGCCCGGTCCGGTGTCGGTGATGGTGAAGCGCACGCGAGACTTGGAGCCGCGATTGGTCGCCGTGGCGCGGATCAGCACGCCGCCGGTTTCAGTGAACTTCGCTGCGTTGCCGGCCAGGTTGAACAGGATCTGGCGCAGGCGGCCCTCGTCGGCGACGATCTCGGGCACTGAGGCGTCGACCGCCCAGGCGATCTCAAGGCCCTTTTCGTGGGCGCGCGGCGAGAGCAGTTCGGCGACGCCCTGGACCAGGTTTTCGACGTCGACCGGCGCGGTCTCCAATTCGACCTTTCCGGCCTCGATGCGGGCGAAGTCCAGAAGGTCGTTGACCAGGCCCAGCATGTGCTCGGCCGAAGCGCGCGCGGCCGAGACATACGCCTTCTGGGCGCCGTCCATGCGGGTTCGCGAAAGCAGGCCGAGCATGCCGATGACGCCATTCAGCGGCGTGCGCATCTCGTGGCTCATCAGGCGCAGGAACTCCTCGCGCGCCTTCAGTCTGTGCTTTTCGTCGTCACTCATGCCGCCGTCCACCCCGGTTCCCGCGAATCCCTCGGCGGGAACAAGGACTTACTCTGGCCCCCGTTCGTTAACGGGACCTAAGCGGCGGGGCCCAAGACCCGACTTCGCTAAACGCCGGTTCGCAGTCGCTCCGCCGGGGTCGCCGGTTCCAGAGTCGAACGGCGGTGGATGAGGGCTTCGGCGATGTGGCGGCGCAGGACACCGGTGGAGCCTTCGAGGTCGGCGATGGTGCGGGCCAGCCGCAGGGTGCGGGTCCAGCCGCGGGCGGTCAGTCCGCCCATTTCGGCCGCCTTGGTCAGCAGAGCGTGGCCGGCCGCGTCGGGCATGGCCACGGCGTCCAGTGCAGCGCCCGAAACGGTGGCGTTGAGGGCGGCGCTCTGCGGCAGGTCGGCCGCGTCGGCGCGTTCGGCCTGGGCCTGGCGTGCGGCGGCGACGCGTGCGGCCGCCTCCGCGGTGCCCTCGGACGGAGGCGGCAGGGCAAGGTCGGCGGCGGTCACCGGCGGGACCTCGACCTGCAGGTCGATGCGGTCGAACAGCGGCCCGGAGATTCGCCCCTGGTAATCCAGCTGGCACCTCGGCGCCTTGCCGCAGGCGCCGCGCCCCTGGCCGCCCAGGCCGCAGCGGCACGGGTTCATGGCCGCCACCAGCTGCACACGGGCGGGATAACGAACGTGATGGTTGGCGCGCGCGACGACCACCTCGCCGGTCTCCAGCGGCTGGCGCAGGCTATCGAGCACCTGGGGTGGGAATTCGGGCAGTTCGTCCAGGAACAGCACCCCGTTGTGGGCCAGCGAAACCTCGCCCGGCTTGGCCCGCACTCCGCCGCCGACCAACGCCGCCATGGAGGCCGAGTGGTGCGGGCTGCGGAACGGCCGCGCGCGGGTCAGCTCGCCCTTGGCGATCAGCCCGGCCATCGACCAGACCATAGAGGTCTCCAGCAGCTCGCGCGTCGACAGCGGCGGCAGCAGACCGGGCAGGCGCATGGCCATCATCGACTTGCCCGAGCCCGGCGGTCCCACGAACAGAAGGTTGTGGCCGCCGGCCGCGGCGATCTCGAGCGCCCGCTTGGCCTGTTCCTGGCCCTTCACCTCCCGCAGGTCGAGGCCGTCGCCCGGGGCGTGGATGGGCCCGGGTTCGGGGGGCGACATGATCTGGACGCCGCGGAAATGGTTCACCAGCGAGATCAGCGAGCGCGGCGCCAGGATCGCCATGTCCCCGGCCCAGGCGGCCTCGGGACCGTTGGCTTCAGGGCAGATCAGCCCCAGCCCCATGGCGTTGGCGGCCACCGCGGCGGGCAGGGCGCCCGGAACCGAGGCGATGGTCCCGTCAAAGCGCAGCTCGCCGACCGCAGCCCAGCCGTTCAGCGCATCCTGCGGGATCACCCCCATGGCCGCCATCATGGCGAGCGCCACGGGCAAGTCGTAGTGGTTGCCCTCCTTGGGCAGGTCCGCCGGGGCCAGGTTGGCGACGATCCGCATAGCCGGAAGCGCCAGGCCCAGGCCCACGAAGGCGCCGCGCACGCGCTCGCGGCTCTCGGCCACCGCCTTGTCGGCGAGGCCTACCATGTGGAAACCCGGCGTGGAGTTGGTCCAGGCGACCTCGACGTCGACGCGCCGCGCGTCCACGCCCTGAAACGCCACCGTGACGACCTGCCCGGCCATTGGACCCGTCCAGCTAACTTTCACCGTCAGCCAACCAGACTGCGGCGAAAGCGTCAAGAACAAAAAGAGAACAACGTGGCTAGGCGGCGGGCGCCGCTCGAAGTTGGATCGCACCGTCAGCGACCATCAACGCCCCGTCCAGATCTCCCGAAAGGCGACAGGCGGGGCGGCCAAGGACGAAATCCCACGCCTGCCACGCTCGCATGCCGATGGGGGCCACGATCGTTGCGAAGGAGGTCGGCACGGGGCGGGCGTCGAGGGCCAGGGGCGCGTTTGCGGTTCGCACCAATCGAAACACGGCGGAGCCGTTGCCGAACACCAGCCCGTAATAGCTCTGGATCTCCGGCGTCCCTTCACGGTCGTAGGGACGGTCATGCAGGAACACCACCCGCGATATCGGACCGAACGCGCGGCCGTGACCGCGTAACTCGTTGAGGTAGGCTTTCATGTCCGCCGAAATCGCCTTGCGTCCGGACATCTGCCTGAAAGGCTCGTCGTTGCCCGTCATGATCTCGCGCAGCGCCCCGGCCAAGGGATCGGTCGCGGACTGATCGGCTCCGGCAAGGGCTGGGAAGCGAAGCAGGCCCGCCGCCTGCGGCGCTTCGGTTGAAAGAAGCAGGCGTCCTCCGGGGCGCTCCTCTAGGTGAAACGCGCCCGCACCGTTGTCGAAGGCGTATGTTCCCGCCGCCCGGAGGTTTGCGGCCGGCGACGGCGGGGTCGGGGCCGCGGGCAGGGCGACGTCGCCACCGAAGATGGTGGCCGCCACATCCGCGGCCATGTAATCGGCGGTGAAATTGGGATCGACGCTCCCGCCAAGCAGGGCAAAAAAGACATCGTCCTCGGGGTAGTATCGGAAGGTCGAACGCATTCCCGCGCCGCTGTCGGATCCGCCGTGCTCGATCAGTCGGGCGCCGCGCCGGCGCGTTCCCACGATGCGCCAGCCATAGCCGTAGCTCTCGAGGTTGGGGCGGAAGAGCTTGTCCTGCATGGCCGTCGGCACGAGTCGCGCCTCGCGCAGAATGCCGCGCCAGCGCAGGAGGTCATCTGCGGTCGACAGCAGGGTTCGATAGGGAGCGGGCCGATGCAGAATGTCTCCGTAGTCGATGCCGGCCAGGGGCCAATCGCCGCTGGTCCAGCGCCGCAACCGCGCCACCTGCCTTGGTCGCCACGCGGGCAACGTCGTACCGGTCGAATTCATCCCGGCCGGAAGGAATAACGTCTTGCGCAGATAGGATTCGTATTCGTCACCAGAGGCCCGTTCAATGACGCCTTCGAGGATCCAGTAATTAGCGCTGGCGTAGCTGAACGCCTCGCCGGGACGGGCGACCGCCTGGCTTTGGTACAGCATAAAATCAATGAACTGATCGCGGGAAAGCTCCGGATGCTGGTCCCAGTAGATGTCGTCGAGGCCGGAGGTATGGCTGAGCAGTTGGTGCAGCGTGATCGGGGCTGCGGGGCCGGCGGCGGCGGGATAGAAGCGGGCCACGGGGTCATCGAGGCGAAGCTTGCCGGCCGCTTCGAGCTTTAGGATGCCGGTGGCGATGAACTGCTTGTCGAGGGAGGCGATGTCGAAGGCCGTCTCCGGCGTCGCGGCCGCACCGCTGCGCCAGTCGGCGTCGCCATAACCGGACCTGAGGATCGTCCGATCGCCCGCCGCGACAACGACTGACCCCGCAAAACCGCATGCCTCGGCGCGACGGAAATAGGCGTCGACAGTGCCGGCGATACTGTCCGATTGGGCGCGCAACGGGGTGGTCCGCGGGCCGCGCATCGGCCAGGCCCGGACAGGCCCGCCCACGCCGGCCAGGGTGACGCCGACGCCCATCAGGAGCGCCCGCCGGTCAAACAGCATTCCCGCCTCCGCAACAACGGGCTCCAATCTACCCCAATCGGATGACGCGCCAACGCCCGATCCGGCCTCGGCAGGCTACGCAGCGGCCGTGAAGATTACGCGCTCAGGGGCAGTCGCCCCCATCGTCCGTTCGGCGCCAACGGGGCGCGCGCGAAGCCCTGCTGCTCAAGACCATTCTCACCACGCCGCCAGGCGTCGGAGGCGACTGTGGGCGGCACCAGGGCGAGATGCACCGGTTGCATCGACGCAAGCGACATTCGGACAGCCGGGCTCGCTGCGCGAGGCGTTGCGGTCAGTGCGCAGCAGGGTTGGCGATGGATGAGCGGATGAAGCCGTAGGTCGTCTCACCCAGGCCCGAGATGATGAACTGTACAGCGAGCGCGCAGAGGATCAGGCCCAGCACACGGACCACGATCGCCATCCCCACCTTGCCGAGGATCTTCGAAATGGTGCCGGTGAGCATGAAGGCCAGCATGATCGCCACGCCGGTCAGGCCGATGGCGCCCAGCCCGACCGCGACGCCCGATGGTCCCAGCTTGGCGGCGTCGCCGGCCTGGATGATTACCGCCGAGATCGCGCCCGGCCCGATCAGCAGCGGCATGCCGAAGGGCACGATCAGCCGCTCGAAGCGCTTGCGGGCATAGATGCGGGTCTGGGCCCGGGCCTGGGCGGGCGTGGGCGCGGGCTCGACGCCTTCCATGCTGGGCGGCCCGGCGTCGTCCGGGTCGGCGAAGTGGGCCATGAAGTCAGAGCGGGTCATGTCCAGCCCAAGCATGAACAGCAAGACGCCGCCGGCGATCCGGAAGGCGGGCAGGGTGATGCCGAAGAAGTCCAGCAGCGCCAGGCCGGTCAGGTAGAAGAAGGCCATGAAGCCGGCGGCGAACAGCGCGATGTAGAGGGCGATGGTGCGGCGCTGGGCCGCCGTCGCCGTCGCCGTGGCGGCGGCGAAGATCGGGATGTTTCCGATCGGGTCGGTCAGGGCGAACAGCGCCACGAAGAAGTTGACGCCCAGCTCCAGCAGGTTCATCCCGACACCTTAGCCCTTATCGAATGCGTCGCCGCGCGGCTTAACCCTAGCCGTCGCGCGCGCGCCTGCAACCTCGGAGACCCGAATGTCGGCCGACCCGCGCCTGATCGTCGCCCTGGACTATCCCGACTCCGACGCCGCGCACCGGCTGGTGGACGCGCTCGGCGACAGCGTGCGGCACTACAAGATCGGGCTGACCCTGCTGGGCAATGACGGGGTCGCTCTCGCCGCCGACCTCAAGGCCGACGGGTGCGCTATCTTCCAGGACTGGAAGCTGCACGACATCGGGGCCCAGGTCGAAGGCGCCGCGCGGACGATCGCCTCGGCCGGTTGCGCCGATCTGCTCACGGTCCACGCCGAGCCCCAGGTCATGCGCGCAGCCGTCGCCGGGCGGGGCGACGCCGGGACGAAAATCCTCGGCGTCACCGTCATGACCAGTCTGTCGGATGCCGACCTGGTCGAGATGGGATACGGCTTCACGGCCGCCGAATTGGTGGAACGCCGGGTACGCCAGGCCTTGGCGTGCGGTGTCGACGGCGTGGTCTCCAGCCCGCTGGAGGCCGCCCGGGTTCGCGAAATCGCACTGGAAGCCGGCCGGCCTGATTTCCTGGTCGTGACGCCCGGCGTGCGTCCCGCCGGCGCGTCAGCCGACGATCAGCAGCGCACCGCCACGCCGGCGGGCGCGCTCAGGTCCGGGGCCACTCACCTGGTGGTCGGCCGGCCGATCACGGCGGCGAGCGATCCCCGCGCCGCGGCCTTGGCGATCCTGGACGAAATGTCCGCCGCCTAGCGGAAGTACCGGGGGTCGGAACGCGCGAGCCCCGCGCGACCTCTCTTGCCGACCCCCGATCGCCCTCCCCCCGGGGGCGTTCCCGTTAGCGGCAGCCGCAGCCGCCGTGACCGCCGTGATGCCGGCCCCGGCCGCCGCGCACCCCGGCGAAGGCGCGGGCGCCTGCGTAGGCGCTGGCCGAAGCCGAGGCGGTGGCGTAGCCGCCGCCGCCCGACCACATCACCGGGGCTGACCCCTCCACCCCGCCGGTCAGCCCGCTTTGGGCGGAGGCGTCAAGGTGGATGTCCCAGGCGTTCCATTGCGGCTCGCGGCGCAGATAGGCGTACTCCTCGCGCCTGGCGTAGGACGTGGTTTCCGACTGTTCCGTCGCCACCGAGAAGGCGTCGAACCGGCGCTGGTATCCGAACCGCGCCGACGATGCGCCATAGGCGGAGCTGGCTGAAGCGGCGGCGTACCCGGAGCGCTCGCGCACCCGTCCGTCCTCATCGACCGCGCCCTCGACATAGGCCTCCTGGCTGGAGGCCGACTCGCGGCTGGAATAGGTCGAGCCGCTGCGCGAGTAGCCCTCGCGGCTGTAGGTCGAGGAGCCCCGCACCGAGGCCCCTGAATTGTAATAGCTGTCGTCGCGGCTGCGGTCGTCGCCCCGCTCGTCGGCATAGGGAACCGCGTCATCGCGCGCATCCGCGGGCGTCGTGCCGTAGTCGTCGCCGTACTGATACCCGTAGTCCTCGGCCGCATCCGCCTGAGGAGGCGCGTCGCCATAGCCGGTGACCTGGTCGTATCCGGGCGGCAGGGCGTAGGGGTCGGGCTCGCCACCATAGGGTTGGGCCAGGGCGCCGCCCGCGGTGAACGCGAGGGTGGCGACGGCGAACGCAAGGCGGCGGATCATGACGCGATTTCCTGCCAGCGCGGCCAAACAGGAGGCCGCTCGCGGGCAAAATACGCCTGTAGGGAGGTCTGCCGGACTCCTCGCACCCGTTAAGGGAAAGTTAACCCTGCTCCACCCGTCAGCGGGGCGCCCCGGTCAGGGCTGCAGCCGGTAGCCGCCCGCCTCGGTGACCAGCAGCCGCGCATTGGCGGGATCGGGCTCGATCTTCTGGCGCAGGCGATAGACGTGGGTTTCCAGGGTGTGGGTGGTGACGCCGGCGTTGTAGCCCCAGACCTCGGTCAGCAACTCCTCGCGCGACACCGGATGGGCGCCGGAGCGGTAGAGGTACTTCAGGATGTTGGTTTCCTTCTCGGTCAGCCGAACCTTCTTTCCGGCTCCGCTGATCAAAACCTTGTTGGCCGGCCGGAATTCGTAGGGGCCGATGCGGAAGATCGCATCCTCGCTCTGTTCGTGGCTGCGCAGGTGGGCGCGGATCCGCGCCAGCAGCACTGCGAAACGGAAGGGCTTGGTGACATAGTCATTGGCCCCCGCGTCGAGACCCAGAACCGTGTCGGCGTCTGTATCGGCGCCGGTCAGCATGACCACCGGGGTCCGCACCCCGTCCTTGCGCAGCAGTCGGCAGGCCTCGCGACCGTCCATGTCCGGCAGGTCCACGTCCAGCAGGATCAGGTCGGCCCGGGACTCGCGCGCCATGCGCAGGCCATCGGCCGCCGTTCCCGCCTGGGCGGCGCGGAACTCTTCGTGGAGCTCCAGTTGTTCGGCCAGCGCCTCGCGCAGGTCGGTGTCGTCGTCGACAATCAGAATCGTTTTGGGTTGCGCCATGGGGTCCGAACATGCACCGCTCCGCCTGTTCGCGCAAAGCGGAGCCTTTGAGATGAGTAGGGTCTTCACCGCCCACGCCGACGGCCGCTTCGATCTGAACGGACGTAAGGTGCGTTGCGCCCTGGGCAAGGGCGGCGTCATCGACGCGGACGATAAACGCGAGGGCGACGGGTGTACGCCCTTGGGTCTGTGGCAGATCCGCCGGGTGCTCTATCGCCCCGATCGCGGAGCCAAACCGGTGACCCGGCTGGCGGTTTCTGCGCTGAAATCGACCGACGGATGGTGCGATGCGCCCGGCGACCGCAACTACAACAGGTCGGTCAGGCTCCCCTACCCGGCCTCGGCCGAGAAGATGTGGCGGGCCGATGAGCTCTACGACCTGGTCCTGATCCTGGGCTACAACGACGCCCCGGTCCGGCCTGGCCGCGGCTCCGCCATCTTCCTGCACTGCGCCCGTCCCAACTTTTCCGCCACCGCCGGCTGTGTGGCGCTGGCGAAGAAGGACGTACTGGCTCTGCTGAAGTCGGCCGGGCCCGGCGACGCCGTGGCGGTTACCGACGCCGTCAGCCTCGCCGGGATGGATTGATCAGGCCAGGGCGGCTTCGCCCGCCGTCGGCGCTGGCGCCCGGCCGCGCGGGTCGCGGCCGAAACGGTTGGGGCCGGTCGAGCCGGGCAGCAGACACAGCAGCACAAACATCATGAAGTTGGCGAAGGGCGGCAGGGTCAGGATCGCGAACCAGCCGGTCATGCCGACGTCGTGCCAGCGCTTCACGGTCAGGGCCAGCGACGACCATAGCCCAGCCAGGGCGAGCACACCGAACACCGGCAGCATCCATGGCAGGCCATCCCACTCAGCGCCGTCGTCGATGACCAGGCTCGTGCTCGTAGCGTCCAGGTGAGCGCCGTTGGCGACCGCAAAGGTGGCGGCCAGGGAAACACACAACACGCTCCACAGGCACATCGCCGCCAGCGCGCCGAAGAAATAGCTCGACCGGCGAATGCGGCCCTCAAATCCGAAGAAGAAGTTCAACACGTCGGCCTCCTTTGGGCTCGTTCCGTCGCCTTGGAAGCTAGACCTTCGGCGCCAGCGCTCAACTTAAGGATCGTTTAGCTGGCGACGTGATGTTGCCGTGCGCCAAAGAGCGCGCTGCCGACGCGAACGTGGGTGGCGCCGAAGCGGATGGCGGTTTCGTAGTCGCCGCTCATGCCCATGGAAAGCTGCGCCAGCCGATTGCGTGCGGCGATCCTGGCCAGGAGAGCGAAGTGCATGGCGGGCTCCTCGTCGGCCGGCGGAATGCACATCAGGCCATGGACCTTCAATTCACAGCCTTCACGGCAGAAGGCGATGAACCCATCTGCCTCGGCGGGCGAGACGCCCGCCTTCTGGGGTTCTTCGCCGGTGTTCACCTGGATGAAGACCTTGGGCGCCCGCGCGCCACGGGCCACCGCTTCTGCGATCGCCTTGGCCAGCTTTGGGCGGTCCACGGTCTCGATGACATCGAACAGGGCCAGCGCGTCGGCGGTCTTGTTCGATTGCAGCGGCCCGATCAGGCGCAACTCAAGGTCCGGAACGGCGGCGCGGCGCCCCTCCCAGCGCTCCTGCGCCTCCTGCACCCGGTTTTCGCCGAACACGCGCTGGCCGGCGGCCAGGGCCGCGTCGACGGCGGCCGGCGGCTGCTGCTTGGTCACGGCGGTGAGGGTGACTTCGGGGGCCTGGCGTCCAGCCGCGGCCGCCGCCTTCTCGATCCGGCGGCGGACCTGTGCGAGATTGGCGGCGATTTCGGAGAGTTGATCGGTCATGGGCGAGGGCGCGGCGCAGGTCTTGTGGCGGGTAGCCCAAGCCTTAGCGCCCGCGGGGCCCCTGCCGCCACTGTTCTTCGTCACCGATCCGGCCCGCACCCCCGATCCCTGCGCCGTCGCCGCGCGCCTGCCGCGCGGGTGCGGGGTGATCTACCGCGCCTTCGGGGCCTCCGACGCGGTTGAGGTGGCGTGTCGGCTCGGCGAAATCGCCCGTGAGCGTGGGCTGGTGCTGCTGGTCGGCCTCGATCCGGAACTGGCCGAGATCGCCTGGGCCCAGGGCGTCCACCTGCCTGAACGCGCGTTGAGCGACGCGCCGGCCCTCCGGCGGCATCGGCCCGACTGGATCCTGACCGGCTCAGCCCACGGCGTGGAAGGCCTCATCGCCGGGAGGGCCGCCGCCCTGGACGCCATGCTGCTCTCGCCCGTCTTCGCCAGCCGTAGCCCATCGACCGTCGAAGCGCTGGGCCTTGAGCGGTTTTCGGACCTGGCGAGGGACGCGGGGTTGCCGGTCTACGCCCTGGGCGGGGTGAATGCAGAGACGGCGCCCGGGCTCGTCGGATCCGGCGCTGCCGGGATCGCGGCGGTCGAGGGGCTGCTCTGAAGCGCGGGCATCAAAAAACCCGCCGGATCACTCCAGCGGGCGCAAAAAAGCACTCAACCTTCAGTCCTAGAACCGGAAGGTCGTTTCCAGGCGCACGCGGGGCTGGGGATGCTCGTCGCCGGTAACCCGGTTGGGGGTGGCGGGCTGGCTGCCAAGGCCAACGGCGCCCCCGACCCGCAGGGAGCGGTTCAGGCGGAAATAGGCGCCGGCCTCAACGTCGCGCCATTGCAGGTCGCGGGTCGCGGGCTGCTCGTAGTCCAGCTTCAGACCCCAGCGGCCGTCGGTATTCAGTTCCAGCGAACGGCGACGGGCGGCGGGCCCCCAATCGTTGGCCGAGGGCGCAGGCGCCGGGGCCACGGCCTCAAGGCGCGCACGGGGCTTGGCGGGACGCGACTGGGCATGCGCGTCAACGGCCACGCCCGCAAATGCGAGCGCGACAACCGTCGCAACAAGAACCCTGATCCGTGTCATGCCCCTACCCGTAACTCCTTGGGAGCCGAGAGATTATTATCTAGCCCGCACATTCCGGCCGAAGTTGGACCGGTCTGAACCCCGTAAATAAAGGCCTTGGGACCTTTGGGGTCAATGTCGAGAAGCCGACTCATGCCGATTCAGGTGCGGGAATCAGCTCAGCTGTGTCTCGCGCGCCACGCGAATTGCGACGCCTTGTTCGGCCAAGCCCGCGTGCTATAGAGCAATTCGGTCCGCGGGGGCGACCGCCGCCCCTTTCACGCCTTATGGGCGGGATAACGGACGGATCCCGAGATGGAGTGGGTCTGAGATGTCGTTCATTCGTAGCGCCGCCCTGCTGGCGATCGCTTCCAGCGTCCTGGTTTCCGGATGCTCCATGATGCCAACCCGCGAATCCCGCGGCGATCGGGATCGTGTCTACGCCACCCAGGACAATGAAGGCGGTGGTTTCCACCTCTTCGGCGCCCGGCGCTCCAGCGGTGCCGATACC
>CAZRKY010000041.1:0-17028 GCA_964600375.1 uncultured Caulobacteraceae bacterium | reverse complement strand
GGCTGGACCGCAGGCTGAGGCGAGCGCCTCCTCCCCCGCGCGGGCGGGGGAGGAGGGCGTCACCACCGGCGTCCGGAAACGCGGTTGTCGAGCTGGGGGCGCAGCGCCGCCAGCCCCTCGCGGGTGATGAAGTAGGGCCCGCCGCCGCGGCTGAGGATCAGCCTGCGCCGCCTGAGCTTCTTCCAGACCCCGAGGCTGCAGTCGGTGAGCGCCCAACCCTCGCGGGTCAGGCATTCCGCCTTCAGCACCCGGCCGTCCGGATCCTTCTCCAGCACGATGCGCCCGCCCTGGGCGAGCGCGTGGAGCGTTCGCTGCTCCGCGCGTGAGACATTCATGGGAAGTCCGATGATTGGCCATGGGAAGGCCGGCTCGCGCGCAGGGGCGACGCGAGGCGGCGAAGGCCTTCGGATCAGGACGACGTGAGGGTCGTGCGACCCGTGGCCACCCTAGGCGGCAATCTCGGACATAGGCTCTCTTTGAGCGGAAACGGCGGCCCCTATAGCGCGGGACCGCCGCCGAAGCCAAGCCGTCAGTAGGCCGGGTTGTGCTTCTCGACGAAGGTGATCATCGCCTGCAGCATGGCCAGACGGGTCTCGCTGCGCGACAGCCAGTGGTCCTCGCCGGGCAGTTCGACGTACTCGACCGGCTTGCCCGCGGAGGTCAGCGCCCGCTGCATGGCGCGGCTCTGGTCCACCGGCACGACGGTGTCGTCCTTGCCGTGAATCAGCAGGACCGGCGCCCCGGCCTGGGCCGCGAGTTTGGCGGGGGAGACGGCGTCCAGGCGCGGGTCGGCGGCGTCGGCGACGCCCAGATTGCGCAGCCACACCCGCATGCTGGTGTTGCCCCGGCCGGTGCGCTGGCCCATCCAGCCAGTCATGGCCCGCAGGTCTGTGACCCCGCCCCAGGACGCCGCGCAGCGGTAGAGGCCCCGCTGCACCGTCACGCCCGCCAGCGCCGCGTAGCCGCCATAGCTGGCGCCCACGATGCAGGCGCGGGCCGGGTCGATGATCCCCTGACGCGCCAGCTCAGCCATGCCGTCGGAGATGTCTGTCTGCATCTTGAGCCCCCACTGGCCATAGGCGGCGCGCTCGAAGTCGGCGCCATAGCCGAGGGTGCCGCGGAAATTCGGCTGGAAGACCGCGTAGCCGCGCGCCGCGAAGGCCTGGGCCCACCAGTCGAAGCCCGGCCGGTCTCCGGCCACCAGGGGGCCGCCGTGGGGCATGACGATCAGCGGCAGGCCCTTGGCCTCGCGGCCGGGGGGCAGGGTGAGCACGCCCTCCAGCTTGAGGCCGTCCGCGGCGGTGTAGGCGATCATCCGCGTGGGGCCGACCAGGGGGGGCTCGATGGCGGGGTAGCGCCGGCCCAGCGGCTTGGCGCCGCCGGCGGCGATATCGACCGTCCAGTAGGTGCCGGAATCGTCGCCGGCGTCGGTGCGCACGATCATGGCTCCGAGGTCGGCGGTGGCGTCCAGCAGGGCGGTCTCGTAGCCCGGGAACGCCTTGCGGGCGCCCCTCCAGCGCGCCTGGAGACGCGGATCGAAGTACTGGGCCCGCTCGCCGTCCCAGGTGCGCAGGCCGATCAGCAGACCCGCATCGCTGCGGATCGTGCCCTCCATGTTCACGCCCTCGCCGATCGGCTGGGGCGGGCGCGAGCCGTCGATGGCGATCTCGGTATAGTGCTCGCCGTCCTCGCGTTCCTCACCGACCAGCACCGTATCGAAGCTGCGCCCGAAGCCGCCCAGCCAGATTTCGCCCAGCCGGGCGCGGCGGGCCAGGATCACCTGATCGGTCTCGCCGACCAGCAGCTTCCATTCCCCGGTGCGGCTGTCGCGCACGGTGCGGGCGGCGACCTTGCCGTCCTGGCCGATCAGCCAGTTGGTGTAGTGGTCTTCCTGGTGGTCGATCTCGATCCGGTCGCCGGTCTCGAGGTCGACGCGGTAGAGGGCCAGCGGGTCGTACTGGGTCTGCAAACCGGACCAGAAGCCGTACCACTTGCCGCCGATCTGGCGCAGGCCGTAGTAGCCCAGCTCGGCCACGGGCCGGCCGCCGTCGCCGCGCAGGACGAAGAACTGATTGCCGGTGACCAGGTTGATCTGCAGCGTCGCGCTGGCCTCGGCGCGATGGCCGCCGTTGTCGAGCCCCACCCACTGGGTCTCGCGCTTGGTGACCAGCAGGTGGTCCTCGCCGGCCCACTCAATTTCTTCAATCTTCACGTCCCCGATCGGGGCGCTGACAATCGGCATGCCGCCCGCGACATTGCCCACGATCAGCTTGCGGGTTTCACCAGACACGGCGATGGCGGCGTAGCGTTTGCCGGACGGCGAGAGGCTGACGTTCTCGACGGCCGGGAGTCGGCCGTAGGCTTCGAGCGGGGCGGCAGGGGGGCGGGGCTCGGCCTGCACCGAAGCGGCGAGCACGCCGAGCAGCAGCGCCGCGCACAGGCGGACGAAAACGCGAACCATGAAACAACCCCTCGAGACTACGGGGGCGATCTTGCAAGTCCGGGTTGTCAGGTCAATGCGGCGCTATCGCCGCCCGAACAGCCGTTCAATGTCGGCCAGCTTCAGTTCGACGTAGGTCGGACGGCCGTGGTTGCACTGGCCGGAATGGGGCGTGGACTCCATCTGGCGCAGCAGGGCGTTCATCTCCGCCGCCGTCAGCCGCCGCCCGGCGCGGACAGAACCGTGACAGGCCATGGTCGAACAGACCTCGGCCATGCGTTCCTTCAGCGCGTGCGCCGCGCCGTGCTCGGCCAGGTCGTCGGCGATGTCGCGCACCAGCCCCTTGGCGTCGGTGTCGCCCAGCAGGGCCGGGGTCTCGCGCACCAGTACGGCGGAGCCGCCGAAGGCCTCAAGGACCAGGCCCATTTCCGCCAGCTCGGGCGCCGCTGAGATGACGCGCTCGGCGTCGGAGGGGTCGAGGTCGACGACCTCGGGCACCAGCAGGGCCTGACGGGTGACGCCGCCTTCGGCCATCTGGACCTTCATGCGCTCATAGACGAGGCGCTCATGGGCGGCGTGCTGGTCGACCACGACGATGCCGTCGCGGGTCTGGGCGACGATGTAGGTCTCGTGCACCTGCGCCCGCGCCGCGCCGAGCGGATAGTCTACGAGGTCGACGACCTGGGCGCCGGGCTGGGGCGCGTCCGACAGACCCTCGTGCAGAGGAGCGGCCTCGAAGCGGGCGCCCGGTTCGGCCAGGCCGGCGATCAGGCCTGGCATGCCCTGGGGCATCGTGGGCCGGCTCCAGCCGCCGGGGCCGGGCGAGCGCCAGCCTCCGGGCGGGGGCGTGGCCTCGGCGCGGAATCCGCCCAGCGCAGCGGAGGCCACGGTGGTCGAGGCGCGGTGGCCGGCGGCGGCCAGGGCGTGCTTGAGCGCGCCGACGATCAGGCCGCGCACAAGGGCGGCGTCCCGGAAACGCACCTCAGCCTTGGCCGGGTGGACGTTGACGTCGACCAGCATGGGGTCGAGGTCGAGGTAGAGCGCGGCGATGGGATGGCGGTCGCGCGCCAGGAAGTCGGCGTAGGCCCCGCGCAGGGCGCCCTGCAACAGCCGGTCGCGCACCGGGCGACCGTTGACGAACAGGAACTGGTGCGCCGCGTTGCCCCGCGAATAGGTGGGCAGGCCGGCAAATCCGGACAGCCGCACGCCGTCGCGCTCCTGGTCGATCTCGATGGCGTTGTCGGAGAACTCCCGGCCGAGGATCTGGGCCAGGCGCGCCAGGCGGCCTTCGGGGCCGGGGTGCTCGGCCGGCAGGCGGAAGATCTTGCGGCCGTCCAGGTCGAGCGAGAAGGCGGCGCCCTCGTGGGCCATGGCCTGGCGGCGCAGCTCCTCGGTAATGGCCAAGGCCTCGGAGCGCTCGGATTTCATGAACTTCAGCCGCGCGGGCGTGGCGTAGAACAGGTCGCGGACCTCGACCCGGGCGCCGTGGGGGCCGGGGAAGGCGGCCGGCTGGACCTCGGTGACCGCCCCGGCATTGACCTGGATCGCCCAGGCCTCGCCACTACCTTTGGCGCGTGAGGCGATCGACAGGCGCGACACCGACCCGATCGAGGGCAGGGCCTCGCCCCGGAACCCCAGGGTGTGAATGCGCAGAAGGTCCACGTCCCCGGCGTCGTCGGGTTCGAGCTTGGACGTGGCGTGGCGCTCGATGGCCAGTTCGAGATCGGCGGGCGACAGGCCTATGCCGTCGTCGGCCACCAGGATGCGCGCCAGCCCGCCGTTGTCGGCCTGGACCTCGATGTTGCGGGCCCCGGCGTCCAGGGCGTTCTCGACCAGCTCCTTGACCGCGCTGGCCGGCCGTTCGACCACCTCGCCGGCGGCGATGCGGTTGACGGTCTCGGGCGGGAGGCGGCGGATGGTCATGGGATTCGGATATGGGGGCGGAGGGCCACGATAGCCCGCTTGCGCAGGCTTGGCGAAATGCAAAAGGGCCCGGGTTTCCCCGGGCCCTTCGCGATACGTTCTGAATGGAGCCCTAGAGGCCCGGCAGCTTGAAGCGCGGAATCTGGCGCGAGATCGTGACCGGCTGACCACCGGTCAGGCCGCGCAGGCGCTCGGCTTCGGCGGCGGTGTCCACCGGGGTGGATTCGTCCGTGCCGGCCGTGGCGGCGGGTTGCGGTTCGTTGCCGCCGCGCCAGAACATGATCCGGTCGGCGAAGGACTTTTCCTTGTAGGCGATGTCGCCGAACTCATCGTCGACCACGTAACGGGCCAGCGGATCGGCGCGGTCGCCCCCGGCGCGGGCCACCAGGGCCTGCTCGCCTTCGGAACGGTTGGCCGCGGCGCGTTCGCCCAGAAGGGCCTGGCGCGCGGCGCTCTCGGGCTGCAGCTCCTGGGGACGGGGCTCGCCGGGCGCGGGCGGACGCAGGGAATATTCGGGCGGCACCACCAGCGGGGCCTTGGTCACGACCCGGAACTCGTCGGGCACCACCTTGGTCATGCCAAGCGCCTGCTTGGTCGACTGGCAGCCCGCCGTCGCGGCTACCCCCGCCGTCAGGATCACGGCCGTCATTACGCGTTTGATCATCGTACGCAGCTCCAGCGGCCCGCCCCGAGGCCTGTTGTTGAACTCAGTTACCGCGAACCCGAACGGATTCCAACCGCTGCCGCACCGCCGGCCAGAAGGCCTCGATGACAATCAGCACGGCTCCGACCGTGATCGCGCTGTCGGCGACGTTGAAGACCCAGGGAAAGCCAAGGCCAGAGAAATCAAGGAAGTCCACCACCGCGCCGAACCGGATGCGGTCGATGACGTTGCCGATGGCCCCGCCCATGAGCAGGCCGAGCGTCCAGGCCATCAGCGGCTTTTCCGTTGTCCGCGCCCACCAGGCGACCGCGCCGGCGATACAGATGGCGAAGATCGAAAAGCCCCAGCGGGCGAGATCGCCATGGCCGGAGCCGAGGCCAAAGCTCATGCCCCGGTTCCAGACCAGGGTCAGGTCAAACAGACCCGAGACCTCGACATGACCGCGCCGGGTCAGGTCCAGGCCGTAGACGACCCACGCCTTCGACAGCTGGTCCAGCGCCACCGTGATGACGGCGACGAGGTAGGCGAGGCGCCCTTGCGGCGTAATGGACTTGAGCAGGTTCATGGGTATCCGTTGACGTCACGCTTAGGGGCCAACCTAGGCATTTTCGCGGTGCGCGTCCCACCAGGCGACTGCGTCAGCATCGCGCAGGGAAAGCTCGGGATAGCGCGGATCGGAGCCGACCTCCGGCAGGATGCGCCAGGAACGGGCGCATTTCCGCCCCTGTGCCTGATTCGGCTCGACCGCCACGCCGGCCTGTTCGGGCAGGCGGAAGGCCGAGGCAGGGCCCTCACCGGCGACCAGGGTCGCCTGGCTGGTGCGGAACACCTCGGCGGGGTCCACGCCATCGAACGCGGCCAGCAGGTCGGCGTCGGCGACATGCACCACGGGCGCAGCCTCCAGCGCGGAACCCATGCGCTTCTCGCGCCGCTCGATCTCCAGCGCGGCGGTGACCACGTCCAGGACCTGAACGATCTTGCCCCAGCGCGCCGCCTCGGCCGGATTGCTCCAGGCCGCGGGGGTTTCGGGGATAGTGCGCATGGCGTTTGAGCCGCCGTCGGGATGGCGGACGTTCCACGCCTCCTCGGTGGTGAACGACAAGAGCGGTGCCAGCCAGGCGGTCAGACGCTCGAACACAGCTTCCATTACAGTGCGCGCCGCGCGGCGACGCATTGCGTCGGGGCGGTCGCAGTAGAGGCTGTCCTTGCGGACGTCGAAATAGAGCGACGACAGCTCGTTGGAGCAGAACTCCGACACCGGCCGCGACACTTCATTGAAGCGGTAGTTGGCGTAGGCCTCGCGCACCTGGCCATCCAGCTCGTGCAGGCGGTGCAGGATGAAGCGCTCGAGCGGCGGCAGCTCGTCGTAGGCCACGGCCTCGTCGGCGGAATAGTCCGACAGGGCGCCCAGCAGGTAGCGCAGGGTGTTGCGCAGCTTGCGGTAGGCGTCCGCCGTGGTCTTCAGGATCTCCGGGCCCAGGCGCTGGTCGTCCTCGTAGTCGACCATGGCGACCCACAGGCGCAGGATGTCGGCGCCCGACTGTTCGATGACCTTCTGCGGCTCGACCGTGTTGCCCAGCGACTTGGACATCTTGCGGCCCTGCTCGTCCATGGTGAAGCCATGGGTGACCAGCGCCTTGTAGGGCGCGCGGCCGCGGGTGCCGCAGCTCTCCAGCAGGGACGACTGGAACCAGCCGCGGTGCTGGTCGGCGCCTTCCAGATAGAGGTCCGCCGGCCAGTGCGAGTCGGCGCGGCCCTCGATGGTGAAGGCGTGGGTGGCGCCGGAATCGAACCAGACGTCGAGGATGTCCTCGACCTTTTCGAAGCGGTCCGGGTCGTGGTTGCCCAGGAAGTCGGTGACCGGACGGTTGAACCAGGCGTCGGCGCCCTCCGCGGCGATGGCGTCGACGATGCGCTGGTCGACGGCTTCGTCATGCAGCGGCTGGCCGGTCTGCTTATCGATGAACATGGCGAGCGGCGTGCCCCAGGCGCGCTGGCGGCTGATCAGCCAGTCGGGGCGGCCCTCGACCATGGAGCCGATGCGGTTGCGCCCGGCGTCGGGGAAGAAGGCGGTGGCGGCGATGGCCTCGACGGCCTTCTCGCGCAGGGTCTTCTCCTCGCCCTGGGCCGGGCGGTCCATGGAGACGAACCACTGCGGCGTGTTGCGGAAGATCACCGGCGCCTTGGACCGCCAGGAGTGGGGATAGGTATGCTCGATGCGGCCGCGCGCCAGCAGCGTGCCGGCCTCGATCAGCCTTTCCATGACGGCGCCGTTGGCGGGCCCGAACTTGCCGATCTTCTTGCCCTCGGTCTCCAGCACCTTGAGACCGGCGAACAGGGGCACGTGGTCATAGTAGGCCCCGTCCGGATCGACCGTGTCGGGGACCTCGTGATGACCGTGGGCGCGCCAGACCTCGAAGTCGTCGGCGCCGTGGCCCGGCGCGGTGTGCACAAAGCCGGTGCCCGCGTCGTCGGTGACGTGGTCGCCAGCCAGCAGCGGCACGGCGAAGCCATAGCCGCTATCCAGTTCGGCCAGCGGGTGGGCGGCCACCAGGCCGGACGGATTGATGGCGTCGATGCGCTTCCAGGCGGCGATCTTGGCGGCCGACCGGACGTCGTCGGACAGGCGGTCGGCGACGATCAGCCGGTCGCCCGGCTTGGCCCAGGGCTCGAAGCCCAGGTCCTGCTCCATCGCCTCGACTTCGTAGATTCCATAGTCGATCTCCGGGCCGTAGCTGATCGCCCGGTTGGCCGGGATGGTCCACGGCGTGGTGGTCCAGATCACGATCGACGGCGTCGAGTGGCGGAAGGCCAGCAGGTCATCCGGGTGATCGTCGGTCGCGCCGGTGATCGGGAACTTCACCCAGACCGTGGGCGAGACGTGGTCGTGGTACTCGATCTCGGCGTCGGCCAGGGCGGTGCGCTCGACCGGGCTCCACATCACCGGCTTGGAGCCACGGTAGAGCTGGCCGGAATTCTTGAACTTGTGGAATTCCTTGACGATTATGGCTTCAGTGCCGAAGTCCATGGTGGCGTAGGGCTTGTTCCAGCGGCCCAGCACGCCGAGGCGCTTGAATTCTTCGCGCTGCTTGTCGATCCAGTCGCCGGCGTAGGCGCGGCAGCGTTCGCGGAACTCACCCTTGGAGACCTCGTCCTTGCGGCGGCCCTGATTGCGGAACTCTTCCTCGATCTTCCACTCGATCGGCAGGCCGTGGCAGTCCCAGCCCGGCACGTAGTCGACGTCGTAGCCCAGCAGAAAACGCGAACGGACCACGAAGTCCTTCAGCAGCTTGTTCAGTGAGTGGCCGATGTGGATGGCGCCGTTGGCGTAGGGCGGACCGTCGTGGAGCACGAACAGCGGCGCGCCCGCCGCCTGCCGCTGCTTGCGGGTCGCCTCGTAGAGGTTGGCTTCCGCCCATTTCGCCAGGATCTCCGGCTCGCGCTGGGGCAGGCCCGCGCGCATGGGGAAGGGCGTGTCGGGAAGGAAAACGGTCTCGCGGTAATCGCGTGCGGTCGGTTGGGCGTCGTCGGCCATGACGGATCCAGTCAGGTGTTCGGTGATGGGGAAGGTGAAGCGAACCCGGCGCGCGCTGGGGAGACCCCCGGCGGCGTCACGCCGGGCGGTTAATTCGGTTCACGAGAAACGTCCGAACGACCATGGGGGCGGGTGTAGCGGATGGGCGCCCAACGGGGAAGGGGTTGAACGGAGCTCAACCCATTCACCCGTCATCCCGGTTTGCGCGCAGCGCAAGACCGGGACCCAGCAGACCTGCCCTCAACCCACCTGCAGACCGGCCTCAAGCGCGCGCTTGCTGGGTCCCGGTCTTCGCCTCCGGCGAAACCGGGATGACGGCAGGATTTTTTGGCCTGACGGGGCCGTGTCAGCACGGAATCACGCGAGGCTGACGCCCATGCACATCCGCGAAGCCTCCGCCGCCGACGCCGTCGCGCTCGCCGGTCTCATCAATGAACTGGGTTACGAGGTCAGCGCCGCCGGGGTGGCGGATAGGCTGGCCGACCAGCAGGCGATGGGGCTGGGGACCCTGGTGGCCGAGTTGGACGGCGCGGTGATCGGTTGCGCCAGCTGGAGCCTGATGCGGGTGCTGCACCGTCCGGGTCCGGTTGGCCGGGTGTCGATGCTGGTGGTCTCGGAAGTGGCGCGGGGACGAGGTGTGGGCAAGGCCCTGATGGCGGCGGTGGAGGCGAAGTGCGCGTCCCTGGGCTGCGTGCTGGTGGAGGTCACCTCCAACGTCCGCCGCGACAAGGCGCACCGGTTCTACGAAGGACTCGGTTACGACAAGACCAGCTTCCGGTTTGCCCGCACGCCGACCCGCGCGCCCTAGCGCATTTCCAGCTGCCAGCGGGCCTTGGCGGCGTCGTCCTCGATCTGGGTCTTGAGGGCCTCGAGGCTGTCGAAGCTCATTTCCTCGCGGATGAAGCCGGTGAGTTCGACCTCGATCACCTGGCCGTACAGGTCCTCGTCGAAATCGAACAGCCAGGCCTCCAGCAGCGGCTCGGGGATCTCGAACATCGGCCGGATGCCGAGGTTGGCCACACCGTTGAACGCCCGGCCGTCGGGCAGGCGCGCGATGATCGAATAGACCCCGTATTTCGGCCGCACATAGTCGCCCAGGCGGATGTTGGCGGTGGGCACGCCGATGGTGCGGCCGCGCTTGTCGCCGTGGATCACCTCACCCTCGATGGCGAAGCCTCGGCCCAGGATGGCGGCGGCGAAGCCCGGCTTGCCCGCGTGCAGGGCGTCGCGCACGGCGGTGGAGGACAGCTTCATGCCCTTGGCGTCGTCCACCCGCTCGACCACCGACACGTCGAAGCCCAGGCGCTCGCCCGCGGCCTTCAGTTCGACCGGCCCGCCGGTGCGGCCCTTGCCGTAGGTGACGTCGAAGCCGACAGCGACGGCGGCGACGCCCAACCCTTCAGCCAGCACCTGTTCGGCGAAATCGGTGTCGCTCATCCCCGCCATCGCCGCGTCGAAGGGCAGGGCGTAGAACAGCTCGACCCCCAGCGCTTCGAGCGCGCGGGCCTGCTGGTTCAGGCTCATCACCCGGAAAGGCTCGGCGTCGGGCTGGAAGAACAGGCGCGGGTGGGGCTCGAAGCTGACCACGCCCAGGGGCGCGCCGAGACGGTCGGCGGCCTCGCGGGCGGCGGCGATCACCTTCTGGTGGCCGACATGGACGCCGTCAAAATTACCCAGGGCCACGGCGGCGCCGCGCTGGATGTCCGGCAGGCCGCGCCAGTCACGCACGAGCGTCAGACTCACGGGCGGGGCCTCAGGCGTGGGCGGGCCGTCGGCGGCGCGGCACGCGGATCACCGCCTCGCCGTCCAGCACCGACTCACCGTTCACCAGGCACTCGGTCTTCAGCGTCACCCGCGCCGATTCGGGATCGATGTCGGTGACCGTGACCCGGCCGACCACCACGTCTCCGATGCGGACCGGCTTATGGAAGGTCATGGTCTGGTGCAGGTAGATGGCGCCGGGGCCGGGCAGCATGGTGCCGACCACGGCCGACACGAAGGACGCCGAGAGCAGGCCGTGGGCGATACGGCCGCGATAGGCGGTCTTGGACGCGAATTCCTCGTCCATGTGCACCGGGTTGAAGTCGTCCGACGCCTCGGCGAAGCGCTGGATGCGCTCCTCGGTGATTTCGCGCGTCAGTTCGGCGCTCTGACCGACGGTCAGTTCGTCGAGGATGAAACCGGGCAGGCGTTCGGGGCTCATGGTGCGGGTGTAACCCTGTAACCGTCGCAGGTCACCATCTGAGGTCAGGCGCGGCCCATCTTGCGTGGGCGCCGGCGTCGGCCAGCATGGCCTCGACCTTCGCCGCCGTCATGCGGCCGTCCGGCCCGGCCAGTTCGGCGGCGTGGATGCCGCCGGCGACGAACAGCAGGTCGAGTCCCTGGCGATTGGCCCCGGCGACGTCGGTGCGCACCCCGTCGCCGATGGCCAGGATGCGGTCCTTCGGAACCGCGCGGCCCGCGAGCCGGTTCGCCTCGGCGTAGGACATCTCGTAGATCGGCGCGAAGGGCTTGCCGGCCATCAGAACCTTGCCGCCAAGCTCCTCGTAGAGGTCGGCCAGGGCTCCGGCGCACCAGATCATCTTGTCGCCCCGCTGGACGACCAGATCGGGATTGGCGCAGATCATCTCCAGCCCGCGCGCTGCGCAGGCAGCGAGGCCCTCGCGGTAGTCGGCGGGCTCTTCGGTATCATCGTCGAACAGGCCGGTGCAGGAGATGAAGGCGGCGCCGTCCGGCGTACGCAGCACCTCCACGCCCGAGCCCTCGTAGAGGCCGTCGTCACGATCCGGCCCGATGGCCCAGGCCGGACCCGGCGCGCGTTTGACCAGTTCGGCGAAGGTCGCGTCGCCCGAGGCAACAAATCCCGACCAGACGTCATCGGGCACCTTCAGGTCGGTCAGCTGCTGCAGCACGAAACGCGCCGGCCGCGGCACGTTGGAGATCAGCACCACCGGCCCCCGCTCGCGCCCGAACCGGGCCAGCGCCTCGCACGCCTCGGGGAAGCTCTCGCGCCCGTTATGGATGACGCCCCAGACGTCGCACAGGATGGCGTCGTACTGGTCGGCGATGGCGGAAAGGCCGGGGATCACGGAGGGCGCGGTCATGGGCGGGGCGGTAGGGGAGCAAAGCGGCAAGGTCAACCATCGCGCCCCTTCCCCCTTGCGGGGAAGGCAGGGGCCCGCCCCGGACCCCGGCGAAAGCCGGGGGTAGGGATAGCGGGAGGTAGAGGGTGACGCGCCGCAGGCGCGCTGGCGCGCGTTACCCTCTACCCCCACGCAAGAACCTGCGGCCTTCGGCCTCCGGTGCGTGGGTTCCCTCCTTCCCCGCAAGGGGGAAGGGGGTTGCTACCGCGCCCCTTCGCGCTTCAGCAGGGCTTCCTTGCGTTCGACCCCGAAGGCGTAGCCGGTGAGGCTGCCGCTTGAGCCCACCACCCGGTGGCAGGGGATGATGACGCTGATGCGGTTCTGGCCGCAGGCGGCGCCGACGGCGCGGGCGGCCTTGGGGTAGCCCAGGTGCTCGGCCAGTTGGCCATAGGTCCAGACCTCGCCGCGCGGAATCCGGCGGAGCGCATCCCAGACCTTCTCCTGGAAGGCCGTGCCGCGCACGTCCAGCGGCAGGTCGGCGGCGGGGGCCTCGGCGGGGTGTTCGATCATCTTGATGATGGCGGCCACGGCCCCGGCCAGGCCCGCATCGTCGATCTCGATCTCGGCGCCGGAGAAGCGCTCCCTGAACCAGGCGATCATCTTGCCGCGGTCCTCGCCCAGCTCGACGGCGCAGACGCCCTTGTCGGTGGTGGCGACCAGCACCTGGCCGAGCGAACAATCCGCCACGGCCACGCGGATGTGCTCGCCCGCCCCCCTGTCCTTCCATTTCGCGGGAGCCATGCCGAAGCGGTGGCGGCTCTTGGCGTAGAAGCGTGAGGACGCGCCGTAGCCTGCGTCGTAGACGGCCTCGGTCACGCGGGCCCCGCCCGAGAGCGCCGCCTTGGCGCGACGGTCCTTCACGGCGGCGGCGTAGGCCGCGGGGGTGACCCCGGTCTCGGCCTTGAAGACGCGATGGAAATGGAAGGGCGAGAGGCCGGCGATGCGGGCCATCTCGTCCAGCTTCGGGCTCTCTACGGCGGCGTCGATGGCCTGGCAGACCCGCGCGATGGCGTCCTTGTAGACCGAGCCGGTCTCGTCGGGCTTGCAGCGCTTGCAGGCGCGGAAGCCCTCGGCGCGGGCGTCCTCGGCGGAGGCGAAGAACTTCACATTGCCGCGATTGGGCATGCGCGCGGGGCAGCCCGGACGGCAGTAGATCCCCGTCGTCTTGACCCCCATCAGATAGCGGTCGCGCAGCCGGCGGTCGCGCGTCTGGAACGCGGCCCAGGCTTCATCTTCGAGGCTGATCGGTTCGGGCTTCACAAGCGCCAACATAGGGGTTTCCTCCGTCGTTGGGAGGGTTCTACGCGCGGGCGCAGTCGCCGCCTTCCCGCGGCTTGCGGTCAAAGGCGGCCCGGTGTTGGATCGCAGCCCTTCTGTTCAAACTCGCCGACTACGCGGCCGCGACCGACACCTTGTCTGGAAATGCGAAAAGTAGCTCAGCCCTAGCCTTCAAACCGAAGGCCGCGGAACGCCAACGCGGCCGTTAGCGACCATATCAGCGCCAAAAGGCCTACCTGAGCGAGCCAGATAATCCACCAGCCGAACGGCTCCGTTTTCCTATCAATTCCGTTCGTTCGGAAGATGAGTCTGACTGCGGTGGATCGTCCAGAATTGAAGTCAACGATCAATGCGGTGACCCACAGCAATGAGCAAACGATGCCGACGATTAGACGCATCGAATAGGCGTCACGCGGGGGCTATCCCACCCGCCGCTGCTTCAGCTGCATGGTCGCGCGCATGAAGTCGGCCGGCGGATCGGTCTCGGCCAGGACCTGGTCCTTGATGGCGCGGGGTTCGCCGAAGAGGTGGCCCTGACCGTAGGCGATGTCGAGTTCGAGGATGTCGACGACCTGGCGTTCGGCCTCGACCTTCTCGGCGATCACCTCCACGCCGTAGCGGCGGGTCAGGTTGGCGAAGTCGGCGGCGTGGATGTCCTTGAGCTCGCGCAGCGCCGGCTCGCCGTCGATGTCGAGGAGCTGTTCCAGCAGCAGGTCGGCGCCGATCTTGAGGAACTTCACGTCCGAGCGCTGCAGGTCGGCGAAGTCGAGGTCCAGCGTCTGGACCTTGTCGAGCGAGAAGCGGAAGCCGAGGTCGGCCAGCTTGGCCATGTTACGCGCCTCGGTCGAGCCGCGCGCCTCGAAGGCCGCCTGGCCCAGCTCGAAGATCAGCGCCCCGCCCAGGTCTCTGTTGTCCTGCAGGAACTCCAGGAACTGCGGGAAGAACACCTCGTCGCCCAGGGAGGCCAGGGAGACGTTGCAGAAGATGCCCACCTTGCGGTCGGTCTTGGCGAGGCGCCGCACGATCTGCACGCAGCGGAACAGCAAGAGGTTGTCGATGGCGGTGACCAGGCCCTCGGGCTCGGCGACCGACAGGTATTCGGCCGGCATCATCACCCGGCCGGTGTCGTCGCGCAGGCGCGAGAAGCTTTCGTAGAAGACCGTGCGGCGCTGGGGCAGGCCGACGACGGGCTGGAGATAGAGGTCGACGCGTCCCTCAGTCAGGGCGTCGCGCACGGTCTCCAGCAGGGCCGCGCTCTGGCGGGTGCGGCGGCCTTCGTGCGTATGCACAGGCGCGTGGCTGATGCCCGAGAGCTTGGCTTCCAGGTCCTCGCCCATGCGCTGGACCAGGTCCTCCAGCATACGGACCTCGCCAGAGAGCTCTTCCGAGCGCTGGATGGCGGTGTCTTCCATGCGCTTGGCCAGCGCATTGATGGACTCCTGGGTGGTCTCGAGCGCGTCGGCCAGCAGGCGGTGGGCCTCGCGAATCGAATCGACGTCCTTCTCGATGGCGGCCCGGGCGCCCGCGCCGGCCAGCATGGCGTGGGCCGCGAACAGCAGCCCCAGCAGGCCCGGCAGCACGGCCATGCCCGCGCCCCAACCGGCGCCGCCGCGCCACATCAAGGCGGCCGCGGTCAGAGCGATGAAGAGGTAGGCGCCCATCAGAAGCGCCTGGGTGATCTTGCGCATAGGCCCGCCCGGCTGGAATCAGCCACGCAACAGTATATCAAGCCCGCAAGACAAACAGGGTGCGTCACATGGAACTGTTCGATCTCACCGGCCAGACGGCCATCGTCACGGGCTCGTCCAAGGGAATCGGGCGCGCCATCGCCGAGCGGCTGGCCGAACACGGCGCCCGGGTGGTGATCTCGTCGCGCAAGCCGGGCCCCTGCGAAGAGGTCGCCGACGCCATCAACGCGAAGTACGGCGCGGGCCGCGCCATCTGGGTTCCGGCCAACATCGGCTCGAAGGAAGAGCTGCAGAACCTGGTCGACAAGACCCGCGAGGCCTTCGGCAAGATCGACATCCTGGTCTGCAACGCGGCGGTGAACCCCTACGCCGGCCCGATGAGCGGCATCACCGACGACCAGTTCATGAAGATCCTCCAGAACAACGTCATCTCCAACCACTGGCTGATCCAGATGGTCGCGCCGGAGATGGTGGCGCGGAAGGACGGGGCGATCATCGTGGTCTCGTCCATCGGCGGCCTTCGCGGCAACGCCCTGATCGGCGCCTACAACATCTCCAAGGCCGCCGACTTCCAGCTGGTGCGTAACCTGGCTGTCGAATACGGGCCGTCGAACGTGCGGGTGAACGCCATCGCGCCGGGCCTGGTGAAGACCGACTTCGCCCGCTACCTGTGGGAAAACCCCGAGATCCTGAAGGCGGCCACCGATCCCGCGCCCCTGCGCCGCATCGGCCAGCCCGACGAGATCGCCGGCGCGGCGGTCTATCTGGCCTCGAAGGCGGGATCCTACATGACCGGCCAGACCATGGTGGTCGACGGCGGCATCACGGTCGCCTGGTAGCGCCGCGCTTGCCCAAGCAAGTCTCCCCGCTGCAGGACCTGACCTGGCGTATCGAGGCCATAGGCTTCGACGTGCTGAGCCTGGTGCTGCGCGCCCTGCCGATCGATGCGGCGTCGGCCTTCGGCGGCTGGCTGCTGCGGACCCTGGGTCCGCTGTCGCCGAACCACGCCGTGGCGCGGACCAACCTGGGGTTCGCCTTCCCCGACATGGGCGAGGCCGAGACGTCGCGGCTGCTCAAGGGGGTCTGGGACAACGTCGGGCGCACCTTCGCCGAGTTCGTGCTGATGGACCGGATCACGCCCGCGACCGGCCGGGTCGAGATCGTCGGGCGCGAGCGGCTGGACGCCATCCGCGAGAGCGGCAAGCCGGTGATCTTCGTCTCGGGCCACTTCGCCAACTGGGAAGTGATGATGGTGGCCCTGTTCAGCGCCGGCATCGAGGCCCACGTCGCCTACCGCCCGACCAACAATCCCTATGTGAACAAGCGGATCGTCGAGGGCCGCGCGCGCTACGGCATCACCCTGCTGTCGCCCAAGGGCAAGGGCGGGCGCGACCTGATGCTGTCGCTCAGGCGCGGGACCTCGCTGGCCATCCTGATCGACCAGAAGGACTCGCGCGGCGTCGTGGTGCCTTTCTTCGGCAAGCCGGCGCCCACCATGCCCGGCGCGGCGCGCATGGCCCTGCACTACGGTCTCGAGGTCCAGCCCCTGAAGGTCGAGCGGCTGAAGGGCGCGCGCTTCCGTATGACCGTGGGCGATCCGATAGTGCTGGAGAAGACCGGCGACAATGACCGCGACATCGTGGTCGGCACCGAGCGCATCAACACCTTCCTGGAAGGCGTCATACGCGATCGGCCCGAGGGCTGGTTCTGGGTTCACCGGCGCTGGCGGCGCGAGGACTATCCCGGCGGCGACACCAAGAAGCGCAAGCGCCCGCGGCGGCGCGACCTGGCGGCTGTGGATCCGGAAGCCTAGGCGGCGTTCTCGGTGCGCTCGACCTGCGCCTCGTCGGTGGCGCGGCGGCGCGGGCCGGCGTAGTTGGGGTCGCTGGCCCGGCGACGGCAGGGGCCGTTGTAGCCTTGGGTCTTCACGAACTGGCGCGGCTTGAAGATCACCGCCTGGATGCGGCTGAGCACCGAATTGGCGGTGACCGGCTTGACGATGAATTCGGTCACGCCCGCGTCGCGCGCCTCGCACACCCGGTACCGCTCGGCGTGGCCGGTCATCATGATGATGGGCAGGTAGGGGTTGGCGCTGTCGGGCGCGTTGCGCACCAGGCGGGTGAACTCCACCCCGTCCAGCGGGAACATGTTGAAGTCGACGATGGCAAGGTCGATGGACCGCTCGCGCAGCACCCGCAGGGCCTCAGAGCCGTCGGCGACCTCGTAGGTGCGGCCGATGCCGGCGCCTTTGAGGATGGCCGCCACGATGGCGCGCATGTGCTGGTTGTCGTCGACCAGCAGGACCTGCAGCGATTCTAGCGCGGACATCGTAAACCTCTTGAGGTTGCAGGGCTTCT
>CAZRKY010000040.1:0-17114 GCA_964600375.1 uncultured Caulobacteraceae bacterium | reverse complement strand
CGCGCCGGCCGTCGTGCTGGCGGCGTCGCTTGCGGCTACACCGCTGACCCACCGCGCCCGAATCCGGGCGACCACCCCTGACCATCTTCCGTATTGCGGCCAACTGGAGCCCGGCCTCTGGGTGCTGGGCGGATTGGGCTCGCGCGGGTTCACCACCGCGCCCCTGCTGGCCGACCATCTGGTCGCGCGCCTGTTGGAAACGCCCTCGCCGCTGCCCGCCGGTTTCGCGGCCCTGGTGGAACCTACGCGCAGATCGGCCACTATCGCTTGAGGCGGCGCGGCCCTATCTATGGGGTGCAGGGTCCGCCCCAATGAGGATATCCCCATGAGCGGCTTCACTACCCGTATCGCCCTGATCGCCGCCGCCCTCGGCGCGACAGTGGCGCTGTCCATCCAGCCCCAGGGCGCGGTCGCCGAATCACCCGCGCGCGACTGCTTCAACTCCGACTCCGTGTCCGGCTTCTCCGCGCCCGACGACAAGCGGATCTTCGTCACCGTCGGGGCCAGCAAGGTCTATGAACTCGAGGTGCTCGGCAGCTGCCCGAACCTGGACTGGACCCAGTCCATCGGCCTGAAGTCCCGCGGCTCGAGCTTCATCTGCACCGGCATGGACGTCGATCTGATCGTCCCGCAGGACGGCATGGGCCACCCGCTGCGCTGCGCGGTGCGCACGGTGCGACGCCTGAGCCCGGAAGAGGCCCAGGCCCAGCGGTCGTCGCGCCACTAGGATCGAGGGTGTGGGGGGCTCGCGCCCCCTACTTCCCCTTCAGCCGGCTCGCGTGCATGGCGTAGCCGAAGTAGACCACCAGCCCGACCAGGCTCCACGCCATGAAGAACTGCTGGGTGCGCCACTGTAGCCCCCAGAACAGGTAGGCGCAGCCGACGATGGTGACGATCCCAACCACCCAGCCGAAGGGCGCCTTGAAGACGCGCGGCCGGTTCGGCTCGCGCACCCGCATGACCAGCATGCAGACGGCCACCGCGATAAAGGCCGCCAGGGTGCCGGCGTTGGCGAGCGCCGCGATCTCGTCCAGGCGGGCGACGCCGGCGAGCGCCGCGACCACCACCGCAGCGACGAAGGTCATCACCACCGGGGTGCCGGTCTTGGGGTTCACGCGGCTCAGCGCGCGGGGCAGCAGGCCGTCGCGGGCCATGACGAAAAAGATGCGGCTCTGGCCGTAGAGGAAGGCCAGCAGCACCGTCGGCATGGCGACGATGGCCGCGCCGGCGATCCACTTGGCGGCCTCACCCTGGCCGATTTCGCGCAGGATCAGGGCCAGGGGCTCGGGGCTCTCGGCGAACTGGCCAAAAGGCAAGGCCCCTACGGCGACGGCCGCCACGGCCATGTAGATCAGGGTGCAGACGACCATCGATCCAATGATGCCGATCGACAGGTCCCGGCCCGGGTCCTTGGCCTCCTCGGCAGCGGTCGAGATGGCGTCGAAACCGTAGAAGGCGAAGAAGATGATCGAGGCGGCAGCTATCATGCCCTTGTCGACGTCCCCGACCTGGGTCTTGCCGTAGCCGAAGGGCGCGAAGGGCTCGAAGTTGGCGGCGTCGAAGGCCGGCCAGGCGACGGCAACGAACAGGCCCAGCGCCGCCAGCTTGATCAGCACCAGCACCGTGTTGATGCGCGCGCTCTCGCGGGTGCCCAGCATCAGCAGGCCCGCGACCAGCATGATGATGAAGATCGCCGGGGCATTGACCAACCCGCCGTCCACGTGCGGCCCGACGGTCATGGCCGTGGGCAGGACGATGTCCAGGCCCTTGAGGAAGCCGACCGCATAGCCTGACCAGCCGACCGCGACGGCCGACACCACAAGGGAATACTCCAGGATCAGGCACCAACCGACCACCCAGGCCAGAAACTCGCCCAGAACGGCATAGGTGTAGGTGTAGGCGGACCCCGAGGCCGGGATCATGGTCGACATCTCGGCGTAGGCCATGGCGGCGCAGGCGCAAACCACGCCGACCACAGCGAAGGACACCACCACCGAGGGTCCCGCCATCCCCGCTCCGACTCCGATCAGGGCGAAGATGCCGGTGCCGATGATGGCGCCGATGCCCATGGCCATCAGGTGCGGCCAGCTGAGCGTGCGCTTCAGGACGTGGTGGTCCTCCAGCGGCTCTTCGTTGTCGATCGGCTTGCGACGGTTCCAGAACGCCATCGGCTATCCCCCCGGATTTATCTGTTTGGAGCGGACCTTAAGCAGGTTCCCGGCGATGCGATACCGGCCAAATCAGCGCTTTTCGAAGATCAGCGGCATGCCGTTGGCCGAGCGCAGGGTCAGGCGCGCGATTGGGTCCGGGTCGCGGCCCGGCGCCGGTGAAATCCGGAAGCGGCGCACGAATTCCGCCAGCAGCAGGGTCGCCTCCTGAAGCGCAAAGGCCGCGCCCGGGCAGACCCTCGGTCCCATCGAGAATGGCATGTAGGCGCACTTCACGCTCTCGCGCCCGGCGGCGGTGGTGAAGCGGTCCGGGTCGAATTCGTCGGGGCGCTCCCACAGCACCTGGTGGCGATGCATCAGCCAGGCGGCGACGAACACCACGTCGCCCTCCTTCACGTCCCGGGTCTTGAGCTTCTCGTCGCGCGTCGCGTCGCGGCTGACAAAGGGCACCGGCGGGTAGAGGCGCAACCCCTCCCGGAAGGTGTCTCGCGCCAGCGCCAGCTTCTTCATGTCGCCAAATTCTGCCGGCCGCCCGTCAAGCACCGCGTCGGCCTCCTCGCGCATCCGCTCCTGGATGTGGGGACAGTTGGCGATCAGGTAGAGCGTCCACCCCAGCCCCGACGCCGATGTCTCATGCCCGGCAAGGAACAGCATGGCGACCTGATCCAGCAGTTCGTCGGGATCGAAGCAGGTGCCGCTCGCCGGATCGGGCGTGGTCATCAGGCTGTGCAGGATGTCGTTCGGCGGCGTCTCTCCCCGCGCCATCAGGGCCAGACGGCGGTCGATCGGTTCCTTCAGCACGGCGCGGATTTCCCTGGCCGCCTTGCTGGCCCGCCACGCCCCCGGCAGCAGGTTCACCGGGAACTTCGTCAGACGCAGCATGCCGTGGGAATAGGCGACGTGCTGGAAGATCTCGAACGCCGCGAAGATCTTGCGCGCGCCCTCCGCCGTCATCGGCTCCGAGAAGATGGTCCGGAAGATGACGTCGGCGGTGAAGTGGGTCATCTCGATGTCGACATCGATCGGCGTGGTCGCGGCGTCAGGCCGGGCGGCGTGGGCCTCGAAACGCGCGACACAGCCGTCGACCGCGTCGCGCATGCGGGCGAACACCTCCTTGACCCGCGCGCCCTCCAGCGCCGGATCGATGATCCGCCGCTGGCGGCGCCAGACCTCGCCATTGGACACGAAGATCGAATAGCCGATCAGCTCGTGCAGCATGACGTCCATCAGGCCGCTCTTGGGGAAGTCGTCCGAACGGCGGACCAACACCTCGCGGATCAGGTCCGGATCGCGCACCGTGAACATGTTGCGGGTCTTGAACCAGGGCAGGGTCGGGACCCGATGCCGGCCGACGCCGAGGTCGGTGTAGCTGCCGCCCAGGAACAGCGAGAGGGCCGAGCGCAGGCCGATGCTCAGCTTCTGCCGCAGCGAGGATCGCGCCGGCAGGGGCTTGGGCTTGGCGGGGACGAACGGCGCGGTCATGCGGCGGCCCTGACCCAGGGATGGTCCATGAGGGGCGCCGGCCCCGCGACCATATCGAAATAGTCGAACCCGCCCGCGATGTCGGGGGCGCGCAGGTACTCGAAATGGAAGGTGATCGGATCGCGCCGGATCGCCTTGAAGTGCTCGGCGGTGAGGAAGACATGGAAGCGCGGCGTGCGCTGCACCGGCCGGCCGGGCGCCGAAAAGTCGATATCGCGCAGGGTGTCCAGCGAGCAGGTCGAGGCTGGGTCAGATGGGGAGGTCACGTCCAGCCATGGGATCTGGGCCGCGCGCGCCACCGTCTCCAGCTCGGCGCGAAACTTCGCTGTCCCCGGCAGGGCGGTGAAGGCCGCGATCGGCGTGCCCAGGGTCAGCAGCGCCAGCCGCCCGTCCTGGCCGAGAGACGGATCGGCGCCCAGGGCGTCGGCCAGGGCCGATATCGCCTGCAGCACGCCCAGGCTGTGGCCGACCAGAAGCACCTCGTCGTTGGTCTTGTCTGCCAGGGCCGCGGCGATCAGGGCGGCGAAGATCTGGTTGCGCTCGACCAGGTCCGGAGACCGGGCATGGGCCTCGCGCCGCATGAAGGTGAAGCAGCGACTGAGCCAGCACAGGTTCAGCCGCTCCTCCAGCCGCCGCCAGATCGGCGCGGCGAAGAACAGCGAAAGCAGCGCCGGCAGCGCGCCCGTCCAGGTCGGCAGCCCGACTGTGTGGGCGAGCGCCCCGGCGAGGAAGCCGAGGATGGAAACCACCACCAGGGCCGACACCAGATAGAGCCCGGTCACGATCGGCGTGGACACCATGGCGATCCACAGGGCCCGCGCCTGCTTGTGCGCCGCCGCATAGAACCCCGCCCGCGCCCAGGCCGCGACCCAGGCCCAGAGCTCGCCCAGCAGCAGTAGCTCGCTGCGGGTCCAGCGGGCGCGCACCCGGTCATCCCAACGGAGGAACTCGTAAGCGGTCTCGACCTTTTCGGCGCCCACGCCGGCCTCGACGGACCAGGCGGCGGTTCCGTCCTCGCCTCGGCGGCGGGGGCCGACGACGATGGGGCGGCCCGACAGGGCGGCGGCGCGGGCGGCCTCTTCCGCGAACAGGGCATGGTAGGGCCCGGGTCCGCGCGGATCGAAGCCATGGATGTAGAGCACCTTGCGCCGCGTGACGGGGCCTCCGGGCGCCGCGGACTGTCTAGCCTGCCGTGCTGCTGCGGTCTGTCTCGCCAAGGCCCAACCCCGGTTACCGCGCGCTAAATGCGCCGCGTCGCCTTCCCCTGTCAAAGCACCCCTTCACCCGCCGGGCCCGGCTGTGCAAAAGAAGGGGCGTAAGCCGGGGGGCCGCAGATGAACCAGATGACGGTCGAACAGATCCACAAGCGAGCCCTGGCCGGGGACGGCGACGCGCAGTTCACCCTGGCGCGGCTGTTCGACCGCGAGGGCAAACACGACATCGCGGTCGGCTGGCTCCAGAAGGCGGCCGAGGCGGGACACGTCATGTCGGCCAATTACCTGGGCGTGCGATTCTTGACCGGGCAGGCGGCCCCTTTCGCCCCGTTGATCGGCGCCAGGCTGACCTTCCAGGCCGCGGAGGGCGGCAACGCCGAGGCCTGCGCCCGCGCCGCCGTGCTCAACGCCATGGGCGTGGGCCGCGAGGCCAGCTGGAAGAACGCGCTGGAATGGCTGCGCAAGGCGGTGAAGGGCCGCCATCCTGGCGCCGCCGACCAGCTCGAGGTACTCAAGGCCGAGGCCGCCTTCCACGGCCAGAAGGGCGCCCTCGACCTCGACAGCCTCGTGGTCCCGATGGCCCATCAGGTGACGTCCGAGTCCCCGCCCATCTGGGTGGTCGAGAAGTTCTGTTCGCCTGACGCCTGCGCCTGGATCGCCTCCCGCACCAAGGGACGGCTGGAGCCGGCGCGGACCTATGACGCCGACCTGGGCGGCCGCAGCACGAACGACATGCGCACCAACACCGGCGCGGGCTTCGGGCTTTGGAATTCCGACCTTGTTTTGGCCCTGACCCGGTTCCGCATCGCCGAGGCGATCGGGATCAGCTTCGCCATGTTCGAGCCGGTCAATGTGCTGCACTACGACCCGGGCCAGAAGTTCGACCGCCACTACGACTACATCGATCCGATGGTTCCGGAGTTCGCCAACGATCTGGAGCAGCGCGGCCAGCGAACGGCCACCGCGCTGGTCTATCTGAATGACGACTACGAGGGCGGCGAGACCGACTTCCCGGAGATCGGCTACAGCTTCAAGGGCGACGTTGGCGACTTGTTGGTGTTCTACAATCTCGACGAATTGGGCCAGCCCAACCCGCGCACCCTGCACGCGGGCACACCGCCGACCAGCGGCGAGAAATGGGTGCTGTCACAGTGGATCCGTGACAAGCCCCAGCCGGTGATCTGAGGCACCCTAGGTGTTGTCTTCGGTCGGTGCGTCCGGGCCGTTCTTCTTGATCGAGTCGATGGCGTTCTGGGCCGCGGCCTTGGAACTGTAGCCCTCGGACGCGAACATCACCTCGGAATTGAACTTGAAGCGGACACGGAACTCGCCAGCCTTGTCCTTGTAGATCTCGAACTTGTGAGCCATCGCGCGTCTCCATCTCGGGGGCAGCCAGCGTCCGGCGCGCGGGCCCCCGGGTCAAGTGACAGGACGGTGAACCGGGATCAGCGGTAGATCGAACGCACATCCCGACGCATGGCCCCGCGGCTGTCGGGCCGCGAATAGAACATGTGGCCGCCAGGATAGACCGCCAGCCGCACCTGGTCGGCGCTGCCCATGGGCGGGATCTGGTCGATGATCAGGCGGCTGGCGAAGTAGGGCGTCTGAATGTCGGTGAAGCCGTGCACGATCAGCACCCTCATGTTCGGGTCCAGCGCCACCGCCTGGCGAAGCGCGGTGGAGGATTCCGCCGTGGCGTCGCGCTCCCAGGCGTTGGAGACGTCGTCGGACAACGCCTGGTAGGAGCCCTCCGCCTTCCACCCGATCACGCGCGTGACGTAGTCGACCATCGCCGATGTGGTCGGGGCGATGATGGCGTCCAGGATCGGGTCGCCGGCGCGCGTTGTCGGGGACCAGGGGAAGGGGTCGTAGGCGCCGACGTTGACGTCATAGCGGCTGGAGATAAGGCCGCGGTCGCGCTGGAACTCGCGGGCGAAGGTGTTCAGCTCCATCCGCCCGCCGTAGCGGCGCACCACCGCCGGATCGAGACCGGTGTACTGCGCCACCCGCTGCACCACCCGTTCCAGCGCCGCCGGATCGCGGGCCCCGCGCAGGAGATCGACCATGAAGTCGGTGCGCGCATATTCCTCGACATCGGCCATGTCAGCGGCGGTCAGAATCTTGCCCTCCCGCTCGCGGCGCGCGGCCGCCATCGACGGCAGGGTCGTCACCCAGGGCAGGGGCGAAATGTCCCGCCCGCCCGGTACGGTGTAGTCGAGCCGCGGGGAGACGAGCGTCATCCCCCAGATGCCGACCCCCAGGTCGGTCTGCAACGCATAGGCCAGCCGCGGCAGGCGGAAACCGCCATAGCTTTCGCCGACAAGGTATTTGGGCGAACCCATGCGGCCGTTCTTCAACAGCCAGTCGTAGACGATCCGCGACAGGTACTTGATGTCCTGCTCGGTGCCGAAGAACGCCTTCTTGGCCTTGTCATCGGGCGTGTAGGCGCGCGAGAAGCCGGTGCCCACCGGATCGATGAACACCAGGTCCGTGAACTCCAGCCAGCTGTCGGGGTTGTCCACCACCTGGGCGGCGGACGAGGGCAGATCGCCCTGGGCCCCGAAGCGCACCATCTTGGGCCCGATCAGGCCCAGGTTCAGATAGACGGACGCCGCGCCCGGCCCGCCGTTGAAGGCGAAGGTCACGGGGCGGTTCACCCGGTCAGGGCTGTCGGCGATGAAGGCGGTGTAGGCCACCTCCCCGATCAGCTCGCCATCCTTGTCCTTGACCGGCAGGGCGCCGGCGTAGGCGGTGTAGTTCACCTTGCGGCCCGCTATGGTGATGGTCTGGCGAACGCTTGCCTCCGCCGGCAGGCGGTCAGGCCGGGCGCGGTCGGCAGCGGCCGGTGGGGCGGGCGCCTCGGCGTGGCTGGCCAAGGGCGCCGCCGCCAGCAGGAACGCGGCGGCCAGCGCCGTCAGTGATCGCAAATCCAGCATCGAAACCGCCCCGTCGAGAAACCGCCGCGACCATAGGCCTCGCCCGCGCCCCGGGCCAAGTGCGTTCACCGTATGGACGTGCGACCTATGATTGTTCCATAACCTTCACCATGAACGAGCCGGACGCCGCCTTGAAAAGCGCTGTCGCGCGGCTGTCCCCGCGCGAGCGGGAGTGTCTGCGCCTCGTGGCCCAGCACATGCGCTCCAAGGAGATCGGACGCCGGCTCGGGATTTCCAGCCACACGGTCGACTGGCACGTCAGCGAGGGCCGCCGCCGGCTCGACGCCTCCGACCGTCGCGAGGCCGCCCTCATGGTCATGGCCGCGGAGGGGTCCGAACCGGCCGCCGCCGACCCCCTCAATGATCAAGGGGGGCGCCCGTCGCGGGTGTCGCCGTCGCCGGCCGCGGGGCTTTCCTTCCTCATCGAGGAGGGACCCCATGTTGAAGATCGTTCAACCCAGCCAACCGAGCCCGCCGGTCAGTCCGGGCGCCGACCTGGCGATGCCCAGCTTCACCTGGGCGGAGCTGGAAGAGGCCATGCAGACCATCGCGGCCAGTCCGCGCCAGCGGGACATGACGTCCTCGCTGGTGTCGGCCACCCGCAAACAGGCGCCGTTTCTGCCGCGCACCCAGGTCCTGCGCGAGATCCTCTCACTGGCCTGGGTAGTGGCGGACGAGACCTTTGGGGAGGCGCCGGACCTCTAACGCCTACGGGGCGGCTGGCGATGATCCTGGTCTGGTCCGTGGTCATCGGCCTGCTGTCCCTGGGGGCGATCGTCGCGGCTCACGGCTTCACCTACGCGGTGCAGACCGTTGTGCAGGGCGACCGGTCCCCGCCGCGCAACTAGCGCGCCCGCGAGACCTGAATTTCATCAATCAAGACGCCGGCGCCCGCGCCGGCGAACGGGGGATAGCGTGATGAAGCGACGCATCATGGCCAACAAGGTGGCCGAACAACTCTTCCAGACCGAGCTCGCCATCGATGACGCCCTGGGCAAGATCGCCGGGCTGGCTGGGCTGCTGCCGGCCGCGCGGATGGAGTCCAACATTTCGGCTGTCGTCGGCCAGAACGCCTTCGAGAGCATCGCCCGGTCGTTGACCGCCCTGACCGAGGCGCGCCGCGAAATCGTCGACACCCACCACCGGCTGGTCGAGATGCAAAACGCCGTGGGGCTTCGGCATGTGTCGTTCGGTGACGGCGACAAGCCGATCCAGGGCGTCGGGCCGGCGACGGCGCGAACGGAGCCCCGCCTCGTCGGCTGAAGCTTCCAGGCCACGATCACCCCAACAACGTGCGGCGGCTGTCCCGGCGGGCAGCCGCCGCGCGCATTTGCGGTTAAGGTCGAGCCCGGCGCCGTGGGGGCCGCCCTGGAAAGCTGATGGACGACCTGATCCATGCCGAGGTGAGGACCTTCTTCCTCATCCTTCTGGGAGCCTGCATCTACGCCCTGTGGCGGGGGCGCATGCCGGAGCGCGTGACCTCCATCGCCCTGATGCTGGCCTGGGTCGCCACCCAGATGGTCAATTCGAAGGACGCCCGCAGTCCCGAATACGGCATGCTCGGCGTCGACGCCCTGTTGCTGGTGGTGCTCGTCGCCCTGGCGCTTCTGACCCACCGGCGGTGGCTCATGGTCGCCGCGGCCTGCCATCTGCTGACCATCGGCGACCACTTCGCGATGATGCTGGACATGCGAATCCTCAGCTACGCCTACCGCACCGTGATGGTCATCTGGGGCTACGCCGTCATCCTTTCCATGGTGCTGGGGACCTTCTTCGAGGCCGAGGCGGAACGGCGGCGTTTGCGTCAGGCTTGAGCCGCAGGGTCCCGGCGCGCGACACTCCCGGCGAACAGGGGGAGAATCACCATGGCCGAGATCAAGGGGTTTCTGTGGTTTCGGCGTCTGCGCAGCGACGCCAGCGTCCACGTCCTGCGCTACAAGCGCGGCCGCCTGGCCCAGTCCGGGCGCGGCCTGGCCTTCTGGTTCCTGCCGGACGCAGCCTCGATCGCCGAGGCGCCGGTCGATGACCGCGACCTGCCCTTCCTGTTCAACAGCCGCTCCAAGGATTTCCAGGAGGTCACCGTCCAGGGGATGCTCGTCTGGCGCGTCGCCGACCCGGAGAAGCTGGCCCAGCGCATCGACTTCTCCATCGACCTGCGCCACGGCCAGCCGCTGGGCCAGCCGGTCGACCAGATCGCTACCCTGCTCACCGGCCTCGCCCAGCAACTGGCCGCCCAGTACCTGACCGAACTGGACGTCGGCGCCATGCTGGCCGCCGGGGTCGAGCCGCTGCGGGCGCGCATGGACGGCGGACTGGTGGGGGCAGAGCGGCTGACCGCCATGGGCCTTGAGGTCGTCAGCGTTCGGGTCTCCGACGTCTCCCCCTCCAGCGACCTGAAACGCGCCCTGCAGACCCCCACCTTCGAGCGCCTGCAGCAGCAGGCCGATCAGGCCACCTTCGAGCGCCGCGCCCTGGCGGTTGAGAAGGAGCGGGCCATCGCCGAGAACGAGCTGGCCAACCAGATCGAACTGGCCCGGCGCGAAAAGGAACTGATCGCCACCCAGGACGCCAATGCCCGCAACCGCGCGACCGCCGAGGCCGCCGCCCAGAAGATCGCCGGCGACGCCGAGGCCGACCGCATCCGCACCGTCAACAAGGCCCGCGTCGAGGGGGAGAAGGACCGCGTCGAGGTCTACCGCGACCTGCCGCCCGGCGTGATGCTGGGGCTGGCGGCGCGCGACTTCGCCGGCAAGCTGAACTCCATCGAACACCTGAACATCACGCCCGACCTGCTGGGCACGCTCCTGGGCGACGCGATCGGCCGCAGCGGCGACGGGCCTGCGAAACCGGTGAAGGGCAAGGCGACCTGAGGCCGTGTCCACGCTGAAGCCCCGGGCGGTCCTGGTCACGCGCGAGTCGGACTACGCCCGGCTGGCGGCGGCCCACGCCACGGGCGCCCAGGCGGCCTTCTTCCTGAAGACCCGCGGCCAGAGCCTGGCCGAGGTCACCCACCGCCAGGAGGTCCAGACCTCGGCGCTGGATGTCGTTCGCGCCGCCATCCCCGACGACTGGCGCCTGGTCCGCGTCGGCCGCGAGGACCTCGACCGCTTCATCTTCAGCCCTGAGGACGTGGTTATCGCCGTCGGCCAGGACGGACTGGTGGCCAACCTCGCGAAGTACCTGACCGGCCAGCCGGTGCTGGGCGTCAACGCCGATCCCAGCGTCAATGAAGGCGTGCTGGTGCCGCTGAAACCCGAACAGGCCGCCCGGCTGATGATCGCGGCCTCGGAGGGGGCGGCCTCGCTGGAGCGGCGCACCATGGCCCAGGCGACCACCGACGACGGCCAGGTGCTGCAGGCGCTGAACGAGGTCTTCATCGGCCACCGCAGCCACCAGTCGGCCCGCTATGTCATCACCGTGGGCGGCGCCAGCGAGAAGCACTCATCCTCGGGCGTGATCGTCTCCACCGGCACCGGCGCCACGGGCTGGGCGCGCTCGATCATGACCGCCATCGGCCACCCCCTGGCCATCGGCCCCACCGACACGGCCCTGGCCTATTTCGTGCGCGAACCCTGGCCCAGCGTGGCCACCGGCAATTCCATCGCCTTCGGGCCGCTGCTGGGGGGCGAGCCCCTCACCATCCTGTCGAACATGAACGACGGGGGCGTGATCTTCGCCGACGGCATGGAGCAGGACCACATCGACTTCACCTGGGGCCGCACGGTCAGCCTGACGGTCGCGGCCAAGACCCTGAACCTGGTGCGCGCCGACTAGGCGGTCAGTGGAAGTCGCGGGATTTTGGAATGACCCGCACGTCGCGCGGATGCCGATGCCGGCCGGACGGCGGGGGCGGCGCCTCGCCCTTGGCCGGGGCCGAGCTGGTGGCCCCGTCGCCGGGTGAGCGCTGGATTTCCAGGGGCTGGTCCGACAGGGTCGCGAGCTCGGCGGTGCAGTCCTCGATCGACTGGGCGACCAAGTGGATGACGTCGGTCTCGGGCGCGTCGTCGGCCCGCTGCACGTAGCCGCGCACCAGCACCATGCGCGCCCCCATCACCACCGGGCGGAACTGTTCGAACACCTTGGGCCAGACCACCACGTTGGCGACGCCGGTCTCGTCCTCGATGGTCATGAAGCAGACGCCCTTGGCCGAGCCCGGCCGCTGGCGCACCAGGACCACCCCGGCGACCACCGCCCGGCGCTTCTCGCCCACCTTCGCCAGTCCCGCGGCCGGGATCACGCCGCGCCGGGCCAGCCGTTCGCGCAGGAAGGCGACCGGGTGGTCCTTCAGGGACAGGCGGATGGTCTGGTAGTCGGCCACCACCTCCTCCGACCGCGGCGCCACCGGCAGGTGGGCGAAACCGTCAGGGTCGCCCTCGTCCAGCCCCACGGCGTCGAACAGGGGTGCAGGCTTGCGCGCCCTGGGCAGGCCGCGCGCCGCCCACAGCCCGGCCCGGCGGGTCATCTCCAGCGTCCCCAGCGCATCGGCCTCGGCGAGCGCGTCGATGGCCTCGGGCGGCAGGCCGGCGCGCGTGCGCAACGCGTCGATGGAGACGAACGGCCCATCCGCGCAGCGCGCGCCCATGATCGCCAGCGCCCAGTCCTGGCGAAAGCCGCCGATCTGGCGCAAGCCCAGCCGCACCGCCCGCCGCCGCCCCCTCGGCCGCCGCTCCAGCGTACAGTCCCAGTCGCTCGCGTTGACGTCGGGATGGCGCACCTCGACCTGGTGCTCGCGCGCATCGCGCACGATCTGGGCCGGCGCATAGAAGCCCATGGGCTGGCTGTTCAGCAGGCAGGCGGCGAACACCTCGGGGAAGACGCACTTCAGCCAGGCCGAAACATAGACCAGGTGCGCGAAGGCGGCGGCGTGGCTTTCGGGAAAACCGTATTCGCCGAACCCCTTGATCTGGTTGAAGCAGTTCTGGGCGAAGACCGGGTCGTAGCCCCGCGCCGTCATCCGTCCGACCATCTTCTCCTCGTAGTCGCCGATGGTGCCGACGTGGCGGAAGGTGGCCATGGCGCGGCGCAGGCCGTTGGCCTCGTCGCCGGTGAACCTCGCCGCCTCCATGGCGATGCGCATGGCCTGCTCCTGGAACAGCGGCACCCCCAGGGTCTTGTGCAGGACGTTCTTCAGCTCGTCGGGGTCGCCGTGATCGGGATGGGGGCTGGGGTAGTCGATGTGGAAGCGCGCGCCCTGGTCGCGGCGCTGCTTTCGCCGCGACAGGTAGGGATGGACCATGTCGCCTTGAATGGGGCCCGGCCGCACGATCGCCACCTGCACCACCAGATCGTAGAACTCGACCGGCAGGAGACGCGGCAGCATGGCCATCTGGGCGCGGCTCTCGACTTGGAAGACCCCCACCGAATCCGCCCTGCACAGCATGCGGTAGACCGAGCGCCGCTCGCTGGGCACGCGCACCAGATCCATGCGCGGGCCATAGGCCTCCTCGATCATCCGGAAGCCCCGGCGGATGGCGGTCAGCATGCCCAGCGCCAGCACGTCGACCTTCATGATCTTCAGCTCGTCGATGTCGTCCTTGTCCCACTCGATGAAGGTGCGATCAGCCATCACCGCGTTGCCCACCGGCACGGTCTCGATCAGCGGACCCTGGGTCAGGACATAGCCGCCGACGTGCTGGGACAGATGGCGGGGAAAGCCGATCAACTGGCTGGTCAGGTCCAGCGCCATGCGCAGGCGCGGGTCGTCACGGCGCATGCCCACATCGTCGACGTGCCCGTCCTCGATCTCGGTCCCCCACGAGCCCCAGACGGTCCGCGCCAGCGTCGAGGTCACATCCTCGGTCAGGCCCATGGCCTTGCCGACGTCGCGGATGGCCGAACGCGGGCGGTAGTGGATGACGGTGGCGACGATGGCGGCGCGGTCGCGGCCGTAGCGCTGGTAGACGTACTGCATGACCAGCTCGCGCCGCTCGTGCTCGAAATCGACGTCGATGTCGGGCGGCTCGGAACGCTCCTCGGAGATGAAGCGCTCGAACAGCAGGTCCTGTTTGGTGGGGTCCACCGAGGTCACCCCCAGGCAGAAGCAGACCACGGAATTGGCCGCCGATCCGCGGCCCTGGCACAGGATGTCGCGCGCCGGATCGCGCGCCCAGGCGACGATGTCGTGCACGGTCAGGAAATAGGCGGCGTAGTTCACCTTGCGGATCAGCCGCAGCTCCTTGACCAGGGTGACCAGCACCTTGGCCGGCACGCCCTTGGGGAAGCGCTCGCGCGCGCCCTTGAAGCTGAGGCGCACCAGCTGGCGCTGGGCGGTGAAGCCGGGCGGTACCGGTTCATCCGGATAGACGTAGGACAGCTCGTCCAGCGAAAAGGTGCAGGCCTTCACGATCCCGGCGGTGCGCCGCAGGGCGTGCTCGAACCCGCGAAACAGCCGCGCCATCGACAGCGCCGGCTGCAGGAAGCGCTCGGCGTTGGCCTCCAGCCTCAGCCCCGCCCGGTTGATGGTTGTCCCCTCGCGCACGCAGGTCAGCACATCCTGCAGCGGGCGGCGGTCGGGGTGGTGGTAGAGGACGGCGTTGGTAGCCACCAGCGGCGTGCGCGCCTCGCCCGCGATGCGGTCCAGCCGCGCGAACCGCGCCCGGTCGCGGCCCCGGCGCAGGGGGGCGGCGGCGATGTAGAGCTCGTCGGGCCAGGCCGCGCGCCAGGCCTTCATGCGCGCGGCGAAGGCGGCGTCGGGCGACGCGGGCGCCGGCGCCAGGGCGATCAGGCCGCCCCCCAGCGCGGCCGCCTGTTCGAAGGCCAGGATCGTCTCGCCCTTCTGGATGCGGTCGCGGCCCTCCGGCGCCGGGGCCTCGCCGCCGATGCCGCTCTTGCCGATCGACAGCAGGCGGCACAGCCGCCCGTAGGCGGCGCGGTCGCGGGGATAGACGATCAGCTCGCAGCCGTCGGTGAACTGCAGCCGGCAGCCGATCAGCAGGCGCAGCCCCTGCTTCTTCGCCTCGGCGTGGGCGCGCACCACGCCGGCCAGGGTGTTGCGGTCCGCCACCCCGATGGCGGCGAGGCCCAGCCGTTTGGCCTGGGCCACCAGCTCGGCCGGGTGGGAGGCGCCCTCCAGGAAGCTGAAGTTGGTCCGCACATCCAGCTCCGCATAGGCAATGTCGGAGCCCTGCATCAGGCGAACACCCCGTGCATCCACCAGCTGGGGGATTTCTCCCCGAATTCGGCCCCGTCCTCGCGGCCATAGAGCCCCTCGCGGAACACCCAGTAGCGCCCGCCCTCGGCGTCCTCGAGGCGGTAGTAGTCGCGGGTGCGGACCAGCCGGCCCTCGCGCGGACGCCACCATTCCGGCGACAGCCGCTCCGGCCCCGCCGAGCGCACCACCCGCCGCGCCACCCGCCGCCACACGAACCGCACCGGCGCGCCTTCGGGCAGCTCGGCCATGGCCTCGATCGGCTCGGGGGACGGGAGCATCAGCAGGGGGCGGAACGGGGCCTCTGGCGCTTCGTCGCCCGGCAGGATGGCCCCGGAGGTCACCGCCTCGCTCCGTTCCGGAATCCAGCTTTCGCGCAGCACCGGCTGGCCCACCGCCGCCTCGCCCAGCTTCGCGGAAAGACGATCCAGCAGGGCCGCGCGGGCGGCCGCGTCGGCCTGGACCGGGCCCTGTTCGGTGTCGGTCTGGGTTGCATGCAGGGGCTCGGCGACCCCCACCGAGACCATCAGGGCGTCGATCCCGAACCCCAGGTCCAGCCGCTCCCAGCCGCGCTCCTTCAACAGTCGCAGGATGTGGGCGGGCCGGCGCGAGGCGGTCCCCAGCGCCGCCTCCAGCACCGTAGTGCGGCCGTCGACGCGAAAGCCGGTGACCCGCACGCGACGCGCGCCCATGCCGTCACGCTCGAGCGCCGCGCACAGGTCGGCGACCAGGGGCTCGGCGCGCAGGGCCACGCCCTCGCAAACCGTGACCGGCTCGGCGAACACCTGCCAGGCGCGCCAGGCCGGCGGCGGCTGTTCGCAGACCTGGGCCTCCCCCGCCAGGCCCAGCGCTCGGTCCAGCTGGCCCACCACCTCCAGCCCTTCCGAGCCGCGGAAACGCCGCGCCAGGCCCGCGCGCGGCAGGGGGTAGAGATCGCCGATCCGCCGCAGGCCAAAACGACCCAGCAACTGCGCCGCCCGGGGGGACAGCCGCAGGCCCTCCACCGGGAGGTTGGCGAGCGCCGCCTTCTCCTGCCCGGGCGGTGCGATGGGGTCCTCGGCGGCGGTGAAGCGGGCCAGCGCCCAGGCCGCCCCGGCGGTTCCCGCCATCGCCACGCGCGCGGAGACGCCCGCGCCGGCCAGCCGCGAGCGGATATCCGCCAGCAATTGGCGTTCGCCGCCCCAGAGGTGGGCCGCGCCGGTGACATCGAGAATCAGGCCCTCCAGCTCGGGCGGGCCGGCGTCGACCGACACCGCCGGCGACCAGCGCTCGGCCCACAGCGCCAGCTTCCTCAGAGCCAGGCGGTCGCGCTCGGGCTCAGCCGGGGCGCTGTTCAGGTCCGGCGCGATGGCGCAGGCGTCGGCGTGGGCCTGGCCGTGGCGCAGCCCCAGGCGCCGGGCGGCCTCGTTCAGGCCGCTGAGCGCCAGCCCATGCGCGCCCTTGTCGACCAGGGCGAAGGGCGTCTCCTCAGGCGGCGGCGACCGCCCGGAGCCCTTGCCCCAGACCGTCACCGGCCAGTCCCGCAACCAGATCGAGACGAGCCGTCTCATCGTTCCACTCCAGATCCCAGCATCCCGGCGCCCCGTCCCGGCGGCGCAACAGTTCGGCGCGCCAACGCGGCGCGCCTGGAGCCCGGTCGTCCCAGGGGTCCGGCGCCGACGGCAGGGCCGAGATCCGCCAGCGCCGCCGCGCCGCACTGAGCGGCGATCCCGGCCTGACCCGCACCAGAGCCGCCGTCGCGCCGGCCTCGCGCGCCGCCATGTCCAGCCGGCGCGTCTGGGTCAGGCTGGCGCCCTCCACCGCCCCGATGGCCAGGTCCGCCGCGCCCGAGCGCAGGATCTCTTCAAGCGCCCACAGCGCCTCGGCCTCGGTGCGCGGCCGCACGATCAGCAGCCGGCCCGGCGGAATTCCAAAGGCCAGCGCGCCCCGCGCCATCAGCCCGCCCCGCTCGGCGATCCAGACGCCCGGGGCGACCAGGGCGATCAGCCGCTGGCCGTCGCCCGTCGCGGCGCGCGCCAACAGGAACCCCAGGCCCGCCGCCGCCCCGCCCAGGCCGCAGACCGCGGCCTCCTCGAGGCCGGCGCACGGGGCCAGCGCGGCCGCCCCGGCGGGGGTCGCCAGGTCCGGCGCGGCGCGGCCCAGGGCGGCGGCGGGGATGAGATCGGAG
>CAZRKY010000039.1:0-17343 GCA_964600375.1 uncultured Caulobacteraceae bacterium | reverse complement strand
AGTTCTGGTCGAACTTACCGCCGGCGTGCAGCTGGGTCATGATGACCTCGGCGGCCGAAATGCCCTCGCCCTCGTGGATGTCGGTGGGGATGCCCCGCCCGTTGTCGGTGACCGTCACCGAGCCGTCCGGATTGAGGATCACCTCCACCAGGGTGGCGTGGCCGGCCAGCGCCTCGTCGATGGCGTTGTCGACCACCTCATAGACCATGTGGTGCAGGCCCGAGCCGTCGTCGGTGTCGCCGATGTACATGCCCGGGCGCTTGCGCACGGCGTCCAGGCCCTTGAGGACCTTGATGGAATCCGCGCCGTACTCTTCGGCGGCGGCGTCCGCGGCGTCGTTGGCGGCGTTGTGATCGGTCGGGTCGGTCATGTCAGTCCAATACGGTCAATTGGCCGGCGTCCACGCGGACGCCAAGGGCTCGCCCCCGAAGGCCTTCGAACAGCGTCTCGTCGGTTCCCGTCAGGAAAGCCTGCAGCCCGAGCGCCACGATTTCGTCGAAGAGCGAGGCCCGCCGGGAGGCGTCCAGGTGAGCCGCGACTTCGTCCAGCAGTAATATAGGATTCGGCTGGGAATTATCGAGCGAAAGTCGCGCCGCCTGGGCCAGGACGAGGTTCAAAACGAGCGCTTTCTGCTCGCCGGTTGAACATTCCGCCGCGGGACGGTCTTTCGCCGCGTGGACCACGTCCAGATCGGCCCGGTGCGGGCCCGACAGCGAGCGCCCGGCGGCGGCGTCACGGCGGCGCGACTGGCGCATCCCCTCGACGATCGAGGCCGCGTCCGACGCGCCCTCCCCGGTCTCGGCCCAGGCCCCGCCGATGGACAGCCGGGCCTGCGGGAAGGGGCTGTGCTCGCGCGCGTCGATCTCGGCCTGCAGGGCGGAAAGCGTCCGGGCCCGCGCCGCGACAGCCTTCTCGCCGGCCTCGCCCAGCCGGACCTCCAGCGCGTCCAGCCAGCCGTCGTCGCCGACCCCGTCGGTGAGCAGGCGCAACCGCTGGCGCAGGGCCTTTTCGTAGTCGGAGACCACCGAAGCGTGGGCAGGCTCGGCGGCGTAGACCAGCCGGTCGAAGAAGCGCAGGCGCTCGGCGCGGCTTTCCAGGAACAGCCGGTCCTGGGCCGGGGTCAGCCACAGCGGCCGCAGGTGCTCCAGCAGCCGCCCCGGCGCGACAGTCTCGCGGTCGATGCGCACGGTGCGGCGCGGCGAGGACGGGGTCTCCAGGCCGGTGCCGACCTGGGTCGGGGTCCAGTCGTCGCCGACCTCGGCCGAGACGCTCCAGGCCCGCCCCTGGGCCTCCCCGGGCAGCCGGCGCCCCACCTCCACCGCCGGCGCGCCGCGCAGGCCGCGCCCGGGCGAGAGCAGGCTGATGGCCTCAAGCAGGTTGGTCTTGCCTGCCCCGTTCGGCCCGTAGAGGAACACCGACCGCCCCTCACAGACCAACTCGGCCTGCTCGTAGGAGCGGAAGTCCGTCAGCGTCAGGCGTAGAAGGCTGGCCTTGGTCATTCTATGGTGAAGCCGCCGGAAGCCCGGCCGAAGGAGAAGGAGCCCAGCCTATGACCGGTTCGAAGGCATTTGTCGCGGGCGTCATCGCCGCCCTGCTGGCCGGCGCGTCGGCGCCCGTCGTCGCGGGCTCGGGCCCAAGCTTCGACTGCCGCCGGGCGAAGGGCTTCGTCCAGACCGCCATCTGCGCCGACCCGTCGCTGGCCACCAAGGACCGGGCGGCGGCGCGCATGTACATGGGCGCCCGCTCGACCATGCAGGAATACGGCGACACCGAGGAGACCTTCGACCTGAAGCGCGAGCGGCGCGAGTGGCTGGCGCAGCGCGACGCCTGCGAAACCGTCGCCTGCCTGCATGCCGCCTACGACGCTCGCCTGCGCCATCTGCAGGACCCGGCGGACCCGAGGCGCCTGAACGAGAGCTTGAGGTAGGAATTCAGGGCGCGCCTGCGCCGGGAGGGACCGAACCATGACCGCTTTGAAAGGGCTTGTCGCCGCCGCGGTGCTCGCCGCCGCCGCGGCGTCCGCCGCCCCCGCCATCGCCCAGACCACGCCCAGCTTCAACTGCAAGCGGGCCCGCACCTTCGTGGAGAAGGCCATCTGCCAGAACCCGTCCCTGGCGGCCAAGGACCGGCGCATGTCGCGGCTCTATTTCGACCTGCGCGCCCGCTGGCGCGATGAGGGCTATCCCGAAGACGCCCGCGAGCTCCAGGACGGCCAGCGAGCGTGGCTGGCGCGGCGCGACCGATGCCAGACGATCGGGTGCCTGACCCGCGCCTATGACGACCGCATCTTCTACCTCCAGAAGCAGTCCAACTAGGGAGACGCCCGTGAGGTTTCGAACCCTGATGATCGCCGCGACTCTGGCTGCTGGCCTGGCCGGCGGGGCGGCAGCCGGCCCCCGCCACGGCATCGGCTACACCGATCCCAGCTTCGACTGCGCCACGGCGAAGAAGCGGGTGGAGAAGATGATCTGCGCCAGCCGCTCGCTGCGGGCCAAGGACGGCGAAATGGCCGCCGTCTACTCCAGCTTCATCGAGCAGTACCGCGAGGGCGGCGGCGAGGGGACCGACATCAGCCCCTTCGAGGCGGAACAGCGCGCCTGGCTGGCCCGGCGCGACCGCTGCCGCACCCACGCCTGCCTGCACGACCTCTACGACAAGCGGATCGAGGCGCTGGAAATCGACTACTAGACCCGAAGCGGCATCAGCACGTACTGGACGCCGGCGTCGGCGGGGTCCAGCACCAGGGTCGGCGAGGCCGGGTCGGCGAAGCGCAGCTCGGCGGTCTCGCCGGTGATCTGGCCGGCGACGTCGAGCAGGTAGCGGGCGTTGAAACCGATCTCGAAGCTCTCGTCGTCGTAGTCGACCTCGAGCTCTTCCACGCCCTGGCCGGCCTCCATGTTGCGCACGGTCAGCGTCACCTTGCCCGGGTCAACCGCCAGCTTCACTGAACGCGACTTCTCGGCCGAGATGGTCGAGACGCGGTCGACGGCCTGGGCGAAGACGGCGTTGTCGACCGTCAGCAGGCGCTGGTTGTCCTTGGGAATGACGCGCATGTAGTCGGGGAAGGACCCGTCGATGACCTTGGACGTCAGCGAGGCGCGGCCGAACTCGAAGCGGATCTTGGCTGCCGAGACCTGGACGTCGACCAGCCCCTGGCCGTCGTCGAGCAGGCGGCGCACCTGGTCGATGGTCTTGCGCGGGACGATGACGCCCGGACCGCCGGCGGCGCCCTCGGGCGCGATCATCTCGGCCAGCGCCAGGCGGTGACCGTCGGTGGCCACCGCGCGCAGCTTGGCGGAGCCCTCGTCGGACACAGTGTGGAGGTAGAGGCCGTTCAGGTAGTAGCGCGTCTCTTCGGTGGAGACCGCGAAGCGGGTCTTGTCTATCAGCCGCGCCAGGTCGGCCTTGTCGAGGCTGTAGCGGGCCGACAGGCCGTCGGACGACATCACCGGGAAGTCGCCCGCCGGCAGCACCGGCAGGTTGAAGCGCGACCGCCCGGCCGAGACCGACAGGCGCGGGTCGTCGCCGGAGTACTTCAGCTCGACGTCGGCGCCCTCGGGCAGCTTGCGGACGATTTCGTACAGGGTGTGGGCCGGCGCGGTGATCTGGCCCTGGGTGTTCACCACCGCCTCGGCCTCGTCGACGATCTCCATGTCGAGATCGGTGGCCGAGAAGGACACGCCGTCCCGGTCGGCGGACAACAGCACGTTGGACAGGATCGGGATGGTGTTTCGGCGTTCAACGACGCTCTGAACGTGGCCCAGGGCCTTCAGCAGCGCCGCGCGCTCGATGGTCAAATGCATGTGTCGCGCCCAGCGGCCGGAGCGAATCTCCCGGCCAAGAGAGAGATTAAGGGCTTTGCAGAGTAACCAAAACCGGCGGCGGGGGAAGCCCCGCGAAGGCCACACCGGGCCTTGGGTTGTGGATCGAACGCGGACAAGGCGTCGACAGGGCGCCAAGGGGGCCGCGCGCGCCTGTTTCAGCGGCGGACGGGCGGGTCGGGGAAGGCCCCTTCCCGCCCCGGGCGCTTACGGACGCGACTTGGTGCAGATCACCACGCCGTTGGAGATATGGCATTGGACGCCATGGCCGATCGACCAGTGGCCTTCGCCGGCGCTGGCGGTCGAAGCAACGGCCAGGTTGGCGCCCGTGGCGCTGGCGGCGAAGGCGGCGAGGATGAGGATCTTCTTGAGGGTCTTCATGGCGAAATTCCCGGGGCGAGCGGACCTTCGAATGAAGAGTCTTCAAGCGCTTGCCTGAGGACAACGAAGCGTGGCCGCAGTTTATTCCACGCCGCCCCGAAAGCGCGCCAGCCCGGCCCGAAACCCCCTGCCCTGAAGGGCATGGGGACGTGCGCGCCAATTCAGTTGCGGGGGTGTTGGCATCGCATTGACGCCGTCGAGCGGTTCAGGTGGTCTCGCCCGGCCCCGCGGCGCGCCCGCCCGCGGCGCCCAGGAGATGACGATGGACGGCCACCCGGCGACAGCGATGTTCAATCTCGGCGGGCAGGCGGCCCTGATCACGGGCGGCGGCCGCGGCATCGGCCTGGCGATCGCCGAGGCGTTGGCCGCCTGGGGCGCCGCTGTCGTGCTGGTCGATATCGACCCGCGCGCCGAGGAGGCCGCCGCGGCCCTCAGGGCCAAGGGGTTCGACGCGACCTTCCAGCGCTGTGACGTGACCCGCTCCAGCGAGGTGGACGCCCTGTTCACGGCGCGGCCGGCCGGGCTGCCGCCCATCGGCATCGTGGTCCCTGGCGCCGGGATCAGCGCCCGCATCCCGGCCGAGGACTACCCGGACGCCGACCTGGAGCGGATGATCGACCTGAACATCAAGGGCGTCTTCCACGTCATGCGCGCCGCGGCCCGGTACTGGATCGACGGCGGGCGGGGCGGGCGGATCATCAACCTCGCCTCCTTCGCCGGCCTGGTCGCCGACCCCCTCTCGGCGCCCTACGCCGCGACCAAGGGCGCGGTGGTGCAGCTGACCCGCACCTGCGCGGTCGAATGGGCGCCCCACGGCATCCTGGTGAACGCCATCGCGCCCGGCTACGTGCGCACCGAGATGACGGCCCACACGCTGGATTCCGAAGCGGGCGGCAAGCGGGTTCGCGAACGCACCCCGCTGGCGCGGCCCGCCACGGTGCAGGAAATCGCCGGCGCGGCCGTCTTCCTGGCCGCCCCCGCCTCCAGCTACGTCACCGGCCACATCCTCTGCGTCGACGGCGGCTGGACGATCGCCTAGGCGCCGGCGAGGTCGGCCAGGGCCTTCGTGGCCCGCGCATGACCCGGCTGCAGGCGCAGCGCCCGTTCGAACTCGCGCCTGGCGTCCGCCTTGCGCCCCGCCGTCGCATAGGCCCGACCCAGTCCGAAGGCGGAGTCCGCGGCCGCGGGGTTGTCCTGGGCATTGCGTTCCAGCAAGGCGATGGCCGAGGCCGACTGGCCCATCTTGAGGACCTGGTAGCCGATGACCTCGGCGGCCTCCCGCGTATCGACGCCAGGATTGAGCCGGCGAAATTCCCGATAGGTCCACAGCATGGCCTGGGCGTCGTCGCGCTGGGCGAACAACTGATCCATCAGCGTCTGAATTGGGGTCCGCTCGTACAGGGGCGGCGAGAACCAACGGGCCGGAAGCGCGCGGTTGGCTTCGATGCTGCCCCAGAGCATGGCGTTGAGTTCGCGCCCTGTCGCCAGCTCCACCTCGGTGCTGCGGAACGGGAACAGCACGCCTGCGACGCGGCGAAAGTCGCTGTAGCGGGTCTCGGCGGTCACCGGCTCGCCGAAGGCGTGCACCGGCGCGGCCTGGCGGGAGGCGATGATGAGGAAGGTCTCCGCATCAAAGAAGTAGTCGGTCTGGAAGCCATCCATCAGGGTCAGCCGAAGCTCGTAGGTCCGCCTTCCCCCGACCAGCGGACTGCCGACGAGTTCGATGGAGCTACCCTTTTCCGAGTAGTCCAGGAACGGTCCTTCGACCGTGGTGTTGTGGCGCCCCGCCGCCGAGGCCGGGCCCACCGTACGGAGCGTCAGGCCGGGATCCTCGTACCACTCCCAGGCCGAGCCATCGAAGCCCTCCAGGAAATCGGGGCGCCGCTCCGGGTGGCCGACGAGTTTGAAGTTGGGCCGGCGCAGCATCATCACCGCGCCGCCGTCGCTGGTGTAGCCGGGTTCGCTGTAGACGCCCTTGTCGAAGACCAGGGACTGGATGGCGCGCAAGGCCGCTTCCCCGCCCCGGGCTTCGATGTGTCGCTCGACGATCGCCTCCGCGGTCAGAGGGGGCGCTTCCGCCACGGCGCGCGGCGCGAGCAGCAGCAGGACGAAGGCGAGAGCGATTGTTCTGTACCTAGACATGTTTGGCCGACCTCGTTCAGGGACGTCGGAGAAGCCTGGGGGGCGCTGATTGATCCCGCAACCACGGCTGGATAAGACTTGGGTAAGAAACGAGGGCCCGAGGGGATCGGCGCCCTCGGAGCTCCGCCCGGTGTGGGGAGGACAGATGGCCAGCCTCACGCCCCCGCGACGTCTGCTGAAATCCGGAGCGATCACGCTCGATCTGGATCGCGTCAGCCTGGTGCGTAACGGGATCGCCACCCCGATCAACGGCCTGCCTTTGCGGATACTGACCATCCTGATGGCGACGCCCGACCGCGTGGTCACGCGGGCGGAGCTGAAGGCGACGATCTGGCCGAACTCGGAGCGGATCGATACCGAGCACCGGCTGAATACGGCCATGCGGGCCCTGCGGACGCTGCTGGATGAGAGCGCGGAATCGCCGCGCTACATCGAGACGATCCGCGGCCATGGCTATCGCTGGATCTCGGCGCCGGTCCAGGCCCGACGCGGTCCGCGCTGGCTTAAGCCCGCGATCGCGGCCTGCCTGCTGGCTCTCGTCTCGGCGCCCTGGACGGCATGGTCGCCGGCCCCTTCCGCGCCCCTGTCCTTCGAGCAACGAGATCGCTTCGTGCGTATCGTCGCCCAGCAGGATCGCGCCCCCGGCGCCGCCATCGCGGCCCTGGACGCCCTGATCGCCGAGCGGCCCGATTATCGGGCCGCCCAGGTGCTTCGCGCGGAGATGTCAGTGCGACGCTGGCGCCGGGCGCCGTCCGCCCAGACCCTGGCCGAGGCCAAGGCGGCCGTGAACCTGGCCCTGCGCGCGGTCGGCGAAGGGGCGGATACCGACACCCTGAAGGCCGATCTCGCCCTGGGCGGCGACTGGGACTGGGGCGGCGCCGAGCGCTACTACCGGCGCGCGCTGGCGCGGGATCCGGGCAACGTCGACGCGCGTCATGGCCTGGCGTGGCTGTTGTTGAACAGCGGCCGCCGGCGAGAAGCCCTGGCCGAGGTCGAGACCCTGCTGGCCGACACCTCGCTTACCGCCGACCTCCGCGCGGATCTCGGCTGGCTGACCCTGCGGATGCAGCGCGCCGACCTCGCGCTGGAGCTCTGCGATGGACCGGCGGAGCGGCTCCCGAACCTCCTGGCCTGCCGCCACACCGCCCTTGCCAGGCAAGGCTCGATCGCAGCCGCGCGCGCCGCGGCGCTGGATTTCATGAAAGCCGTTGACGCCAATCCGGACGCCGTGGCCAGCGTCAGCGCGGTCCCGGCGGACACAGGCTACCAGCGCTTCCTGCTGTGGCGGTCGGAGCACTTCGTTCCCGATCGCGGGCATTGGTTCCAGCGCGCCCAGGTCCAGGCTGACGCCGGGCGGCTGGAGGAGGCCCTGTCCAACCTTGAGCGCGCCGCAGCGAACCGCGACCCTGCGCTGGTGAAACTGGCGTCCACGCCGGAATTTGCCGCGCTGAGTGCGACGCCCCGCTTCCGGGCGCTGTGGCGCGCGGTGGGCCCGGACGGATCGCAATCAAGCTCCGGGCCGCCCCTCAACCTCGCCCTCTAGCGGCGCGGCGAAAGCACGCCCTGGCGAGCGCGCCCTAGCCCCGCAGCTTCCTCGACAGCGCCTCGACGTCGCGGGCGATCTGCTCGTCCGTGGTCATCAGGCTTTCGATCTTCTTCACACCGTGCAGGACCGTGGTGTGGTCGCGCCCGCCGAAGCGGCGGCCGATGTCGGGGTAGGAGCGGGTCGTGTGCAGCTTGCACAGGTACATGGCCACCTGGCGCGGGCGGGCGATCGAGCGCGTGCGGCGCTCGCTCAGCAGGTCCGCCTGCTTGAGGCCGAAGTGGTCGGCGGTGGTCTTCTGGATCTCGTCGACGGTGATGCGGCGCTCGACGCCCCCGGTCAGGTTCGGACGCAGCAGCGTCTGGACCTCTTCCAGGGTGATCTTCGACAGGCGCGCGCCGGCGACGGCCACGAGCGTGTTCAGCGCGCCTTCCAGCTCGCGGATGGAGCCCGGGACGCGGTCGGCGAGGAACTGCAGCACCTCGGGGCGGGCCGGCAGGTCGATGGGCTGGCGCTGGGCCAGCAGCTCGAGCTTGCGGTGGACCACCGACAGGCGCAGCGCCTTGTCGCCGGGCTCGACCGGGCAGACCAGGCCGGCGCCCAGGTGCGAGCGCAGGCGGGCGTCGACCTCGGTCATGGCGGACGGCGGCTTGTCGCCGGTCAGGACCACGCGGCGGCCGTCCTCCAGCAGGGCGGTGAGGGTGTGGAACAGCTCTTCCTGGGTCGAGGCCTTGCCGCCGATGAACTGGACGTCGTCGATCAGCAGCAGGTCCGCGCCGCGCAGCTCTTCCTTGAACGAGGCGGTGGAGCGATCCATCACGGCGCGCACGAAGGCGGACAGGAAGCGTTCGGCGGTCAGGTAGATGACCTTGGCGTCGGGGCGCAGGCGCTGCGCCTCCCAGCCGATGGCGTTGAGCAGGTGGGTCTTCCCGTAGCCGTAGGGGCCGTGGAAGAAGACCGGGTTGAAGTGGCCGTCCGCCCAGGTGGCGACCTGGCGGGCCATGGCGAAGGCGAACTCGTTGCCCTGGCCGGGGACGAAGCTGTCGAAGGACAGGCGCTCCTGCAGGCCCGCCGCGCGGGTCGGGCGCTGGCGCTCGCTCATGTCGGAGACGGCGCCGGCGAAGGTCTTGTCGGTTTCGCTCATCACGGCGGGGGCCGCCGCGGGCTCGGCGACCACGCCGCCGTCGGCCTCGTGCTCGAGGCGGCAGCGCAGGCCGATGGGCCGGCGCGCGGGATCGTTCGCGATCCACAGCTCCTCGACGCGGTTGATGGCGTTCTTGCGCATCCAGTCGCGGGCATAGGCCGTGGGGGTGACCAGATAGAGCAGACCCGACGAGCCCGGACGCACGTCGGACGGCGCCACATAGGAGTTGAACGGGCCCTCGCCCAGTTCGCCTCTCAGGGCATCCGCGACCTTGGTCCAAACCGCCTCAGGCGGCGTGCCCGTTTCCAGTCTCGCCATTGTGTTTTCCCCAGCCCAATCAGGCAAGTTTTGATCGTTGACCTGGAGCGTGCCCCAGGCCTGATTTTCTATTCGAAACAGACTCTTGCTAACGCGAACGCGAAGGCGCCCCCCGCGCGTTTTTCCGTCTGAAGACGGCCGCGTTAGGACTTGGAAATTAGCCGAGGAAGGGGCGTGGTAAAGAGGGGAAAATTACCTAGGGATGCGAATAAATCCGTTGACTCGTCTAACCGCCTCGCGCGCTTGGGGAAAATTCAGACAACGGAATTGACCTGCGTCGAATCGCCCGTTTTTGAGCACTGCGACCATGGCGGAAAAGCCGAGCGAACTTGCGTTCACTCGGCTCTGGAATCCCTGCGATTTTGGTCAGACGGCCCCTGAAAGGCCGACTTCTTACGCGGCCGCGAGCTTCTTCAGCTGGGCCGCCAGGCGCGACACTTTCCGCGACCCGGTGTTCTTGTGAACGACGCCCTTGGACACCGCCCGCATCAGTTCGGACTGGGCCACGATGAAGGCGCCCGCGGCGGCCTTCGCGTCGCCGGCGGCCAGCGCCTCGTCGAACTTGCGCAGGTAGGTGCGGACGCGCGAACGGCGCGCCTTGTTGACCTCGGTGCGGCGTTCGATCTTGCGGATCGCTTTCTTGGCGCCGGGATTGTTGGCCATTGGTAGTCCTTCGAACGTGAAACGCCGCCGGCCCCTGCCTGCGGCGTGGAGAAATTCAGGAGCGGGCGGCTATAGCGGGAAAGGCGGAAAGGGTCAACGCGAGTCCGGAATCTTCCTCTTTCCCGCTCGGCCCTACTTCCCCTTGAACTCAGGCTTCCGCTTCTCGACGAATGCCGACATGCCTTCCTTCTGGTCGTCGAAGGCGAAGAGCGAGTGGAACAGGCGGCGCTCGAAGCGGACGCCCTGGGTCAGGGTGGTCTCGTAGGCCGCGTCGACCATCTCCTTGTTCATCATCACCGCCAGCGGCGACTGGGACGCGATCTTGGCGGCGATGGCCTTGGCCTCGTTGACCAGGTCCGCGATCGGGAAGACGCGGGAGACCAGACCCGCGCGCTCGGCTTCCGCCGCGTCCATCATCCGGCCGGTCAGGATCATGTCCATGGCCTTGGACTTGCCGACGTAGCGGGTCAGGCGTTGGGAGCCGCCGATGCCGGGCGCGACGCCCAGGTTGATCTCCGGCTGGCCGAACCTGGCGGTGTCGGACGCCAGGATGAAGTCGCACAGCATGGCCAGCTCGCAGCCGCCGCCGAGCGCATAGCCCGAGACCGCCGCGATGATCGGCTTGCGGAAGCGGCTGATGCGGTCCGACACGCCGGCGAAGAAGTTCTCGGTGAACATCTCGGCGTAGGACTTTGACGACATCTCCTTGATGTCGGCGCCGGCGGCGAAGGCCTTGTCCGAGCCGGTCAGCACGATGCAGCGCACGCTGTCGTCGTGTTCCACCGCGTCGAGGAAGGCCGACAGGTCGCCCATCAGCTGCGAGTTCAGCGCGTTGAGCGCCTCGGGGCGGTTCAGGCGGACGAGGGCGTAGCCGTCCTGGCGCTCGATGATGAGGGTCTCGTAGGTGTCGGCCATGGTCTTCTCCCGGGTCGGGCGTGCGTTTAGCAACCGCCTCAGGCTTGCGCCAGCGCGGCCAGTTTCTCGATGGTGTTCCAGTTGCGGCCGGTGGTCGGGACCCCGAAGGCCTTCATGGCCTTGGCGGTGGCCAGCTTCGAGCGCGCCATGCCGTCGTCGGTGAAGGCGATCCAGACGTCGTCGCCGGTGCGCGCCGCCCGCTCGCCGCCCGTCGCCAGGCTTTCCAGCACGTCCACCACGTCGGCCGCCGGGGCGCCCTGGCTGATGAGGCAGAGCAGGCGGCTGCCCCGGGCCACCGCGTCCGCCGGGAAGGGGCAGCCGTCCATCAGCGTCCGCCACTCGGCGGCGGTGCGGCAGATGAACTCGGCGTGGAAGCCGAAGCGATTCTGGAATTCGGTCTCGAGCGCGAGTTCCAGCTTGCCGGAAGTCATGCCCCCGGCGTCGAGGACCAGATTGCCGCTGGCCAGCAGGGTCTGGACGTCCCTGAAGCCCATGGCCTCGGCCATCGCCTTCAGCTCGCTCATCACGACCTTGCGGCCGCCGACGTTGACGGCGCGCAGGACACAGATGGATTTCGGCATCGAGCGGCCTCCTCTCCTTCTCCCTTGCGGAGAAGGAGGTCCCAGCATGCCGGAACGCGCGAGGCGCGTGTAGGCCCATGCTGGAGGATGAGGGGGAGCCACAACGACGAAAGGTTGGCGTTTCCCCCTCAACCTCCCACGCCAGGACCTTCGCAGCATGCGCTGCTCCGGTGCGTGGGGCCCTCCTTCTCCCCAAGGGAGAAGGGGGGTTATTTCTGGCAGCTCCCGCACCAGAAGGTCGAGCGCCCGGCCTGGACGGCGCGCTTGATCACGCCCTTGCAGCCCTCGCGCAGGCAAGGGTCGCCCTCGCGGCCGTAGACGTCGAAGCGGTGCTGGAAATAGCCTTGGCCGCCCTCGGCGTTGGCGAAGTCGCCGATGGTCGAGCCGCCGGCGGCCACCGCCTCGGTCAGCACGTCGCGGATGGCGGCAGTCAGCCGCTCCAGCCGCGGCATGGAGACCTTCCCCGCGGGCGTCAGCGGCGAGATGTGCGAACGGTAGAGCGCCTCCACGACATAGATATTGCCCAGGCCCGCGACGATGCGCTGGTCCAGCAGGGAGGCCTTCACGTTCTGCTTCTTGGCCTTGAAGGCGGCCTTCAGGACCCCGGCGTTGAAGCTGTTGCCCAGGGGTTCGGGGCCCAGGCCCTTGAACCAGGGATGTTCCTCGACCTCGGCGGTCGGGATCAGCGCCATGTAGCCGAAGCGGCGCGCGTCGGAGAAGCCGATGCGGCGCCCGGCCCCGGTGGTCAGCGACAGGTGCTCGTGCTTGCCCCCGACCGGCGCGGCCTCCTCGAACTCACCCGGCGCCACGCCGTCCAGGGTGAAACGGCCGGTCATGCCCAGGTGGGTGACCCAGGTCTCGCCGCTCGACAGCGGAAAGCGCAGGTACTTGGCCCGCCGCTCAAGCCGCTCGACCACCGCGCCGTCCAGCCGCTCGGCGAAGCGGTCGGGGAAGGGAAAGCGCAGGTCCGGCCGGTTGACCGTCACGCCGGTCAGGCGCTGGCCCTCGAGCGCGGGTTCAAGCCCGCGGCGGACCGTCTCGACCTCGGGCAGTTCCGGCACGGCCTAGCTCGCGGCGGCGTTGCGCTGCAGGGCGAAGAGCTCGTTGCAGCCGTGGATGGCGAGGCCGAAGAGGCTGTCGAACTCGTGCCGCGAGAAGCCGCGCTTCTCGCCCGTGGCCTGGACCTCGACGATGTGGCCGTCGCCGGTGAGGACGAAGTTGGAGTCCGCCTCTGCGTTGGAGTCCTCCTCGTAGTCGAGGTCGCAGACCGGCTCGCCCTCGAAGATGCCGCAGGACACCGCCGCGACCTGGTCAAGGATCGGGTTCTTGGCCAGCACGCCCTCGTCGGTCAGGTACTTGCAGCATTGCGACAGGGCCACCCAGGCGCCGGTGATGGCGGCGGTGCGGGTGCCGCCGTCGGCCTGGATGACATCGCAGTCGAGCGTGATCTGGCGCTCGCCCAGCGCCTTGAGGTCGACCACGGCGCGCATGGAGCGGCCGATGAGGCGCTGGATTTCCTGGGTGCGGCCCGACTGCTTGCCGGACGCGGCCTCGCGGCGGCCGCGGGTGTGGGTGGCGCGGGGCAGCATGCCGTACTCGGCCGTGACCCAGCCCGACCCCTTGCCGCGCATCCAGGGCGGGACGTTGCCCTCGTGGCTCGCGGTGACGAGCACGCGGGTGTGGCCGAACGAGACGAGGCACGACCCCTCGGCGTAGCGGTTGACGCCGGTCTCCAGCGTGACGGGGCGAAGGTCGGCGGCGGCGCGGCCGGAAGGGCGCATGGGCAAGGCTCCTGGAACGGGTCTGGCGGCTTAGCGCGGTTCTGTCGCAGCGTCATCCGTGCGCGCGGTCGCGGCGATGCGAATTCTCGCCATGGACCCGCCGCAAAGGTTGGGCTGAAATAGGCGGATGAGCGTCGCCCTCTTGATCCTTGCCCTGGCCACGGCCGAGCCGTTGACGGACGCCGACGTCGCGAACCTGCCCGAGCCGGTGATCGAGGACCGCGTCGACATTCTGCGCCCGGCGCGGCAGGGCCAGGTCCAGTGCTTCCAGCCCAACATCGACGCCCGCACCTGCAAGATCATGGCGGCCTACAGCTTTGAGGACGACGGGCGCATCGTCAGCACCACCCAGGCGCTGATGGACGAGTCCGGACCCGCGGTCCTGGTGGTCACCGCCCCGGTGGTGGTGCGGGGCAAGGCGGTCTGCGGGGGCCTTGAGCACCTGCCCACGGCCCGCTTCGTGGTCGCCGGCCAGCCCGCCACCCCCGGCCAGGACGCCGGCTACCGGCTGATGCTGTCGGTGGCGCCGCGCAAGGGCGAGATCTGCGCCAGCTGGGTCGGCGACGGCGACGGCTACGTGGCCCACGGCGCCCTCGACGGCAAGCCGAAGAAGGACCTCGACCAGCGGATGATCTGGGTCGAGCCGGGCGAGGGTTACCGGGTCGCGCCCTGACCCTGGCGCGGGGCCGCCCGCCCCGTGACGAATCCCGCGCGCCGGGCCACACTCGCCCCATGACCCGCGAAATGGTCCGCACCGTCGTTCTCTGGGCCCTGGTCCTCGCCGCCGCCGCCTTCGCGCTGCAGTGGCTGGAGTTCCAGTACCTGGCCATGGCCTTCTCGCGCGAGATCTACATCGCCATCATCGCGGCCGCCTTCGCCGCCGGCGGGGTGTGGGTCGGCTGGCGGCTGTCCAGCCGGCCGCGCACCGGTTTCCAGCGCAACGACGCGGCCATCGCGGCCCTGGGCCTGACCCGCCAGGAGCTGCGCGCGCTCGAGCTGATCGCGGCCGGCCAGAGCAACAAGGAGATGGCCCGCTCGCTGGGCGTCGCCCCCAACACCGTGAAGACCCACGTCGCCAACCTGTTTTCCAAGCTGGAGGTCGGCCGCCGCACCCAGGCCCTGGCCAGGGCCCGCGAGCTGGCGCTGATCCCGTGAGCCGAACGGACCAGACGGCGTTTCTCACCCATTCGGGCGATGGCGCGAGCGCCTCCACCCCGTCAGCGTCGCCGGCCTGAACGCAACACAAGGGAGCGTACCCATGGGACGCACGATTCTGATCTGGGGCCTGGTCGGCGGCGTCATCGTCGCGGGGCTGATGCAGCTGAGCATGCTGGTGGTCAACGACCACATGGCGCCCGCCTCGATGTGGCTGGGCTACCTGTCCATGCTGATCGCCCTGTCGACCATCGGCCTGGGCATCAAGCAGTACCGCGACCAGACCGGCGGCGGGGTCATCACCTTCTGGCGCGGCCTGGTCATCGGCCTGGGCATCGCCGTCATCGCCGCCGTCATCTACGCCGCCGCCTGGGAGGCCTACCTGGCCCTCTCCGGCAAGGACTTCATCGGCGAGTACAACGCCGCCATGATCGCCAAGGCCGAGGCCGAGCACGCCAGCGCCGAGAAGCTGGCCGCCGTGCGCGCCCAGGCGGCCCAGTTCCAGGCCATCTACGACAACCCCCTGCTGCGCTTCCCCATGACCATGGTCGAGATGCTGCCGGTCGGCGTGGTGGTGGCGGTGATCAGCGCGGTCCTGTTCCGCAACCCCCGTTTCCTGCCGGCGAGGGCGCCGATCGGGGCCTGACGAAAAAACTCCGGGGCGAAAATTCCGGGGCCGTGTCGAAACGGCGCGGCCCGGTTCGTCTGATAGGAACAACGCAAGCAACAGGAGACCCCCATGGCCTATGTCGACGGATACGTCCTGCCGGTGCCCAAGGCGAAGCTGGACGACTACTGGAAGATGGCGACCCTGGGCCGCACCGTGTGGATGGAGCACGGCGCCCTGAGCTACTGCGAGGCCCTGGCCGACGACGTGCCCTACGGCGAGGTCACCTCCTTCCCCCGCGCCGTTCAGACCACGGAGGACGAGACGGTGATCTTCTCCTTCATCACCTACCGCGACCGCGCCCACCGCGACGAGGTCAACGCCAAGGTCTTCGCCGATCCGCGCATGAAGGACTTCGATCCCAAGAACACGCCCTTCGACATGAAGCGCATGATCTTCGGCGGCTTCCAGGGGACGATCGAGGCGTAGGGGGAGAGGCGCTTCGGCGATCTCCTGAACAGACCACTCCCTTGTCCTCTTGGCGGAGCATCGCGCCTTCGGGTCTGAGGCTGTCAAGGACGCGCCCTTCGGGCGCGCGGCGGGGCCGCGACGGCGAAGCCGTCGTCCTTGACTGCCTCAGACCCCGGCGCACAATTCCATCAAGAGGATCAGGGGGAGTTGCGCCAACGCCGGCCAGGCGAGGGGCGTTCTCCGGGTGATCGCGGGAGACGCCCATGAAGCCCTGGTTCGCCGCCCTGTCCGCAGCCGCCCTTGCCCTCTGCACCCTCGCCGCCCCGGACCTGGCCGAGCCCGCCGCCATGCCCCCCGCGCCGGCCGCCAGCCCGCCCCCCATCATCGACATGCACCTGCACGCCCGCGCGCCGGGCGTCATCGGGCCGGACGCGCCGACCGTCTGCGCGCCCTACGAGGTCTGGCCGCGCTGGGACGCCAGCGTGCCCGACTTCGCCGGCATGGTCTTCAATCGCGGCCCCTGCGCCCACCCCATCGCGCCCGCCGCCGACGCCGAGGCGGTGATGACCCAGACGCTGGCCATCATGGAGCGGCGCAACATCATCGGGGTGGTGGTCGGCCGGCCCCAGGACGTGGCGCGGTGGAAGGCGCTGGCGCCCGGCCGGGTGATCGCGGGCCTGGACCTGCGCTTGCACGATTCCGGCCCGCCCACGCGCCTGCTCAAGGCCCTGTCGGTCGACGAGCTGGAGGCCCTGCGCCTCGCCGGCGAGATCCAGGTGCTGGGCGAGGTCATGGCCCAGTACGAGGGCGCCGCGCCGGACGACCCCCGGCTGGAACCCTACTGGGCCTGGGCCGAGGCCCACGACATCCCCGTCGGCATCCACATGGGCCCCGGCGGCGGGGCCGACGCCTATTCAGGCGCGCGCAACTACCGCGTCGCCAACGGCGACCCGCTGAAGCTCGAACCCGTGCTGGTGCGCCACCCGAAACTGCGCGTCTGGATCATGCACGCCGGCTACCCCATGGGCGAAAACCTCCGCGCCCTGATGTTCGCCCACCCCCAAGTCTACGTCGACATCTCGGCCATCAACTTCAGCGAACCGAGGGCCGCGTTCTGGCGCTGGCTTCAGGAACTGGTCGAGGCGGGGTTCGGCGACCGCGTCATGTTCGGCACGGACCAGGGCATCTGGCCGCAGACCATCGAGGCGGCCATCGCCTCGGTGGAGGACGCGCCGTTCCTGGACGCGGGGCAGAAGCGGGACATTCTGTACAACAACGCGGCGCGGTTTTTGCGGGTGGGGTGAGGGTCGGGTTGAGGTCGGCTCACGTTGCCGGCTGGGGTCGGGAAACATCGAGCACAACCACGTCGATCCGAGACCGTTCTGAACTCGATAGCTGGTCCTTGAGAAGGTCTTGGAGGTGTTGCGGGGAGGAGGGGGCTTCGACACCGGCGGGAGCGAGGGGCACCATCTTTCCGGCCACGTTGCCGAACCAAAAGACCACGAAGACGCCACGGTCATCAGCTCGCCAATCACGTCCGTACTTCTCGTAAAGCTGCGTACGGCTCGCATGCCACACCTCTGGGTGCCACTGCCCCTTGATTTCAATCGGAAGCCCCAAGCCGCCAAACAAAGCGAGGATATCGACCCGCTTGAGCTCCGGCATCAGCGATTCTGGCATCAGCTGAATGGCGTCCGAAATGCGCGCCCGAAGGAGGTCAAGAAGTCGGTCTCGGCAAGTATTCTCATCTTTGGGCCGCGCGCCGAGCCAAAATTGTTCCCACTCTCTGGTGTCGCTGTTTAGAATGTATTCTTGATCTTC